>NZ_JBAPRN010000500.1:0-4906 GCF_049281135.1 Mycobacterium sp. | reverse complement strand
GCCTACCAGCGCGTCATCGTTCCGGCACTGGTGATCGAGGGTGCCTGCGACAAACTGCTAGCGCCCGGCTGGGCGAAGGAGATCGCTGACCAGCTTCTGAAGGGGCGATCGGCCGTCATCGATGCTGCGGGGCACTGCCCGCAGATCGAGCAGCCCGCCGCCACGAACGCGCTGCTGCTGGAATTCCTGGCCCACGTCGAGGGCTGAGCTGTCGCACGCAAAGCCTGCACAAAGCTGGCATTAATCTTTTATTAAGCTCGGCGCTGTTTGCTGTTAACGATGTGCCCGCCGCCGAGAGGAGCCTTTGTGAAGGCCATCCGATGTGTCGCGGCGCTGAGCCTGCTGGTCACGGGCGCCCTGGCGCTATCGGCGTGTGGCAGCAGCACCTCGAAATCGGCGTCCGGCCCACCGGCAGTACCCGTCACCTGCGGCGGTAAGAAGAAGCTGCAGGCCAGCGGTTCAACGGCGCAGGAGAACGCGATCGAGCAGTTCGTCTACGCCTACATCCGCGCATGCCCGGGCTACACCTTGGACTACAACGCAAACGGGTCGGGCGCCGGTGTGCAGGAGTTCGTCGGCAACGAGACCGATCTGGCCGGCTCCGACAAACCCCTGGACCCTGCGAAGGGCGAGCCCGACCGGGCCCAACAGCGTTGCGGATCACCCGCCTGGGACCTGCCCGCGGTGTTCGGCCCGATCGCGGTCACCTACAACCTTGCCGGGGTGACGTCGCTGAACCTGGACGGGCCGACCACGGCGAAGATATTCAACGGCAGCATCAAGGACTGGAATAACCCGGCCATCAAGGCGCTCAACGCCGATGTCAACCTGCCCGCAACGCCAATCAACGTGGTGTTCCGCGGCGATAAATCGGGCACCACGTACAACTTTCAGAAGTATCTCGATGCCGCATCCGACGGAGCCTGGGGTAAGGGTACCGACGAGACATTCGAGGGTGGAGTCGGCCAGGGTGCGAGCGGAAATGAAGGGACCTCGACGGCTCTGCGAGCAACCGACGGGTCAATCACCTACAACGAATGGTCATTCGCGGTGGGCCACCAGTTGAGCATGGCCCAGATCCTCACGTCGGCCGGCCCGGACCCGGTCACGATCACAGCTGACTCGGTCGGCAAGACGATCGCCGGGGCGAAGTTCGCCGGTCAGGGCAACGATCTGGTGGTCGACACGTCGTCGTTTTACAAGCCATCGCAGGCCGGCGCCTATCCGATCGTGCTTGCGACGTATGAAATCGTTTGCTCGAGGTACCCGGATTCCGCGACGGGTGCGGCGGTAAAAGCGTTCATGCAAGCCACAATTGGAGCTGGCCAGGACGGCTTGGATCAATACGGATACATCCCCATGCCGAGCTCGTTTCAATCGAAGCTGTCGGCGGCCGTGAACGGGATCTCGTGATGGAGCATCGACGATGATCGGCAGTCAACCGGGTGCACGGGTCGGATCGTGGTTCGGGCCCTACCGGCTGATGCGACTGCTGGGACGTGGCGGGATGGGGGAGGTCTACGAGGCCGAGGACACCCGCAAGGGCCGGGTAGTGGCGCTCAAGCTGATATCGCCGGAGTTCTCGGACGACCCGATGTTCCGTGCCCGGATGCAACGCGAGGCCGGTGCGGCCGGAAGATTGACCGAGCCGCATGTGGTGCCCATTCACGATTACGGCGAGATCAACGGACAGCTCTATCTGGACATGCGCCTGATCGACGGCGACAATTTGGCCACCGTGCTGAAACGGACCGGGCCGATGAGTCCGCCACGTGCGGTGGCCATCGTGCGTCAGGTCGCCGCCGCGCTGGACGCCGCGCACGCCGGCGGCGTTACGCACCGCGACGTGAAGCCGGAGAACATCCTGATCACCGGCGATGATTTCGCTTACCTCTTGGATTTCGGCATTGCCCGTGCTGACGCCGACCCCGGATTGACCCAAGCCGGTGTGACGCTGGGAACGTACAAGTACATGGCCCCCGAGCGGTTCAGAGACCATGAGGTCACATATCGCTCCGACATCTATTCGCTGGCTTGCGTTCTTGGTGAATGTCTGAGCGGGGCACCGCCTTTCCGAGCCGACAGCATCGAGCGGCTGGTTGCCGCGCATCTGATGGAGCCTGCCCCGCGGCCCAGCCAGCTGCGCCCCGGGACGGTTCCGGTGGCCCTCGATCAGGTGATCGCCCAGGGCATGGCCAAGAATCCCGAGGATCGTTACCGCAGTGCGGGCGAATTGGCCAACGCCGCGTTGCACGCGCTGACCGTGTCCGAGCAGCACCAGGCTGAAAGCATTTTGCAGCACGGCGAGGATGCGGCCAACGTACACACCATGGCTCGTCCTGCCGCGGCCGCCGCGGGTGCGAGGAGTTGGTCTGCACCGCCCGCCGGTCTCGGCGGTTGGAATCATCACTCCGGCGCTTCGCTACCCGGTCGGCCGAACGCCACCCAGCAACCCGACTTCAGTTCGCCTACGCCGCAACGGCGCGACCGACGCAGGCTGTGGATGATCATCGGTGCTGCCGCGGTGCTGCTCGTCGCCGTATTCGGATATGTGGTGCGCCCGCACGGTGGACCGGCCGCCGAGTCCTGCGGACAAAACGTGCTGCCGTTCAACGGACTCAACTTCCGCCTGTCACCTGGCGGGGTGGCGGTGGATTCCGCCGGCGCTGTGTACGTCACCAATCAAGGCATGTACGGCCGAGTGGTGAAGTTGACACCGGGGTCGGACACCCCGACAGTGTTGCCCTTCACCGGCCTATACCAGCCGCAGGCGGTGGCCGTTGACTCGGCGGGCGCGGTGTATGTCACCGACTTCAATCATCGGGTCGTGAAGATGGCCGCCGGCTCGAACAACCAAACGCAGCTTCCCTTCACCGGCCTCAGCTATCCCGAAGGGCTCGCGGTCGACTCCGCCGGCAGCGTATATGTCGCCGACCGGGGGAACGACCGGGTGGTGAAATTGCCGGCCGGCACCAACACCCCGACCGTGCTGCCGTTCACCGGTCTCAACAACCCCGATGGCGTTGCGGTCGACGGCGCCGGCAACGTGTACGTCACCGACTCCGACAACAACAGAGTGTTGAAGCTGGACGCCGGCTCCAGCGAACAGACAGTCCTGCCGATCGCCGGGCTCACGGTGCCGTGGGGCGTCGTCGTGGACGGCTCGGGCAACATCTATGTCAGCGAGCACGACAACAATCAGGTATTGAAACTGCCCCCCGGCTCGAGTACCCCAACTCCGTTGGCGCTCAACGGTCTCAACACTCCGCTGCAGCTGGCGCTGGACAAAGACGGCAACGTGTACGTGGCCGACCGCGGCAACGACAGGGTGCTCAAGCTGCGTGTAGCCGGATGTACGGGATAGATCTGGATCGGCTCAACGGCGCCGGATGGTGATCAGCCGGTTGGCCAGCGCGGCCGCCAGGTACACCACCGCCACCACGATGATCAGTGTCAGCGCGGCGCCCCAAACCCTCAGGAAGCCGGCGTGTTCGGGGTTGTTGAGTTCGGAGTAGATCAGCAACGGCAACGACGCCATGTTGCCGTTGAAGATGTCGAAGTTGATCGACCGGCTGTAACCGACCAATACCAACACCGGGGCGGTTTCGCCCATCACCCGCGCGATCGACAGCAGCACGCCGGTGATGATGCCCGGCATCGCAATGGGGACGACGATCCGCATGATCGTTTTCCACTTGGGAATTCCCAAGGCGTAGCTGGCTTCTCGCAGATCTTGAGGCACCAGCCTGAGCATCTCCTCGCTCGATCGCACCACGACCGGCAACATCAGCAGGACCAGCGCGAGTGACACCGCGAAGGCACTCTGCTCGAATCCCATGGTCGCGATCCACAGGCTGAAGATGAACAGCGCCGCCACGATTGACGGCAGTCCGGCGAGCACATCGACCATAAAGGTGGTGAATTTGGCAAGCCGGCCAGATCGGTACTCGGCCAAGTACACCGCCGTCATGAATCCCAGTGGCACAGCGATGATCGCCGCTACCCCGGCCTGCACCACGGTGCCGTACAGGGCGTGATAGACCCCGCCGGAAAACTGCTCTGGCAGCACACCACGTAATGAGTGGCTCCACCAGTCGGGCCGAGTGATCGCGTACCCGCCCCGTTGGACGACAACCCACAGCACCCAGATCAGCGGTACCAACGCGATACCGAACGAGAGCAAGAAAAATGTTGCCGCGATCTTGTTCTTGATCCGTCGGCTAAGACTGATCGGCTGGACCGCCGCCTTTTTGACCGGCAAATCGAGGGTCGGGGCGCTCATACCTTGACCGCCCTGCCGACGATCCCGCGGGCGACCGCATTGACGAGGAAGGTGAGGACGAAGAGCACGAATCCGGCCGAGATGTAGGCGCCGGTGGGCAGTGGTTCGCTGAATTCACTTGCCGCAGAGGCAATTTTCGAAGCGAAGGTGTAGCCACCGTCGAACAGCGACCAATGACCGGCGGACGCGGAGGCACGCAGGATGATCAACACCGCCACGGTTTCGCCCAGTGCGCGGCCGAGTCCCAGCATCGACGCGGCGACGGCACCGCTGCGGCCGTACGGCAGCACCGTCATCCTCACCACTTCCCACTTCGTCGCACCCAGGGCCTGTGCGGCTTCGGTGTGGCTGATCGGCGTCTGCCGGAACACTTCCCGCGACACCGAGGTGATGATCGGCAAGACCATTACCGCGAGCACAACGCCCGCCGTGAAGATGTTGCCGCCACCGGCCAGTGACACGTCGCCGGCCTTGAACAGAAAGAACCAACCCAGCTCTCGGTTGAGCAGGGACTCGATCGGCTCGAGTTGTGGTGCCAGCACGAAGATTCCCCAGAGCCCGAAGACGATCGATGGCACCGCGGCGAGCAGGTCGACGATTGCCCCGAAGGTGCGCGACAGCCGC
>NZ_JBAPRN010000499.1:0-2536 GCF_049281135.1 Mycobacterium sp. | reverse complement strand
GGGTACGCGGCGATCCCGACCGATTGCACCAACTGGTCAGCAATCTGCTGACCAACGGCTGGGTGCACACCCCGGCCGGAGTGACGGTGACGACGGGAATCGCCTGTCATCGCGTCGCAGGCGAGACGCCCTACGCCGAGCTGACGGTAGGCGATGACGGGCCCGACATCGATCCGGAGTTACTCCCACATCTCTTCGATCGATTCGTCCGCGCGAAGGATGCCCCGGACCGCGGCCCCGGTAATGGGCTCGGCCTTGCGATTGTCGACTCGATCGTCAAAGCTCACCGCGGATCGGTCACCGCCGAATCCGCCGGCGGCCAAACCACTTTCCGGGTGCGTCTGCCACTCGCTTAGTAGCCCGCATCACAGCTAACGCAGCAAAGCCAAGCGCGTTAGCACAGTCCAGCTAAGGGTCGAAAAACGCCACTCTCCGCAAACCGAGTCCAGCCGACGGGCTGTAAAGAAAGCGTTAGCGACGGCGCTTTACACACCAGGGGCGCCTAACTTCTTCCCAGGCCTCATCGTTGGGGACTAAATTTGCATGCCGGTATTAAGACACGATCGCCGATCGACCTGACCGGCTTGTGACGAACGGAGAAGCTGTGTCCGTGGTTGCCTACATCCTACTGACGGTGGGAGTGTTCGCCGTCCTTGCCTTTGCGCAAAAGCTGGTCGAAAAGCTATGAGCTACGACAACATCATCGGCCTCGCCCTGTCAGTACTGCTGGCGGTCTATCTCGTCGCGGCCTTGTTCCTTCCGGAAAGGTTTTAGGTGAGCACTTCTGCCGCGGGGATCACATTCCTCGCTTTGCTCGTGCTGGCATTGGTAGCGGTCCACGTACCGCTGGGCGACTACATGTACCGCGTGTACACCTCATCGAAGGACTGGCGAGTCGAGAAGGCCATCTACCGCGTGATCGGGGCCGACCCCAAAGCCCAACAGCCCTGGTACGCCTATGCCCGTAGCGTACTGGCTTTCTCGGCGGTCAGCGTGCTGTTCCTGTTCTTCTTCCAGTTGGTGCAGGGCAAGTTGCCGCTACACCTACACGATCCAGCGACACCGATGACCCCGTCACTGGCCTGGAACACGGCGATCAGCTTCGTAACGAACACCAACTGGCAGGCGTACTCGGGCGAATCGACGGAGGGCCACCTGGTGCAGATGGCCGGATTGGCCGTGCAGAACTTCGTCTCCGCCGCAGTGGGCATAGCCGTCGCGGTAGCGGTGGTTCGCGGTTTCGCCCGGACCAAGACCGAGGATTTAGGCAACTTCTGGGTGGATCTGGTCCGCGGGACGCTGCGCATCCTGCTCCCGCTCTCGTTCATCGCCGCGATCGTGCTGATCGCCGGTGGAATGATCCAGAACTTCCACCTGCACGACCAGGTTGTGACCACGCTGGCCGGCTCTCAGCAGACCATCACCGGAGGACCGGTCGCCAGCCAGGAAGCGATCAAGGAACTCGGCACCAACGGCGGCGGGTTCTACAACGCGAACTCCGCGCACCCGTTTGAGAACCCGACCGCCTGGACCAACTGGCTGGAGATCTACCTGTTGCTGGTGATCAGCTTCTCGCTGCCGCGCACATTCGGCCGCATGGTGGGCAGCAAGAAGCAGGGCTACGCGATCGCCGCGGTGATGGGTGTTCTCGCAGCGATCAGCTGGACGCTCACGATGTGGATGCAGCTGCAGCACCACGGCACGGTGCCGACCGCGGTCGGGGCGGCCATGGAAGGTGTAGAGCAACGCTTCGGTGTTCCCGACTCCTCGGTGTTCGCCGTTTCGACCACGCTGACCTCTTGTGGTGCTGTCGATTCGTTTCACGACTCCTACACGAGCCTCGGCGGCATGATGACGATCTTTAACATGCAGCTAGGTGAGGTGGCGCCCGGCGGCACCGGATCTGGCCTGTACGGCATGCTGGTCCTTGCGGTGATCACGGTGTTCGTCGCCGGGCTGATGGTCGGGCGCACACCGGAGTATCTCGGCAAGAAGATCAACCCCCGCGAAATCAAGCTCGCCGCAAGCTATTTCCTGGTCACCCCGCTCATCGTGCTGATAGGCACGGCCATCGCGATGGCGCTGCCTGGCGAACGCGCGAGCATGCTCAACACTGGACCGCACGGACTGTCGGAGGTGCTGTACGGGTTCACGTCCGCAGCCAACAACAACGGCTCCGCTTTCGCCGGCTTGTCGGCCAACACCACCTGGTACAACACCGCACTGGGCCTGGCGATGGTCATCGCCAGATTCCTGCCGATGATCCTGGTACTCGCGCTGGCAGGGTCCCTCGCCCGCCAGCGTCATACACCGGAATCCCCGGGTACCCTGCCCACCCATCGTCCGCAGTTCATCGGAATGGTCGCCGGCGTCACGGTGATTCTTGTTGCCCTCACATTCCTGCCCATGTGGGCGCTCGGGCCCCTCGCTGAAGGAATTCACTGAAATGCCGACTTCTACGGCTTTGAAAGCTCGTTCCGCCCGTTCATCGGAGCGCCAGCACGGCGGCCACGCGCCGGGCGGTCGGGTTCAGGGC
>NZ_JBAPRN010000498.1:0-4267 GCF_049281135.1 Mycobacterium sp. | reverse complement strand
CGCGGCAGGTGGCCGATCGCCAGGTCGCGTTGAGCGCAGCCATCTGCTCCGGAGCGTCCTCGGCCAGCCCGAGGCTGATCGTGGCGCGGACCTGGGTGCCGAAATAGCCCAGCTGCTCCATGGTCTGGTTGGCGCCGGTACCGAGCATTTCGTAGGGCCGGTTGGCCGACAACACGATCAGCGGCACGCGGGCGTAATTGGCCTCCACCACGGCCGGGCCCAGGTTGGCCACCGCGGTGCCCGACGTCATTGCGATGCACACTGGTGTGCCCGCGGCGATCGCCAGCCCGATGGCCAGGAATCCGGCGGTGCGTTCGTCGATGCGGACATGCAGCCGGACCCGGCCGGCCCGGTCGGCGTCCTGCAGGGCGAACGCCAGCGGGGCGTTGCGCGACCCCGGGCACAGCACCACATCGCGGACTCCGCCGCGGATCAGTTCGTCGACGACGACGCGGGCCTGTGCCGTCGAGGGATTCACCAGACCAGCCTAGTCGGGCGACGATGCCGACTCCCGGGGTCCGCTGAGGAGCCCGACCAGCAGCCCTCGTCGGCGGCTCAGCGCATTCGGTTCGCCGACTGTGCAGCTTCTGGTCATGAAAACGGCGATTTGGCGCTTACAACCTGCACACTCGGCGCGGGCGGCTCAGTACCCCATGCTGGCGAAGAACTTCAGCACCGTGGCGTTGACCATCTCGGGCCGTTCCAGAAACCCGAGATGCCCGGTGTCGGCGATCTGCTGGAACTGGGCGCCGGGGATCGCGTCGGCGACTTCTTTACCCAGGTGCGGCGGCGTCACTACGTCGTCGGCGAAGCTGATCACCAGCACCGGCGTGGTGATGCCCTGGTACGCGGGTAGCCGGTTGCTCAGCGGGGCAACCCAGCCCTGGCGGACCAGCCCAGGGGTGATCTTGATCGGCCAGATGTTGAACATGCCGATCCACTCGGCGACGACCTCGTCGTTGCTCAGCGTCTTGGGGGAAAAGCTTTCCAGCAAACGGATTTTGGCGTCGTAGGCGGTGGGAATCTGCACCCCGGAGGCGGCCAGCTCGTCCTCGGCAGAGCGGAAGAACTCGCGCGCCGCGTCCAGCCGGCCGCGAGTGGCCATTAGCACCGCCTGACTCACCAGCTCCGGCCGGGTCAACAACAGCTCCTGGGCGATGAAAGAACCCATCGATACCCCCACGATGCGCACCGGGCCGACGCCGATCGACTCGATCAGCGCCGCGGTGTCGGCGACCATGTTCTCGGTGGTGAACCCGTCGGCGTTCGCGGTCGCGCCGACCCCGCGGTTGTCGAACGTGATGACGCGGTAGCCGGCGTCCAGGAATGCGGGAACCTGATGCAGGTGCCAGGTGCGTCCCAGACCGCCGCGGCCGGCGATGAAGAGGACGGGCTCACCCGTCCCGCTGTCGTCATAAGCCAGGTTGATCACGACGAAGAACCTACGCGACACCGCGGTGTTGGCAGTATTTGGCAGTCCGCGGCGTCGAGCTGGCAGCGGGTTTACGCGTTGACTGTCCCCATGACTCAACTCTCGCTCAAGCAGGCAACGATCGGATACCAAGAGTTCGGGCCGCAGGATTCGGTGCACCCGCCGGTGTTCTTCGTCCACGGTGTCTTGGTCAACGGTGAGCTGTGGCGAGGCGTCGCCGAAGAGCTGGCGCGGCGTGGTTACCGCTGCATCGTGCCGACCTTGCCGCTGGGATCACACACCATTCCGGTCAAGGACGCCGGCGCGCTCTCGCTGCAGGGCGTCGCGGGGATCGTCAACGACGCGATCGAGGCCCTCGACCTGTCCGACGTGACGCTGGTCGGCAGCGACACCGGCGGCGGCCTCTGTCAGCTGGCCGTCGACGCCGGGTCGGACCGGATCGGGCGGCTGGTGCTGACCAACTGCGACGCCTTCGACCAATGCCCGCCGTTCCCATTCGACGTGGTGTTCGGCCTGCTTCGCGGCCCGATCTCGATCAAGGCTCTGATGGGGCCGATGCGGCTGCCGGCGCTGCGAAACTCCGCGCTGGGCTTCGGCCTGCTGATCAGCCGACCCAACAACGACCTCACCGCCGGCTGGATCGCGCCCTGCCTGAACGACGCCCGGATCTGTCGTGATCTGGCCGCACTGCTACGCCGGATCGCCGTCACCGATCTGACCGACGTGGCAACCCGGCTGCCCCGGTTCGACAAGCCGGTGACGCTGGTCTGGGGCCAGGACGATCGCGTGTTCAAACCAAGCCTGGGCCGACGGCTGGCGGCGGTGTTCAGCAACGCGAAACTGATCGAGGTGCCGGGTTCACGGACCTTCGTTTCGATCGACCAACCGGACGCGGTGATCGACGCGATCGCCGGCTAGCGACGGGCCTTGGATCGCACCGCGCCCAGCGCGCTGTTCCACAGCAGTTGCGTCCCGGCCTTGAGCTGAGCCGGTTTGGCGATATCGCGGGCCATCAGCGCGGTGGCAACCGCTTTGGTCTTCGCCGATGCCTTCGACATGTGGCCGCTGTCGAACGGCGGCTGCGGGTCGTACTCCATCGACAGCTGAATGACCTTCGCGCGTTCCTCGCCGCCGATCTGGCCGGCCAGCCAGAGCGCCAAGTCGATGCCCGCCGACACCCCCGCACTGGTCACGATCTGCCCTTCGTGCACCACCCGCTCATCGCCAACGGGCTTGGCGCCCAGGGCTTTCAGCATGCTCAGCGCCGCCCAGTGCGAGGTGGCACGTTTACCGTCGAGCAGCCCGGCGGCCGCGAGGATGACCGAACCCGAGCACACCGACGTCGTCCAAGCTGCGGTCTGATGTGCCGAACGCACCCAGTCCAGGAGCACCTCGTCGCGGGCGTGTTCGATAGTGGTCATACCGCCCGGCACCAAAATGACGTCCGGCGTTGGGGTCTCGGCGAACGAGTGGGTTGCCCCGATGAGCAGCACACCGGAGTCGGCGGTGATCGGACCCGGTTCGTGCCACACGAAGCGGACCTCGACGTCGGGCAGCCAGCGCAGCACTTCGTAGGGGCCGATGAAGTCCAGGGCGGTGAAGCCCGGGTAGACGACGATGGCGATCTGTGTCATGCGAATGTCTTTCTGTATTGGTCGGGCGATACGCCGACTCGTCGAATGAAGTTGCGGCGCATCGTTTCCGCGGTGCCGAAGCCGCACCGGGTCGCGATCGTCATCACGGTGTCGTCGGTTTGCTCGAGTTGGCGACGCGCCGCCTCGGTGCGAACCCGTTCGACGTAAGCCCCGGGTGCCTCGCCGACTTCGTCGGTGAACACCCGGGTGAAGTGCCGCGGGCTCATCGCGGCGAGCCGGGCCAGGTCGTTGATGCTGTGCGGACCGCCAGGCTCGGACTCGACGGCGTCCTGCACTGCGCGGATTGGTTCACGTTTGGCCCGGGCCACCCACACCGGCGCGGCGAACTGCGTCTGCCCGCCGGGCCGTCGCAGGTGCATCACCAGATGTCGGGCCACCGTTTGAGCTACCTCGGTCCCGTGATCCTCCTCGACCAGCGCCAGTGCTAAGTCGATGCCCGAAATGACGCCGGCGGCCGTCCACACCTTCGGTGAGCTACGCACGAAGATGGGATCGGGATCGACGTCGATCGTCGGGAATTCCCGAGCCAAGTTGTCGGCGTGGGCCCAATGGGTGGTCGCCCGGCAACCATCAAGCAGGCCGGCCTGCGCGGCCAGGAAGGCTCCGGTGCACACGGTGGCGATCCGGCGCGCCTGCGGTGCCGCGGCGACGATCCACTCGACCAGGCGCGGGTCACGCCGATCGGGACGGGTGCCCCGACCACCGGGCAACACCAGGGTGTCGACGGGTTCGGGTGGGTTGGGCAGTTTGACCGTGCCAAAAGTCAGGCCGGTCCCGTTGGCAATTGGCTGCCCGTCCAGCGACGCCAGCTCCGGCTGGTAGCCCTCTTTGCCCTGGGCGGCCAGCGCCAACGAGGCTCCTGCGAACACATCGAACGGGCCAACCAGGTCGAGCGCCTGCACACCCTGGAAGCCGACGATCAGCACTTTTCGCTTCATACCGCCAGTGTTGGCGATAGCACCCCGTGTCGTCTACGCCACGTACCCCACAAATCAGGACAGCAGCGGATAGCAGGCCTTGATCCGGTCGATCCACCACTGTCGGCGCTGCGGTGCCGCGGCGAGCGCCTGCAGCCGATCCGGGTCCGGGATGACCGGCCCGACCGGCAGGTAGCCGTCGACCGGCGCGATGGGCTCGGCGACGTCCTCGACGAACAGCCGGCCGGTGCCCAACCCGCAGG
>NZ_JBAPRN010000497.1:0-12571 GCF_049281135.1 Mycobacterium sp. | reverse complement strand
CGCTGACCGCCGCCAGCAAGGCCGCACTCGACATCGCCGGCGCCGGCCACAACTTGGATAGCACCGCCAGCTGGCTGGCCGTCGTACTGGCCTTGGCGGTTGCGGCCCCGCCGACTCTCGGGGTGGTCGTGCCGTGGCTGGCGCTACGCATTCGGTTCCTCCGGCGCAAGTTGACCGTGAGCGCGCTGGCCGCCACCCCGGCCGGTGCACAGCTGCTGGCGTTGCGGGCGTTGGCCAACCGGCCGCTGGGCCGGCTCACCGCCGTAACTCCCGATCCGGTCGGGGCATGGCGTGCGGCGGATCCCCGCGCCATCCATGGCCTTGCCGCCCTCGAATTGCGTTCGGCGGGAATAGCGGTCAGGGCGCGCTAGACCAGTTCCACGACGAGGTGGCGGATACCGGTGTGCCTGTTGCTACGTGTCCATTCCACATCACCTACGACCTGCACGGTTCCGAACCGCGACAGCAGCTCTTCGAACAGCACCCGCAGCTCCAGCCGGGCCAGGTTAGCGCCCAGGCAGTAATGCACGCCCTGGCCGAAACCAAGGTGCGGGTTGGGCTTTCGCGCGATATCGAACTCGTCGGCCTCGTCGAATACGCCTGCGTCGCGGTTGGCCGAGCCTTCCCAGATCTGCACCTTCTGCCCAGCCGCGATCGACTCGCGGCCGACCGTGACGTCACGGGTGGCCGTGCGCCGCTTGGACGGCGACGGCGACGTCCACCGGACCATCTCCTCGACCGCGGTCGGCAGCGTGTCCAAATCCTCACGCAGCGCGCGTAATTGCTCCGGATGGTTGGCCAGGGCCAGCAGTCCGCCGGCGACCGCGTTGCGGGTCGTCTCCGCGCCGGCACTGAACAGCAGGCTGAAGAACAAATACAGCTCGAGGTCGGACATGGCCGGGGCGTCGTCGGCAAGGGCGGCGTTGGCGACCACCGACAACATGTCCTCGGTCGGCTGGACGCGCTTCGACGCGATCAACTCCAGGCCGTAGGCGTACATCCGCGAGCCGGCTTCCTCGGTCGACAGCTGCGACAAGGCCGCCTTGCGCGATCCGCCGAAGTCGAACTGAGGCTCGATGGCCTCGAACAACCAATGCCGTTCGGATTCAGGCACTCCCAGCAGAATGCAAATCATCTGCATGGGTAATTCGGCAGCGACGTCCATAACGAAGTCGAACGGCTCACCGGGCACCACCGCATCCAGCAGCCGACGGGTCCGCGCACGCAGGTCGTCTTCGACAGAGGAGATCATCCGCGGCGTCAGCCCCGAGCTGACCAGCCGCCGAATCTGCGTATGCCGCGGATCGTCCATCATGTTGAGCACCTGGCCCGCGATCGACAGATCCTGCAGCAGCGTGCCGCCGAACGGTCGGTCGCCACCGGTAACCGACGAAAACGTCACCGGATCTTTCAGCACCGCAAGCGTTTCCGCGTAGCTGGCGACAGACCAGAACCCCTCGCCGTCGGGCGTGTGCTCGGTCGGACGGTGCCAATAGACCGGCGCCTCGCGCCGATGGACGGCGAACAGTTCGTGTGGAAAGCCGTTGGCGAAGTTATCCAGGTCGGTGAAGTCGACCTGCGAGAGCGCCCCGGCCAGAGTCATAGGATGACACCCGGCGTGTATTTGGCCGCATCGGGATAGCGGGTGACCAACGCGTCGACCTCCGCGACCACCGCGTCGACCTGATCGCCAGCCGCGCCGATGAACGCTTTTCGGTCGGCCAGCGCGGCATCGATCGCGGTCCGATCCAGCGGCAGGCGCGGGTCGGCGGCCAGCCGGTCGAGTAGATCGGGCTCGGCGCCTTGCTCACGCATCGCCAGCGCCGCAGCGACCGCATGCTCCTTGATCACCTCGTGCGCCGTTTCCCGGCCCACTCCCGCGCGCACGGCGGCGATCAACACCTTGGTGGTAGCCAGGAACGGCAGATAGCGGTCCAGCTCCCGCTGAATCACCGCGGGGTAGGCACCGAATTCGTCGAGCACGGTCAGCATTGTCTCGATCTGGCCGTCGACGGCAAAGAAGCTGTCCGGCAACGTGACTCGGCGCACCACGGAGCAGAAGACATCGCCTTCGTTCCACTGCGCCCCGGCCAGCTCGGCGGCCATCGAGGCGTAGCCGCGCAGCACGACCTGGAGCCCGTTGACCCGCTCGCAGCTGCGGGTGTTCATCTTATGCGGCATCGCCGACGAGCCGACTTGTCCGGCCGCGAAGCCCTCGGTGACCAGATCATGGCCGGCCATCAGCCGGATGGTGTGCGCCAGCGACGACGGGCCGGCACCCAGCTGCACCAAAGCCGACACCACGTCGTGGTCGAGCGAACGCGGATACACCTGCCCGACGCTGGTCAAAACCGTTGCGAAGCCAAGGAAATCAGCGATGCGCTGTTCGAGGTCAGCCAGCTTCGCCGCGTCGCCGCCGAGCAGGTCGAGCATGTCCTGGGCGGTTCCCATCGGACCTTTGATGCCGCGCAACGGGTAACGATCGATCAACTCCCGCAGCCTGGTCAATGCGACCAGAGTCTCCTGTGCTGCCGACGCGAACCGCTTGCCCAATGTGGTGGCCTGTGCCGCGACATTGTGACTGCGTCCGGCCATCACCAGATCGCGGTAGCTCGCCGCGCGCTCGGCCATCCGGGCCACCATGGCCACGCCGTGCGCAAACACCAACTCCAGCGAACGGCGAACCTGCAACTGCTCGACGTTCTCGGTCAGGTCGCGACTGGTCATGCCCTTGTGCACGTGTTCGTGACCGGCCAGCGCGTTGAACTCCTCGATGCGAGCCTTCACGTCGTGGCGCAGCACCCGCTCGCGGGCGGAGATCGATGCCAGGTCGACGTCGTCCAGCACCCGTTCGTAATCGGCGATAACGGTCGCGGGGACATCGACGCCCAATTCCGCCTGTGCCCGCAGCACCGCAAGCCAGAGCCGCCGCTCGGCGACGATCTTGGCCTCCGGTGACCAGATCGCCACCATCTCGGCACTGGCGTAGCGGTTGGCCAAGACGTTCGGGATTGTCACAAACACACAGCTTAACGGCGCCGCGTCGGGCGCGGATCAGGCACAGTGAGGCTCATGCACTTCGTTGGGCTCGATCTGGCCTGGGGCGAGAAGAACAACACGGGTATCGCCGTCGTCGACTCCGACGGCCGGCTACTGTACGTCGGCGCGGGGCACGACGATGAAAGCATCGAAGCCGCGGTGGAGCCCTACGTCAGCGACGACTGCCTGGTGGCCATCGACGCCCCTTTGATCGTGCGGAACTCAACTGGAGCCCGGCCGTGCGAGACGGCACTCAACCGCGACTTTCATGCGTTCGAGGCGGGCGCCCATCCGGCGAACACCGAGAACCCCGCGTTCAAGAGTCCGCGCGGCGCGCGGATCGCGAACGCACTCACCCTCGACATGAACCCCGCGTCGACCTCGACGCGGCGGGCAATCGAGGTGTATCCGCATCCAGCGACTATCGCGTTGTTCGGTTTGGAGAAAACCCTCAAATACAAGAAGGGGATCTTCGAGGCACGTCAGCACGAGCTGCTGCACTTGATGACGCTGATCGAAGGCCTTGATAAAGCGTCGCCCCGACTGCGGGTGAACCACAACGTCTCCTGGGTGGAGCTTCGTAGGCGTGTCGAGGCTGCGACCCGGCCGGTACAACTCGACCGGGACGAGGATCCGGTCGACGCGGTGGTGTGCGCGTACGTTGCGCTGTTTTGGTATCACCGCCCAGAGGATGTGACGTTGTACGGCGATTTCGCGACCGGTTATGTCGTCACGCCGACGCTGCCGCCCAATGCAGCGCCGGCCCGCCGTCGCCGCGCTGCGCCACGGCAGGACAACGATGACCTACGTGCGCAGGTGGCTCACGTCGCGGCCCTTCTCGACGAAGCGCAGCGCGGGTTGACCGCGATCCGCCGGCAGCTCGACAGCTAGCGACGTCGTCGATGAGTAGCGGGCGTAAAGAGTGGTGTGAACGGCTAATTCAGCTGGAACGGAATCACACCTGCATGGGTCGCCGGTCGAACGGCGCCACCGCATCAATGACATCAATCACCGTCGACCGCGCGACAGTGCGCGGATCCTGGCGGTCGTCGACCAAAGCCGAAACCACTGCGCCGTCGACCGTGCAGATCAACGCCGCGACGAGCTCGGGGCGCACCGACCGTCCAGACCGTTCGATGACCTCGGCGACGGCGTCGCCCCGCTGGCGCAGGCTACGGCGCTGGATTTCACGCAATCCGGGTAGGCGGGCACAAGCGATGTGCCGCTCGTAGCGCGAAATCAGCTGTTCGGTCAGGCGCGTTTCGGATTCGCTGCCGACGAGCAGGTCGACCAGCAGGTCCGCAGTGGTATCGGCGCTGCGCCGCCGACGCGACAGCGTGGCCACCTGCGCACGCAGCTGCGCGACCTCTAGCAACCCGATATGCGCCACCGCGCTGGCGATCAGATCGTCGAGGCTGGAGAAGTAATAGGTGGTCGACGCCAGCGGAAGACCTGCACGGCGCGCCACGGCGCGGTGCCTGACCGCCTCGAATCCGCCTTCACAGAGCAGCTCGGCGGCGGCGCTGACCAGCGCATACCGGCGACGTTCGCCCTTGGGGGTTACGGCGCCTTTGGGAGCGACAACCGCCTTCGGCGCGACGGCGCCGGGCGCAGCGACAACCGTCGGTGCGGTGGCAACAGCCGGCGCGGCGACGACCTGCTTGGCAGCGACAGCTACCCCGGGAGCAAGGGCTCCCTCGGGAGCGACAGCTGCAGTCACCTAGGACATGGTGCCAGCCAGGCTGGTGCCGCATTGCCCTTTCGAACAAACACCCAGGAGTCGCGGAGCCGCGAGGGGACCGAAAGCGGCGCTTTATGATGACCCGCATGCCGGAGATGAGTCGTCGTGCCGTGTTGCGCCTGGGTAGCGGCGCCGCGGCCGGAGCGCTCGGCGCCTATGCGATGGACCGCGTGCTTCCCGGGCGTCCTCGGGTGGCGGCCCCGGTAGTCATGACCGGCACGGGCATTCCGCTGGCGCCGCACCCGCCGCTGGAGCCGGTGGCCGCGCCGACGATGGTGACCGGTTCGTTCGTGTCCGCGGCGCGCGGTGGAGTGGCCACCAACTGGGCCATCGCACGTCCCCCCGGTCAGACCAAACCGCTTCGACCGGTGATCGCGCTGCACGGCAAGGGCAGCAGCGCGGCCACCGTGATGGAGGGCGGGGTCGAGCAGGGGCTGGCCCAGGCCGTCGCCGCCGGCCTGCCTCCGTTCGCGGTAGTGGCTGTCGACGGTGGCGGAAGTTATTGGCACAAAAGGGCTTCCGGCGAAGACTGCAGCGCCATGGTGTTGAACGAGCTCATCCCGATGCTGGGCGGCCAGGGCCTCGACACCTCCCGGGTCGGGTTTCTCGGCTGGTCGATGGGCGGATATGGGGCCTTGTTGCTGGGCGGCCGGCTCGGTGCCGGCCGCACCGCGGCGATCTGTGCGGTGAGCCCGGCGCTGTGGATGTCGTCGGGGGCGGCCGCCCCGGGCGCGTTCGACGGCCCCGACGATTTCGCGGCTAACTCGGTATTCGGAATGCCCGCGTTGGCGTCCATTCCGATCAGGGTGGATTGCGGCAACAGCGATCCGTTCTACAACGCGACCAAGCAGTTCGTCGCCCAGTTACCCAGCCCGCCGGCGGGCGGGTTCTCACCGGGTAGCCACGATGCGTCGTTCTGGAGTGCGCAGCTGCCGGCCGAATTGACCTGGATGGCGCCGCTGCTGACTGTGTAGCACCGCTGCCCTTCTCGACCGCAGCCCCTACCAGAAGGCTTACGATATTCGAGACGATAGCGTGCTGCAGTGCGCGCCCGGAGTGCATGGAGGTTACCGGAATTGGCGAGGGCCCCCGTCGCGGACAAGCGGCAGCGACGTGAACGCGGATCGATCAGCGTCGACGAAATCATCAACGGCGCGTTCGACGTCGCCGCGGAAGTCTCGGTCGACGGCTTGAGCATGCCGCTGCTGGCCAAGCATCTCGATGTCGGCGTGACAAGCATCTACTGGTACTTCCGGAAAAAGGACGATCTGCTCAACGCGATGACCGACCGCGCGCTGGGTCAGTACGACTTCGCGACACCCTTCGTCGAAGGCCAAGACTGGCAGGATTCGTTGCGGGATCACGCGCGAAAGATGCGACAGACGTTCCGGGACAACCCGATCCTGTGCGACCTGATCCTGATCCGCGGCACCTTCGGCCGCGAGGCGACGCTCGCGGCGTTCCAGAAGCTGGAAAAGGCGGTCGCCACATTGGTCGAGGCCGGCCTGTCACCCGAGGACGCGTTCGACACCTACGCCAGCATCTCTGTGCACACGCAGGGAGCGGCGGTCCTGGAACGGCTGCAAGACAAATCCGCCGGAGCCGAACCATATCGCCGCGGCGGCAGCCCGGTCATCGACCCCGAGACCATGCCGCTGATCGCCAAGCTGACCGAGAAGGGTCACCGTATCGGCGTCGCCGACGACATCAACTTCGAGTACGGCCTGAATTGCCTTCTCGGTCACGCCAGTCGGCTGATCGACGAGGGACGTAAGGCGCCGGGATGATTGCCCGGCTCCTCGGCGGGCCGCGTTGCGGCCCACATCGTCGACCGGACTAGACCTCGATCACGACGGCGCCGCCCTGGCCGCCGCCGGCGCACATCGCCGCCACACCGATTCCGCCGCCGCGACGGCCCAGTTCGTGCACCAGCGTGGTCAGCATCCGTGCGCCGCTGGCGGCGATGGGGTGGCCCAGGCTGCATCCGCTGCCGTAGATGTTGACCAGGTCCTCATCGAGCCCGTGCTCGCGGCACGCGGCGATCGGCACCGACGCGAACGCCTCGTTGATCTCCCACAGCGTGACATCGCCTGGCGCCAGCCCGGCCCGGTCCAGCACCTTGCCGATCACCTTGACCGCGCCCAGACCGGTGTCCTTCGGATCGACGGCGGCCGAAGCCCAGGCCTTGACCGAGCCCAGCACCTTCAGCCCGGCAGATCGGGCGAAGTCCTGCTCGGCCAGGGTCAATGCCGCGGCCGCATCATTGGTTCCGCTGCTGTTGCCCGCCGTGATGGAGAACCCCTCGATCTCCGGGTGCAGCACCTTCAGCGACGCGAGCTTCTCGAGGCTGGTTTCGCGACGCGGATGTTCATCGACGCTGAACTCCACCAGCGCGTCGTCGAGACCTTTGATTTTCAGCGGAACGATCTCGTCGACGAAGGCGCCGGTGTCGATCGCCGCGATCGCACGCTGGTGCGAACGAAATGCCCACGCATCCATCTCTTCGCGGCTGATCCCGACGGTCTGCGCGGTATTCCACCCGACCGTGATCGACATGTCGCGGCCGGGGGCATCAGGCGTCTCCACATGGGTCGGCGGAATCCACCGCTCCTCGAATTCCAGGGTCGGACCGGGAATGCGCCAGTTCATCATCGGCGTCATCGACAGCGATTGCACACCACCACCGACGACGACCTTCTCGGCTCCGGAGCCGATCTGTGCTGCCGCGTTGGCGACGGCGGTGAGGCTACCCGCGCAGTGCCGGTTGACAGCCTGACCGGGAACCGACGTCATGCCTGAGGCAGCCGCGGCGTAGCGGGCCATGTCGCCCCCGCCGTAGTGAGATTCGGCGAAGATCACGTCGTCGATATCGGCGACGTCCACCCCGGATCGCCGGACGGCTTCTTGCAGGATGGTGGTCGCGAGGAACTCGGGCGTGGTGTTGACCAAAGAGCCTTTGAACGAAGTCCCGATGGCGGTCCGAACTGCGCTGACGATGACGGGCTTGGGCATGTGATGCACCTTCGTTTGGGCTACGCCGGGTTACAAACTTGGCCGGAAGCGTAATGGTATCAGCTACCGTAGCGACGACGATATCGGGTGCTTGCCCACGACAGAGCGCGCTGAAAGACTGTGCCGGTGCAGCCGTTCGGATGGGAACTGCCTTACCCGTGGCCGCGAAAGCCGGTGCTGGCGACGAACGTGGTGTGCACCTCGCAACCGCTCGCGGCCCAGGCGGGTCTCCGAATGCTCGCCGAGGGCGGCAGCGCGGTCGATGCGGCCATCGCCACCGCGATCACGTTGACAGTGGTCGAGCCGGTCTCTAATGGCATCGGGTCGGACGCTTTCGCCATCGTGTGGGACGGACGGGAACTGCACGGGCTGAACGCCTCGGGCCGCTCACCCGCAGCCTGGACGCCAGAGTATTTCGGCGACCAGGGCGTTCCTCCGCTCGGCTGGAATTCCGTCACGGTTCCCGGCGCGGTATCGGCGTGGGTCGAGTTGCACGCCAAATTCGGGCGGCTGCACTTCGACCGGCTCTTCGAGCCGGCAATCTCCTACGCTCGCAACGGCTTTCTGCTGTCGTCGACCATCGCGGACCAGTGGGCGGCCCAAGTGCGGCTTTTCGAGTCCCAGCCGGGATTCGCCGAAGCTTTCATGTCCGCCGGCCGAGCACCGAATCCCGGCGAGCTGGTCAGGTTGCCTGACCACGCCGTCACGCTCGAGGCGATCGCCGCGACCCAGGGCGAGACGTTCTACCGCGGAGAACTGGCGGCCAAACTCGAAGCCCACTCGTCAGCCAACGGCGGAGCCATGCGAGCCGACGATCTCGCGGCGCATCACGCTGACTGGGTCGGCACGATCTCTGGGGACTACCGCGGGTACACGGTGCACGAGATACCGCCCAACGGCCAGGGCATCGTCGCCTTGATCGCCCTCGGAATTCTCGAAAACTTCGACATGGCTGCGCTTCCAGTGGATTCCGCCGACAGCGTGCATCTGCAGATCGAAGCGGTGAAGCTCGCGTTCGCCGATGCGCAGTTCTACGTGTCCGACATCGACCACATGACGGTGAGCCCGCAGAGTCTCCTCGACACGGATTACCTGCGCGACCGCGCGACGCTGATCGATCGGGACCGGGCCAGGCCGGCCTCTGCCGGCACACCTCGTGGGGGCACGGTGTATCTCACCGCCGCGGACGCCTCGGGAATCATGGTGTCGATGATCCAGTCGAACTACATGGGCTTCGGCTCAGGCGTCGTGGTGCCCGGCACCGGGATCGCACTGCAAAACCGCGGCGCGGATTTTTCTGTGCAACAAGGGCATCCAAACCAAGTAGGACCGGGTAAGCGGCCGTACCACACCATCATCCCGGGCTTTCTGACCAAGGACGGCGCTCCGGTGATGAGCTTTGGGGTGATGGGTGGCCCCATGCAACCGCAGGGTCACGTGCAGGTGGTAGGGCGCATCGTCGACCACGGCCAGAATCCGCAGGCGGCCTGCGACGGCCCGCGGTTCCGCTGGGCGCACGGCCTTCAGGTGTGTTGCGAGCCAGGCTTTCCGCCGTCGACGCTGGACGAACTTCAGAGGCGGGGCCATCAATTGGTCACCACCGACGACTACAACCAGTTCGGCAGTTGCCAGGCGATCTGGCGGCTCGAGGACGGATATCTGGCGGTCAGCGATCCTCGCCGCGACGGCCAGGCGGCCGGCTTCTAAATACGGATCTTGCCCTCGGCGGCCGCCAGGCCGATATCAGTGCGAAAGTGGCTTCCGGGCAACCGAATTGATCCGAGGATCTCGTAGGCGGCTGAGCGGGCGGCGGCCAAATCAGGTCCGGTGCCCACCACCGACAGGACGCGGCCGCCTGACGACACGATCGCGCCGTCGTCGCGCCGAGCGGTTCCGGCATGCAGAACGCCGTTACCCTCCGAGCCGACGATCGCGTCGCCAACCCGTGGCTTGCCCGGATAGTTCTCCGCGGCAAGCACCACCGTCACGGCAGCGCCGTCGCGCCACTTCAACTCACCCAAGTTTGCCAGCGTGCCGGTCGCAGCGGCGTTGAGCAGTTGGCCAAGTGGCGACTCGAGCAGCGCGAGCACCGACTGCGTCTCCGGATCGCCGAATCGGCAGTTGAATTCGATGACGGCGGGCCCGTTGGCGGTGATGGCCAGCCCGGCATAAAGCAGCCCGGAGAAAGTGCTGCCGCGCCGGACCATCTCGGCGGCAACGGGTTCCACGATCTTGCTGACCATGGCGCGGTAGACGTCGGCCGGTAGCCACGGCAGCGGCGCGTAGGCGCCCATGCCTCCGGTGTTAGGTCCGGTGTCGCCGACGCCGACGCGCTTGAAGTCCTGCGCCGCCAGCAGCGGCACCACGGTCTCGCCGTCGACGATGCAGAACAGCGACACCTCGGGGCCGTCGAGGAAAGACTCCAGCAGCACTGGATGTCCCGATTCGAGCAGTGACGCGCCGTGAGCGCGTGCCACATCACGGTCCGGCGTGACCACCACACCTTTGCCGGCGGCCAACCGGTCGTCTTTCACCACCCAGGCGCGGTCGCCGGCCGGCGGCCCGAACCGGTCTAGCGCGGTGTCCAAAAGTGCTGGGCTGTCGACGATCTCGCTGGACGCGGTACGCACACTGGCAGCCGCCATCACGTCTTTGGCGAAGGCCTTGGACCCTTCGATCTCGGCCGCCGCCTTGCTGGGCCCGAAGCAGGCAATGCCGGCCTCGCGTACGGCGTCTGCCACCCCGAGTACCAACGGAACCTCGGGGCCGATGACCACCAGGTCGGCCCCGATCTCGCGGGCGAGCGCAACGACGGCGTCGCCCGAGGTGATATCGACATCGTGCTGGTCGGCTATTGCCGCCGTGCCGGCATTGCCGGGAGCGATGGCCACCGCC
The DNA here is from genome assembly GCF_049281135.1 of Mycobacterium sp. Taxonomy (GTDB): domain Bacteria; phylum Actinomycetota; class Actinomycetes; order Mycobacteriales; family Mycobacteriaceae; genus Mycobacterium. The sequence continues at coordinate 1,884 of NZ_JBAPRN010000497.1, read as the reverse complement.
TCGACCTGTGGATCGGCGCGCAACGCCAGCAAGAGGGCATGTTCGCGGGCACCGGAGCCGATCACCAGAACGCGCACGAAACGTCACTCTAGCGGGGTGAGGATGCGCGACGCGAAACGACAGTCAGATGATTTTCTCGAGCAAGTTTTTCAGTTCCTTCTGCTGCGCGGCCGTGAGACGCCCGAGACGCTTGGTGAACTCTTCCGACAGCGCCGACATGCCGCCGGCGGCGACTTTGCGCCCGGTTGCCGTGAGCAGCAGGCGATGGCGCCGGAGATCGGCGGGATCGATCTCGCGACGCACGAAGCCCGCCGCCTCCAGCCGTTTGAGGTACACGGTGACCGTCGCCTTGGGCATGTTCAATATCGTCGCCAGTTCGGCAGGGTAGGGGTGCTCTTCGATCTCGGCGAGCAGGAACAACTCCTTCGACTCCAGGCCCAACGAGCAGATCTCGTCCTCGGCGCTGGAGATGACCGACAACAGCACCCGGTAATTCAGGGACCAGATCTTGGCCGCATCAACCGCAGACATCGACTTGCCAGATCGTTCAGTTATGAACTAGTTTAGATGTGAACAAACGCATAGTCGAACAATCTACCAGAAAGTCGCCATCATGCCTCTGGATCAATACGTGACACTCGGACGGTCCGGCCTGCGCGTCAGCCCCCTGTGCCTGGGGGCGATGACGTTCGGCGAAGACCTCGGCTGGGGTACCAGTGTCGAAGAGTCCCAACAGATCATCGATCGGTACACCGAACTCGGTGGAAACTTCATCGACACCGCCAACTTCTACACCCGAAGCCACTCCGAGAAGATCCTCGGCGACCACATCGGCCGCCACGCCGCCCGACGCGACCGGCTGGTGATCGCGACCAAGTTCAGCGGCAACTTGTATCCGGGCGATCCCAACGGTGGCGGCTCGGGCCGCAAATCGTTGATCAACGCCTGCGAAAACTCGCTGCGGCGGTTGCAGACCGACTACATCGACCTGTACTGGCTGCACATCTGGGACGCCACCACCCCCATTGAGGAGACGATGGCCGCACTCGACGATCTCGTTGCGGCCGGCAAGGTTCGCTACATCGGCGTTTCGGACACCCCGGCGTGGAAGATCGTGGAAGCCAACCTGATTGCCCGTTTCCGCGGTTGGTCCAGTTTCATCGGCCTGCAGGTCGAGTACTCGTTGCTCGAACGCAGCATTGAGCAAGAACTGGTACCGATGGCGAATGAATTCGGTCTCGGCATCACGCCCTGGTCCCCGCTGAAGAGCGGCGTGCTGAGCGGCAAGTACACCCGTGCCAACAGCGGTACACACAATGCCGATCGCGGAGCGATGGTCGATTCCTTCCTCAACGACGAGACTTACGCGCTGATCGACGAATTGGAGGCGATCGCCGAAGCGCATCAAACCAACGTCGCCAGCGTCGCGCTGGCCTGGGTTCACGCACAATCCGGCGTGTCATCCGTCATCATCGGCGCGCGCAGGCTTTCGCAGCTCGACGACAACATCCGGGCCGTCGATGTGAATCTCACCGCCGACGAACTGCACCGGCTCGATGCGCTCACCACACCGACGTTCGGATTCCCGAACAACGTGCTGGAAATGGCGCCGGGCATGCTCAACGGCGGGACGACCGTCAATGGAGTGACGGCCCCGACGTCGGAGTATGTGATGCCGAAAGGCGCTCAGCCGTACTGAGATTGACGGGCCTATTCGCCCGAGTGCATCTTGAGCGCGCCGTCGACGTTGGCCTTCTTGTCCTCGCCGGCACCCTTCGCCGCGGCCTTCTTCCGCTTGGCCACGACGCTGTCGACCGCGCCGTTGAGCGCTGAACCCAGGGGAAAGCCGAGATAGTGGGTGAGGAAGACCGCCATCTCCTTGAG
>NZ_JBAPRN010000496.1:0-2079 GCF_049281135.1 Mycobacterium sp. | reverse complement strand
TTACGACGCTTGAGTGCACGTCGCTCGTCTTCGCTCATTCCGCCCCACACGCCAGAGTCTTGCCCGGTGTTGAGCGCCCAGGACAGGCACTCGGTGGTCACCGAACAGCGGTTACAGACCAGTTTCGCGTCGGCGATCTGTGCGAGGGCCGGACCGCTGTTCCCGACAGGGAAGAACAGCTCCGGGTCCTCGTCGCGACAGACCGCAGTGTGGCGCCAATCCATAAGTCGTTACTCCTCACTGTGTGCGCAGCATTGTGCGCACGAATGATTTTCTTCGGCTGTTAACGCAGGCACAAGTAATGTTTCCGTACCGTTGCATGCAATCGTTCGATCGTTTCACAGGCTCAACAGATGTCAATAGCGGTTTGTTGGTCCGTGGGCAATGTCACTTCAGAGATCTGTTACCAAATCCCTTAATCGTTTGTACTACACTCCTTCGGAGCCTGGCCAGTGCTTTTGGCCACATTCTACGATTACCGCAGGTCGGGAAGCCTTTTTAGGGGCGGAGCGACGACGTCCAAGGCGTCGGGAACGGCACGGAAAGCCATCCGTTCGCGCACGCCGTGGTAGTCGCCGTCGAATTGGCTCGCCATGGGTGGATCGGCGCATGTCACCCGCACGCAGTCCGCGTTGTCGTCGCGAACGACCTGGTCACCCTCGATCTTGGGCTGCTTGGAGAACATCTGTGCGACCAGCCTCAGACTCGGCACGACCTTCAACCGGGTGACGCCGAAGACGCCCAGTCCGGCTTCGAAGCTGGTGCCGGGGTTGGTGCACATCGGCCGATCATCGGCGTACGTCCACGGGCTGGAATTGGACACGAAGACGAAGTAGACCCCGGAAATCGGCTTGCGCCCGGGCAGCTCCACGGTCAGCCGCGGCTGCTTGCGGGAGTAGGCGATCGTCGCGCGCACCGCTGCGGTGATGTAGCGCGTCGGCGTGACTTTTTTGCCCTTCTCCCGCTGCGCTTCCACTTTCGCGACCGCCTCGGCGTCGACCCCCATGCCGGCATTCAGCACCGCCCACTGCTCGCCGCAGTCGATCAGCCCGATCCGGCGCCAGTTCTTTTCCTGACCGTATTTGTCGAGCAGCCAAATGAGCTGGTTGGTGGCGTCGATCGGGCCCGGCGGGATGCCCAGCGAGCGTGCTGTCACATTCGCCGAACCACCGGGGACGATCGCCAACGCCGGCACATGCCCGGCGGGCAGCTGCCCGGGTTTGCCGAGCAGGCCGTTGACCACGTTGCTCACCGTGCCGTCGCCGCCGTGCACGACGACGAGATCGACCCCGTCCTGAACCGCGGCCTGGGCGATTTCGCCGCCGTGGCCGCGGTGCCGGGTGTGCTCGACGGTCAAATCCAGGCGGCTTTTGAGTGCGTTCGCCAGCAGATCGCGGCCGGCCGTGGTGGTCGAGGTCGCGGTCGGGTTGACGATCAGCACGGCGCGCATGAGGCCAAAGCCTACGGGAGCGGTGACGACGCGGGCCGCCTCGCGGACCGCCGGAGGAGCGCGACTTTCGGGTGAGTCGGCGACGTTACGCTGAGGCGGTGATCACGCGTCCTCCGGCCACTGTGCGCGGCGCGGGATTGATTGTCGCAGTCCAGGGTGCGGCAGGTCTGCTGGTCGCCGCGGTTCTGCTGATTCGGGCGATCGGCGGCGCCGATCAGCGGGTGGTCAACGGCTTCGGAACCGCGGTGTGGTTCGTCGTGGCCGGTGGTGCCGTGCTGGCTGCCGGCGTGGCCCTACTGACCGGGAGGCGCTGGGGACGCGGGCTCGCGGTGTTCGCCGAGCTGTTGCTGCTGCCGGTGGCGTGGTACCTGACCGTGGGCTCGCACCGGGCGCCGTTCGGGATCCCGCTCGCCGCAGTAACGTTGACGGCGTTGGCGTTGTTGTTCAGTCCGGCTACGTTGCGCTGGTTATCAAGAGACGATCAGCCCGGTTCGGCCAGCGCGGCCAACTCGGGACCGGACAGCCGGTAGGTGGTCCACTCGGTCTGCGGCGCGGCGCCGACGGCCCGATACAGCGCAATCGCGTCGGTGTTCCAGTTCAGCACCGCCCAGGCCAGCCGGGTGTAGTTG
>NZ_JBAPRN010000495.1:0-1960 GCF_049281135.1 Mycobacterium sp. | reverse complement strand
TGCCAATACCATGCGGTGGGAGTTCAGGGCACTCCCGCGCTTCCCTACAACCGTCAGACGACGCTTCACGGGCCGAATCCCTCCCCGCCGATCACCATCGTCTTCCAGCAACTCGGCGGGCACTACGCCGTCGACGTGAGTTGCCAGGGCACGGGCAATTCAGCGGCCTTCTCGCCGGTCATCTACTGATCTAAGAGCTCCGATACGACCTGGCCGAAGTTGCCACACAACCTCTGACCAGGCGTTAAAGTGCTGCTCGTGAGCAGTAACCGGGCAACCAACGGGCGGGGCCGCTGGCTGGCGTTCGGCGCGACCCTCGCCGTTTCTGCCGCCATGTTGTATGCCCAAAGCACCGAGACGCCGTGTTGCGACCGAAAACCGACGGCAGCGGCGCCCAGCGCCAGCCCGGTGGCGCTCCAACAACCCGCGCCACCGGCACCGCCGCCGCCAGCACCACCGCTGCGGGTCGCCAGCCCTGCCGAACTGAAATCGCTGACGGCTGACGCCCCGACCACGGCTCAGAGTTTCACCTTCGCGTTGCCCGCCGGCGTCGCTCCGGAGAACGGCCTTCAGGTCAAGACGATCTGGGCAGCTCGCGCCATCAGCCTGCTGTTTCCGCAGATCACGACCATCGGCGGGTACCGCCAAGACGCGTTGAGGTGGCACCCCAACGGGTTGGCGATCGACGTGATGATCCCGAACCACAACTCACCTGAAGGTATCGAACTCGGCGACCAGATAGCCGGTTATGCCCTGGCCAACGCCAAACGGTGGGGTGTCGACCACGTGATCTGGCGGCAGAAGATCTACCCCGGGATCGGCAAGCCAAGCTGGACGGCAAACCTCGGGAACGAAACCGCCAACCATTACGACCATGTGCATATCGCTACCGATGGCGGCGGTTACCCGACGGGCCACGAGACTTACTCCATCGGATCGATGAGCCCGACCCCGCCGGCCTGATCGCCGCGGGTGGCCGAAACGCACGCGACCGTCCGACGGCGGCCGTCTTAAAAGCGCCAGCCGGTAAACTGGGCCCGACCCCGAGAACTATGGAGAAACATGAAACGTCCGGTCTTCCGCTCGCTCCCGGTGGCCGCTTTCGGCATCCCGGTCACGGCGATGATTCTGGCCGCGCCTTTCGCTCACGCTCAAACTGGCATCGAGGATTCCTGTAAGGCCTCCGGTGGCCAATACACCCAGAGCCAGGTGAGCGCGCATTTCGGGCAAGACGCCCAGTTGCAGGAAACGTGCTGCACCGGCAACAAATGCACGACGTGGACCAACGGGGTCCAGGGGCCTACGTACGGCGGTTAAACCGCCCGACTGCATTGCCGCTCGCCTAACCTCTCCCTTCATGGCCGTGACTGACCGGCCACCGGAGCTAGAGGGAGATTTTCGTGGGACGAGTCGAAGGAAAAGTCGCGCTGATCACGGGCGGTGCCCGCGGAATGGGCGCCGAACACGCACGCCTCTTGCTCAGCGAAGGGGCCAAGGTCGTGATCGGCGACGTGCTCGACGACGAAGGCCATGCTGTCGCAACACAACTCGGCGACAGCGCACATTATCTACGCTTGGACGTGACACAGCCGGAGCAGTGGGCTTCGGCGGTCGCCGAGACAGTGCGGCGCTTCGGGCACCTCAACGTCCTGGTGAACAACGCCGGCGTCGCGGGCCGGAAGACGCTGCGCAAGTTCGAACTCGAACGTTGGCGCCACACCCTGGACGTCAATCTGACCGGCACTTTTCTTGGCACCCAGGCCGTGGTGGATGAAATGATCCGGTCCGGCGGGGGCTCGATCGTCAACATCTCGTCGATCGAAGGGCTGCGGGGTGCCCCGTTCGCGCACGCCTATGTCGCCTCCAAGTGGGCGGTACGGGGGCTGACCAAATCGACGGCTATCGAACTCGGGCGATACAACATCCGCGTCAACTCGGTCCATCCCGGGTTGATACGCAC
>NZ_JBAPRN010000494.1:0-2853 GCF_049281135.1 Mycobacterium sp. | reverse complement strand
TGTCAACCGAGCTGCGGGTCAGCAGGTTCCAGTAGGTGAAATCCTCGCTCAGCAGCCCGAAGCACTCCTCGACGTCGCCGCCCTCGGACAGGCACTGCAGGAACATCCACGCCAGCTCGGCCGGCGGGTCGTCGAACGGGGTGGTCACCTCGCCATCCTGACGTGGAACGCAGTGCCGGTCAATGACGTGACGGACAAGGATGTGCGGCCGCGCTCGGACCTATGATCGTCGAAATCGAGCAGTTGTGGTATCCGGTGGGAGCAGATGGTGAGTAGCGCTCGCACGGTGACGTTTCCCGGTGTGGTGAGCCCGGGCCTGACTCTTTTCCCGCTGCGCCGAGGGCCTGGCGATCCGACTTTCCAGCTCGATGACGACGGCGCCATGTGGCGTACCAGCCTGTTGCCCAGCGGCTCCGTCACGGCGCGCATCAGTCGCACTGCAGCCAACGTCGTCGACTGCACGGCGTGGGGCAGCGGCGCCGAGGAATTCCTCGACGCCCTTCCGGCAATGCTTGGTGCCCAGGACGATTCGTCGGATTTCGTACCGGTCAACCCCATCGTCGCCGCCGCGCAGGAGCGGGTGCCGCACCTGCGACTCGGCCGCACTGATCAGGTCTTGGAGGCTCTGATCCCGGCAGTCCTCGAGCAGCGCGTGCCGGGTGCGGACGCGTTTCGCGCCTGGCGCCTACTGGTCACCAAATTCGGGACGCCGGCACCGGGGCCCGCCCCCGACCGCATGCGGGTGCTGCCGTCGGCCGAGGTGTGGCGGCGCATACCGTCGTGGGAATTTCACCGCGCCAACGTGGATCCCGGACGGGCCCGCACGATCGTCGGATGCGCACAACGTGCGTCGTCGCTGGAGCGACTCGTGTCATGGCCGCCCGTGAAGGCCCGCGACGCGCTGATGTCGCTGCCCGGAGTCGGGATATGGACCGCCGCCGAGACGGCTCAACGTGCCTTCGGCGACGCCGACGCGCTGTCGGTGGGCGACTACCACATCTCCAAGATGATCGGCTGGACGTTGCTGGGACACCCGATCGACGACGACGACATGGTCGAACTTCTCGAACCGATGCGCCCACACCGCCACCGGGTGGTCCGGTTGCTGGAAGCCAGCCGGCTGGCCTACGAGCCGCGCCGGGGCGCGCGACTGCCGGTGCAGGACATCCGCACGCTGTGAATTGCCCGGGGAAGTCCGCCCGCAGTGAGCGCTGAGCGGAATAATCGGACCGCGGTCCGGTTATACCGGGTATCCGAAGCACAAGGAGGCTACAGATGCCCGCGATCACCGCAGACACATTGGCCTTGTCGCGGGTGTCCGCGGCAGGCCCCACCGATACCGAACGGCCGGTTCGCTCGATCACGACCGGGCCGCGCGGTCATGAGGGCGAAGGATTCCCGGTGGTCCGCGCCTTCGCCGGCGTCAGCAGCGCCGCGCTCGATCCGTTCGTCCACATGGACCAAATGGGCGAGGTGGAATACCAGCCCGGCGAACCCCGCGGTACCGACTGGCACCCGCACCGCGGGTTCGAGACGGTCACGTACATCATCGACGGTCGGTTCGCGCACCAAGATTCACACGGTGGCGGCGGGTTGATCGCCGACGGCGCCACACAGTGGATGACGGCTGGCTCAGGCATCCTGCACATCGAAACCCCGCCGGCAGAACTCGTCGAGAGCGGCGGAATGTTTCACGGCATCCAGCTCTGGGTGAACCTGCCGAAGAAGGACAAGTTCGCCACCCCGCGCTACCAGGCCATCGAAGGCCCCGACGTCGCACTGCTGTCCTCCGACGACGGCGGCGCGCTGATTCGGGTCATCGCAGGTCAGATCGACGGTCACAGCGGGCCCGGTGTGACGCACACGCCAATCACGATGGCACACGCGACAATTCAACCAGGGGCGCGGCTGAACATCCCGTGGAACCGGGACTACAACGCACTGGTTTACGTCCTCGCCGGGCGTGGCTCGGTCGGCCCGATCGCGCATCCGCTACAACAAGGTCAACTGGCGGTCCTGGGTCCTGGCGACCGGATCACGGTCAACGCCGCCGCCTCGCAGGAGTCTCGGACGCCCGCCCTGGAGGTGCTGATCCTCGGCGGCAGGCCGATCCGCGAACCGGTGTTCCATTACGGCCCGTTTGTGATGAACACCAAGGCGGAGGTCGTCCAAGCTGTCGAAGATTTCCAGGCCGGCAAGTTCGGCAGCATCCCGCCCAACGGATTGATGCCGCACCGCGCGACGTAGCGACCGCTGGCTAACAAGCGGTTCTCCCGACTCGGCGGGCAGCAGTGTGAGCTGTGGCACAATCATGCTGTGGTGCAGCCCGCGAGCCGGGGGCCGGGACGCCCCCCCGCAGCAAAGGCGGCCGAGACACGTAAGCGCATTCTGCGTGCTGCTCGGGAAGTTTTCAGCGAACGCGGCTATGACGCCGCCACCTTTCAGGCCATCGCGCTCCGGGCAGACCTGACGCGGCCGGCGATCAACCACTACTTCGCAAATAAACGCGTCCTGTATTGGCAGGTGTTGGACGAGACCAACAGTGCCGTCGTCGCCGCGAGTGTGCAGCGGGCGCGAGGTGAGACGACGTTAACCCGACAGGTGTCGGCGTTCATCGAAGGCGCGATCGATTCAGATATCGAAAACCCAACGGCTGCCGCGTTCTTGATCACCGCAACGCTGGAGTCGCAGCGCCACCCTGAGCTGAGCCGGCCCGGAATCGACTCGGTCGGCACCACTCGGGCGTTCCTGTTGTGGGCGATCAACGACGGAATCCAGCGCGGCGACTTGGACGCGGATACCGACGCCCCGGCGCTCACCGAAATGCTGCTCGCGGTGCTGTTGGGTGTGGGC
>NZ_JBAPRN010000493.1:0-7322 GCF_049281135.1 Mycobacterium sp. | reverse complement strand
GTCCAAGTCCACGCCCAGTGGCCGCACCACGTGATGCGGTGAGCCCACCAAGTCAAAGCTTCGCAGCCCCTGCATCGCATCGAACTCCCGATAAGCTGCCCGCGCTGCACGATCGCGGTCCCAGCCGAACCTGGGTCCGAAGAACTTGCAGATCACCCGCGCTCGGCTGTGCTTTTCCTCGTACGCGTAGACCTCGTTGCTGCCCCGCAGCCGAAAAGCGCGAAACGCCGGGTTCCGTTCGTGCACACCCAGTTGTTCACGGACGATCCGGCACAGAAATCCGTACATGCCGTCATCGCCCGACACGTATCCGACGTATTGGCCAAACACGACACCTCCCTGCCGTGCCGGCATCGACCCCGAACTGTTCGCCTGGCATATACAGAATGTTCAGATGATAAGTTGCGGCCGCCGCGTGCGCACGCCGACGCAGCGAGCATGGGAGCACGCCTGTCGGAAGTCTTATTCGCGGGCCGAAGTGGCCGAGTCCGGCCGACCTCAGTCCTGGTAGACCCTCGGGTCCAGGGTGCCGATGTACGGCAGGTCGCGGTAGCGCTCGTCGTAGTCCAGGCCGTAGCCGACCACGAACTCATTAGGGATGTCGAAACCCACGTAGGCGATGTCGGTGTTGGCCCGCAGCGCGTCTGGCTTGCGCAGCAGCGTGCACACCCGCAGCGAATGCGGATGCCGGGTGTTCAGGTTGCGCAGCAGCCACGACAAGGTCAGCCCGGAGTCGACCACGTCTTCGACGATCAGCACATCCCGGTCGTTGATGTCGCGGTCGAGGTCTTTGAGGATCCGCACCACACCCGACGAGGACGTCGACGATCCGTAGGAGCTGACCGCCATGAACTCGAACTGCGTCGGCAGTGGGATCGCGCGGGCCAGGTCGGTGACGAACATGACGGCGCCTTTGAGCACGGTGATCAGCAGCAGGTCGCGATCATCGGCGGCGGCCCGCTCGCGGTAGTCCGCGCCGATCTGCGCTCCGAGCTCGGCGATGCGGCTTTGGATCTGCTCTTCGGCTAGCAGGACCGACTTGATGTCCCCCGGGTAGAGCTCCGGCGATTCCGCTGCCACGAGCACAGCGTGCCACGTTGTCGGGCCGGAAACCAACGGCGGTCGATTAGACCGGTTCCTGGTGCAAGGTCAAGACCCCGCCGCTGCGACCGGCGACCAGCCGCTGATTGCGCAATGCGGAGCCGACGGCCACCCCGCCCTGGCCGCGCCACGCGGTGACCAGCGTGTCCACTCCGCGGATCTGCTTGTCGGTCAACCCGATCGCGCCACCGGCGAGCAGCCAGCCGCGGATGACCCCGCGACGAACCGGGTCGGGCAGCGCGGTCAACGCCTCGGTGTCGAGCCCGTTGGGGGTTACCGCGACGGACATCGCCTGGGCGATCAGCGAATCGATCAGCTCGGTATCGCCGCGCAACGCGGTCGCCGTGCGAGCCAGCGCCTCGGCGACGCCGCCGCCGAGCACCTCCTCCATCAGCGGCAGCACCTCGAGACGCAGCCTGCTGCGGGTGAAGCGGCGGTCGGTGTTGTGCGGGTCGTGCCAGACGTTCAGCCCCAGCTCCGCGCACACGGTATGCGTCAGCTCGCGCCGCACGCCCAGCAGCGGTCGGCACCAGGGCGGGTCGTAGCGTCGCATGCCGGCGATCGACCGGGCCCCTGAGCCGCGGCCAAGGCCCAGCAACACCGTCTCAGCCTGGTCGTCGAGAGTGTGGGCCAATAAAACGGGCCGGTCGCGACGGACATCCGCCAACGCTGCGTATCGGGCATTGCGGGCCGCGGCCTCCGGGCCGCCGTCACCGGTCACCTGCACGGTAAGCACTTGAGCATCAACGCATCCCAAATACTCGGCCTGTCGCTGCGCGGTTGCGGCCACAGTTGCCGACCCGGGCTGCAAGCCATGGTCGACGATCAGGGCGGTGGTCGGCAGGATCGTCGCCGCAACACCGGTGAGCGCCAACGAATCCGGGCCTCCCGATAACGCCACACACCAGCGATCGGCACTGTCGAGAAATTCTGTCGCGAACGCCGCCACCACCGCGCGGAGTTCGGCTACAGCACCCTGTCGATCCATCGTTGCGGGTATTCGATCTCAATCGGCCGGGGCAAAGTCTCCGGACTCGTCCAAACGGTGTTGAACCGCTCCATCCCGACCCGATCCACCACATGGTCGACGAAAGCCTTACCCCGGGTGTACTGGCTCAGTTTGGCGTCGATGCCCAGCAACGCGCGCAGCAGCCGTTGCAGCGGCGGCTGCTTGCGGTTCCGTCGCTCGTCGAAGCGGGACCGGATGGTGGATACCGACGGAATCACGAGGGGCCCAACAGCATCCATCACATGATCGGCATGGCCCTCCAACAACGTGCCGAGCATCAGTAGCTGATCCAGCGCTTCGCGCTGCGGATCGGACTGCACGGCGCGCAGCAGACCGAGGATGCCCGCCGAATTCGGGTCGCCTTGTGCGGAATCCCGACGTCCACGAGCGAAATCGGCCAGCCGGCTCACCACTTGCGCGACGTCGTCACTGCCCTCCTGGGTCAGCACACCCAGCGCTTGCGACATGTAACCCGACAGCCACGGGTTGGCGGTGAACTGCACGCGGTGGGTGACCTCGTGCAGGCATACCCACAGCCTGAAATCCGAAGGGTCAAGCCGTAATTGGCGTTCAACCGCGATGACGTTCGGGTAGACCAGCAACAGCGCACCGCCATCGTTGAACGGGTCGTATTGACCGAGGATGCCCGATGAGACGAATGCCAGCACGGCACCCGTCTGCGCTCCGGTGAGCCGTCCGCTGATCGCGCCGCGCGGCTTGTCCGTTCCGCCGGTCATCGCCCGCATCGACTCGGCGGCGGCTCGAATCCACCCCGGCCGGTCGACAATTCGGGCCTCGGGCACCGCGCCATTGGTGTGCAGACCAGTGACCTCGCGAACCGGCGGCTCGGCCGCCTTGGCAGCGGTGGCCAGGTTTTCGACCGCCTGGCGTCGCGTGTAATCGGTCGACGGTGGGCCGGGGCGGGCCAGCCACTGGCCGACCGTCGCCGCGAATCCCCAGTCGACTGTGCGCCCGACAGTCAAGTCCGCTGAGGCCGTCACGCCACGCACCCGCACGACCATAGGGTCGCGGCCACCGCGTCGATCGCCGTGCGGCCGGACATCCCGGCGTCATTGGAGATCAGCGCGAAGCTCAACACCCGTCCGCTGCGATCGGTCACCACCCCAGCTAACGCGTTGATCGCGGTCAGCGAGCCGGTTTTGGCGCGCAACCAGCCGGCAGGCCCGGAGCCGGCGGGAGTGCCGTCGATGAAGCGATCCGAAAGCGTGCCGCTGCCTCCGGCGATCGGCAACAAGTCCAGTAACGGCCGCAGTGCCGGCTGGCCGGATCCGGCTGCCGCTTGCACGACCGAGTCGAGGATTTTGGCGGTGAGGCGGTCTTCGACCGACAAGCCGCTGGAGTCGCGCAAGATCGCGCTGCCGGTGTCGATGTGCGCGGTGCTCAGCCGGTTGGTCACCGCGTCGACGGCGCCGGCGAAGCTCAGTGGCCGCTGCATGGAGGCCGCCACCTCGCGCGCGATGCACTCGGCCATCACGTTGTCGGAGACGTTCATCATCTCGTTGAGCCGATCGATGAGCGGGGCCGACTGGACCGCGGCCAGTTGCCGCGCGCCGGAGCTGACGGCTTGGCCGGTGACGGTCACCTGCTGCGGGTCGACGCCCAGCGCGCTGGCCAGCGCGCGTCCCGCGTCCAGAGCCGGCGTCACCGATCGCCGCGACTCGTCGGTCGCCGGCTGGATCCGTCCGGCGTCGAGCATCACCGACTCGATCGGCGCGATGTCGCCGCCCTCGATGTCGGCCGGGTCCCAGCCGGGCGCGAAGGTCGGACCGGTGAACAGTGAGGTGTTCACCTGCACCGCGGTCGGCGTCACGCCGCTGCGACGCACCTGATCGGCCAGATCGCTGAGCCGAGCCGCGCCGTGGTACCAGGTGTCCTGCCCGGGCGTCGCGCCCGACAGCGTCGGGTCGCCGCCGCCCACCAACACCACGGTCCCGGGTTGATCGCCAGCTACGACGCGGGTTGTCACCCGCGCGTTGCGATCCAGCGCCAAAAGCGCGGCGGCGGTGGTCAAGGTCTTGTTGGTGGATGCCGGCTGCAGGAGCAGGTCGTCGAATTGGCTCCAGAGTTCTTCGCCGGTGATCGCGTCGGTGACCCGGCCGCCCAGCTTGCCCAGGTTGGGGTCGGCCACCACTGCCGCCAGCGCTGCGGCCAGACCGGACTTCGTCGGCGTCGCGGCGTCGTCGGCCACTGGAACAACGCCAGGCTTGGCGGTGACGGCCTGCGGCGGTGGCGGTACTTTCGGGCCGCCGACGCCGCGGCCGCTGCCGCTGCCGGTGAGCAGCGCCGCCGCAGCCACCAAGGCGGCAACGATCGCCAACACGCCCACCCCCACGATCAGGTGCGTAGACGTACGCCACGTGGTGGGACGCATGACTCTCCTGACTTCTCTGCGCCTATTGTGCCGCGGCCCCCGCGGAGGGGCGCAATGCGGGAGCCCTACGATCGACGCCAAGCGACAATTCTCAGGCGAAGGAGCCGGGCCGGTGCAATTCGACGTGGTCATCGAAATCCCCAAGGGTCAACGCAACAAGTACGAGGTCGACCACGAAACGGGCAGAGTTTTTCTGGATCGCTACCTCTACACGTCGATGGTCTATCCGACTGACTACGGCTTCATCGAGCACACCCTGGGCGAGGACGGTGACCCGCTGGACGTCCTGCTGCTACTTCCCCAGTCGGTGTTCCCGGGCGTCGTGGTGAAGGCTCGGCCGGTCGCCATGTTCCAGATGACCGATGAGGCCGGCGGCGACGACAAGGTGCTGTGCGTGCCCGCCAAAGACCATCGCTGGGACCACATCCAGGACATCGGCGACGTCCCGCAGCACGAGCTCGACGAGATCAAGCACTTCTTCTCGCAGTACAAGGCTCTGGAGCCGGGCAAGTACGTGAAGGCCGCGGACTGGGTGGGCCGCGCGGAAGCCGAGGCCGAGGTGCAGCGTTCGATCGAGCGGTTCAAGACCGAGGGTCACTGACTTTGAATCGTGCACCCCGTTACGAAGTGCGGGGTGACGTTTCGAGGACGGCTGGTATTCGTGCCTGAGACAACAGAATTCGACGTTGTCATCATCGGCGGCGGTCCCGGTGGGGTGTACGCTGCGGTCTATCTTGCCGCCGAAGGGCTCAGGGTGGCATTGATCGAGGATCGCCTTATTGGTGGCGAATGCCACTACTGGGCGTGCAATCCGACCAAAACGCTGCTTCGTCCGATTGAGGTGCTCGCTTTGGCGAAAGCCGTTCCTGGCGTTCGCGAGACGGTGAACCGCGATCTACCGGACATAGCTGCGGTTTTCGCCAAGCGGGACGAAATCATCGACCACCTCTCCGATGACGCGGCCGTGGCCGGACTGAAGCAGACCGGTGTCGAGGTAATCCATGCTCACGGCCAACTATCGGGGGAACGGCAGGTAATGCTGGCATACGCCGATGGCCACGAGGACTCTCTCCACGCGAGGCATGCGGTCGTTTTGGTGACCGGCACCCGCCCCGCCATCCCCGACATACCGGGGCTGGCCGACGCACAGCCGTGGACCAATCGTGATCTATCGGTCATGACGCACGTACCGCCACGCACGCTGGTGGTCGGCGGCGGTGTCGTCGGCGTGGAATTCGCGACCATCCTGGCTGGCTTGGGCTCCGATGTCACACTGTTGGTGCGCGGAAGCACCCTCTTGCGGAACTCTGAATCCATCGCGGCCGAAATGGTCGCTGAATCTCTGCGCCGCAAGGGCGTGAAGATTCATTTCGGAGCTCAGTTGTCGGCGGTCTCACGCCCCATCGCCGGCGGAGCTGTTACAGCCACCTTCGGCCATCAGCGTATAGATGTCGACGAAATCGTGCTAGCCGCTGGACGATTGGTCAACACCGGCGGCCTCGGCTTAGAGACAGTAGGGCTGCGTGGCGGGGATTTCGTGGAAGTCGACAACCATCTGCAGGCGATCGGAGTCGACGGCGCGTGGTTGTACGCAATGGGTGACACCACAGGGCGCGCAATGCTGTCCCATATCTCCCAGTACCATGCCGTGATCGTTGCCGATGTGATCGCTGCCCGTGCCCGGGGCCGCAAGCTCGGCGACGACGAGTTGATCGCCCGCGATGCCGGCAACCTCGCTCAGGTGATATTCACCGACCCACAAGTGGTCGAAGTCGGGCGCACAGAAAACCAAGCCCGCGCGGACGGTTTCGCGGTCACAACGCGCACCGCCCGATTCCCGGAGGCGAATCCAACTCTCGCCCTACAACGCGACGACTTCGATGCTTGGGCGAAACTCGTCATCGACGCCGATTCCGACACACTGCTGGGCGCAACCTTCGTCGGGCCACAGTTCGCCGAACTAGTCCAGGCGGCCACCCTCGCCGTGGTCGCCAAGGTACCGGTGGATGTACTTCGCCATGTCGTGGCGCCGCATCCGTCGGTCAATCAGATATGGAACCCATTGCTCGCTCGGGAAAGGTGACGTCCGTCGACGTTTCGGCCGTCACGTGGTGCCGGACAGTTGCGCCTTCGTCGCGCGCGTCAGATCGTCGGCGAGAACCTCCGGCTCGCCAGCCAACAGGCCGTCCAACGCCAGCTCGGCAACGATCGCGGGATCGGTCTTTTGGTCTGCCGGTGCGAAGGCGGCCATCTCGGTGTCCATGTACCCGACGTGCACGGCGGTGACCTGGATGCCCCGGGGAGCCAGTTCCTGTCGCAGTGCGTCGGTCATCGCCCACCCGGCTGCCTTCGCCGCGGAGTAGGCACCGGAGCCGGGAGCATGCAGCCAGGACAACACCGACAGCATGTTGAGGATTGCTCCTCCGCCGTTGCTTTCGATGACTGGCACGAAAGCCCGGACCACGCTCAGGGTGCCGAAGTAGTGCGTCTCCATCTCCAGCCGAACGTCCTCGAACGCCCCAGAAAGCAGGCCCGCGCGCGTAGAGGTGCCGGCATTGTTGATCAGCACGTTAACGTCGCCGGCTAGGTCGGCCGCACGGTGCACCGAGGTTGGGTCGGTGATGTCGAGCTGCAAAGGTTCGACGCCTGAGAGCTCGATTGTTTCGGGACGGCGCGCGGCGGCGTAGACCTTCGCGCCGCGCCCGACGAGTTGAGCTGTGAAGTGCTTGCCCAATCCACGGTTTGCGCCCGTGACGAGAGCGGTGATCCGGCCGGTGTCCATGATGCAACCTCCTTCGGTTTTATTGAGAACTAAAGCAC
>NZ_JBAPRN010000492.1:0-2822 GCF_049281135.1 Mycobacterium sp. | reverse complement strand
TCTAAGGGCAAGCTGGTACTCACCGCTTTTCACCTTGAATATCAGGACTGTCCCAGTCTCCTGGGTATAGGACCACCCCAAGCCGTGGCCACCTTCTGCGAGACCGTGAGCCCAGACCACCCAAGGTCCAGGTGGCAATCCAGGATGGGTGTGACGAACAGTCTTGATCGCCTGCGCTGGCGAGGAGGAGGGGGCTGTTCGCAGCTGACGGGTGAGCGCAACGGTGGCCGCGAGCGAGCACACGCGGTAGGCCGTACCCGGAGCTGGCGGGGGCATCGCAATGGCCGAGGCAGGCGCTGTAGCCGCGACCGGCGAGGTTGATGCGACCACGGTCGGGCCAGCGCGAGATCGACCACCGACCTGCATCCCTACAAACACCAGGCCCACGAACAGGCCCGCACTGAGAAGTAGGCCGACAATCCACCAGCAAACTACTCGCGCCCGATTCCCGGGAGGTTCTGAACTGGTTTCGGCCACGTTCGGTTTGTCGGATATCGGAACAGGGCTCTTGAGACGCTGGCAGGCGACGACGCTCAGATCCCTCGCATCGTTCGGAGAGCGTCCGGATGCATACCTGTCCGGGTGGTAACCGGCCAGGACCGGGTTTGGTCCGGACAAGTCGCGCAACTCACCGGTAGCCGTTGGCTCCGAGCGCGATCGATGGGCCGCTGGTGGCGCCCTTGGCGATCACCGTGACGTGGCCGGCGTCTCTGCCACAGTCGATGGCCGGTGGGTGGATCGTCATTGAGGTCTCGGCGATCGAGCCGCTCGGGGTCTCATAGACCGCGACCGCTGCGTTTTTGGCGGTCGGCGCGATCCCGACCCTGGCAGCCGCGATCGGCGTCGTCGGCGTCACCGGGCAGACGCCGGTCGCCTCGGTGACGATGGACAGTACGTACCCTTTCTTGCGCTTGACCGCACAGCCCGTGTAGACGCGACCGTGTTTCGGAGCGGAGGCCCCGGTGGCCTGCGCCCGGCAGTAGAACGAGTCGTCGCCGTCCTGGCCGTCCCCGCCGTATAGCGGCTTGCCGTAGGCCCCGTAGTGAGAGTTCCACGTCCTCGCGTCGTCCTCGTAGACCTCGCCGATGACCTCGAACGCGAACTGCCTGCCCTGGAAGTACGCGCCGGCGCCGTGAATCAGGTTCTTGCCACCCTGCAGATGAAGCGTGGCCAGCGATGGGACGCCATGGCGCGGGGCCGCGAACTTGGCGGCGTACAACGCATGGTCGTGCAAGCAGGACAGCCCAAGCCGCTTGCCGTCGGAGGCGAGATCGGGTTGCGAGCATCTGAAGCCGCCCTTGACCAGCTGCGACCAGTGGGACGTGAAGGTCCGGACCTCGAGGCCATGGTGGGTCGCGGCGACGAAGAAGAACTGCCGGTTGGCCCACGCCACCGCGGGTGCACCCACGATCGTGTTGCCGAGCCGGGTGAACGTCGATGAGCCCGGCTTGTTAGCGAAGACCGCGCCGCCCTTGCCCCGGTAGGCCACGACCTGGCCAGCGACCTCTCGGTCGCCGGGTCGTGCTGCCGCTGCCGGACGGGGCGAATGGGCCTGCGCGGTTGCCGGAGGGATCAGGAGTGCGAATGCCGAGCAGGCGCTGGCGGCGAGGATCAGCCCTCGCGTCGGTCGTGACATGGCGGCTTCCCTCGTTCGCTCCTAGCTGAGCGTACGGCGCTAGTGCTTGTCAGCCTCTGTGGCGTCCACCACGAGGGCGCCCTGGGCCGCCGCAAGGCCTCCCTTGTCTCCTCCGGGACCGCGCAGCACAAAGGCGATTCCGACGGCGATGACAGCACCGGCGATCGGTCCCGCCACATACACCCAGTAGCTGGTGAAGGTGGTGGAGGCCAGGTCGGGCCCGAAGGTACGAGCCGGGTTCATCGACGTACCGGAGATCGGGCTTCCCCACAGCCCGGCCAGCGCGATGTAAGCACCGACACCGAGGGCGCCGAAGATGCCGACGTTCTGGGCGCCGGAGGCGGTGCCCAAGATCACGCTGACCAGACCGACGGTGAGGATGAGCTCCATCCAGAACGCCGCGCCGGCGGAGTAGTTGGCTGCTGGGTAGTTCGACCCGTACTTGGCCGAGACGTTGATCACCGCATGCAGGAACAGCGCCGCCAAGGTGGCCCCGGCCAGCTGCACCACGATGTAGCCAGGCACCCGCTGCCACGGGAAGTCACGACGCAACGCGAAGGCGATGCTGACCGCTGGGTTGAGGTGGGCGCCGGAGATCTTGCCCATGAACAAGATGATGCCCATGACCATCAGCCCGGGTGCCACGACCGCGGCCTGGCGGCTGATCACGCCGGGGAAGGCTTGGCTCATCATGCCGCCGCCGGCCGCGACCAGCACGAGAAAGAATGTGCCGAGCAGCTCGGAGAACAGCCGCCGCCACTCCTGCCGCGGATCATCAAAGTCGACGATCCGGTCCCGGACGCTCTTCTCGTAGCGAGCGATCGGCCCGAGAACGGAAGCCTCTTCCGCAGGCGTCGCGGTCATCATTCCTCACTCTCATCAGTTCGGTTGGTGGCAAGACTGCGCCAAAGGTCTCTGAACCCTAGCGCGCAGTTCGGCCGCAATGATCGAATTGATGACGAGCTCGATGGACGTGGCGCGGAGCTCTCGGCCTCAGCGAGGCAGACTCCGTCGGAGCATCTCGGCTCCCCGGCGAGACGCCATGTCGGGTTGCGCCAGCCTCGTCAACGCTTCCTCGGTGGTGAACAGCCCACGGTCAAGGCAGTCTCGGACGATTCGGATGAGGTCGGATTCCGAGGTCTCGGGTGCGATGTCAATAACGGTGCGAAGAGCGGTCGTGCAACGC
>NZ_JBAPRN010000491.1:0-7147 GCF_049281135.1 Mycobacterium sp. | reverse complement strand
ACGCTGGCCGGCGTGGGCGCCTCCGGAGGCGTCGTCGAGGGCCGCGCCGTGGTGGTCGACCAACCCTCCGATGCCGACATCGAGGACGGTGACGTTCTCGTCGCGCACACCACCGATCCGTCCTGGGTGTCGCTGATGTTTTTGGCCAGCGGGCTCGTCGTCGATATCGGCGGCATGATGAGCCACGCAGCCGTAGTCGCGCGCGAACTCGGTATTCCGTGCGTCATGAACACTGGCCGCGGTACCACCGCACTGCACACCGGCGATTTGATACGCATCGACGGCGCCGCGGGCACCGTGGAGATCCTGCAACGAATAGGAGTAGCACGCCCATGACCGTCACCGACCTCACCGAGACCTGGGGAGCTTTGGCCGAACCCATCCACCCCGACGCCGCGGGACCTGCCGACCCGGTATGGAAAGACAATGCCTACCTGTCATTTTGGGACACTGCGAACGAGGTTTTCGGCAGCTTCCACGTCTCCACGTCGCCCAACGGAACCGGGGCGCGGCGGGCCCGGTGCAGTGTCTCGGTCCGGGGCAAAGTCTTGGAGATCATCGAGGACCTGGCGCCGGGCAGCTTCGCCAGCCAGTCGATCGACTTTGGGCTCAGCGGCGTGATAGCGGTGCGGCATCCACGGTTGCGGGCCGATCTGGTCAACACCCCACTGTTCGTGGCGGCTGACTACGCGGTGGGCGGAGTGGTCCCCGAGCTGGTACCGGGAAAACCCCTGCAACATTTCCAGCAGGCCTGCGCGATGACCGGCACGCTGGTACTCGACGGCGTCGCGTCGCCGGTGCAGGCGCTCGGGATGCGGGATCGCACTTGGGGTTACCGTGACGAATCCGCGCAATGGATCGAATACGCGGGGCTGGTGGCGGTCATCGGCGACACCTTCATCACCGTGATGAAGTTCCTGGGTGCCGACGGCACACTGCGATCGGACGGATTTCTCATCGATGCGGACCGATCACGCACCATCACAGACGTGACGTTTGGGCGCAATGCCGCCGGGCAGTTCCGGCTGGCCCGGCTGCGCGACGCCGAGGGCGGCACCCGGCTGGTCACGTTCTCGTCAAGGCTGGCTGGCTTTTTCGTGCCGATGGGGGCCGACTCCGAGGGGCCATCGTTTGGCACCTATGACGACTTCATGACGCTCGACAGCGAAAACATCGCCGGTGCAGGATTTTTCGAGCAGGGCATCCTGCACCGAGTGTTCTGATCGGGTGAGCGATGAGTCACCGACGTGTCGTTGCGCAGCGGCTGGACAATCCCGAGATCGATCCGACGGTGACGTGGACGACGGGCAACGTCGCCGAGGCCTTCCCTGGGGTCTTCTCCACATTGGGCTACACCTTCATCGAAGAGCCGCTGGAGATGGCGTTCCGGAAGATGTTTGTCCGGATGGGAGTGTTCAAAGCCCGCCGGATATATCTCCCCGACCACGCCGAAGACATGTGCTTTACGGTGTTCGACGGCCGGGCCGCGGCCAACATCGACAAATTCCGCGAATTCGCCGGCCTGATGCCGGGAACCTCGGCGTCCGCGGTTGAGCAGCAATTGTTCGGTTATGTCCGGCCCGAGACCGTTGACCACAATTCGCGGCGCCGTTATCCGGCGATCGCCGCTAAGGCGCCGCTGCTGGTAGCCACCCTGCCCCGGGTCCACGATCGGATGGCCGTCGGCCTGCGCTCCTGGCGGCTCGGCGCGCTGGCGAGTGTCGAGGCACTGGACCGGGCCGGATGTCTGGCATTGCTCAGTGATGCGCGGGAGCGGTTCGAGAAGATCATGCTCTTGCATCTGGTGGTGGCGTTGGTCAGCTCGGGACTGGCCGAACAGGTCAGCGCGGCACTAACCAGGCTTGATCTGTCGGAGCTGGAAACCGCGGTGCTCTCCGGCGTTGGCGCCGATGAGAATCAGGTGGCCGCCGATCTTTGGGCGCTGGCACAGGACCGGATTACGTTGGGCGACTTTACCGATCGCCACGGCTATCACGGACGTGACGAGGGTCAGCTTTCCGGCGTGTCGTGGCGCGAGGACCCGTCGCCGGTTTTGGCACGGCTGGACGACTACCGGTCGATCGACGCGGGCGATCCGCGGGCTCCGCAGCGGCGCAGCGCCCAACAGCTCACGGCGCGGCGGCAAGCAATGGCGCGTGTGATGGCCGCCGCACCCAGGTTGCAGCGGCTAGTACTAGGCGTGACGATGCGGATGGCGGCGCGCTTTTTGGCGCTGCGCGAGCAGGGTAAAGCGGGCTACCTGATGACATTTGACGTGGCCCGAGCTTGTGTACGACGACTCGGTGCGGAGCTGGTGGCGGCGGGATCACTGTCGCAACGCGATGACGTATTTCACCTCACCTACGACGCCCTGCGCAGCGGCTGCCTGAGCGACGAACTCGGCGAGATATCAAGTCGGCGTGAGCAATTCGCGGACCGCCAGTCACATCGATTGCCCAAAGCATGGGCTGGTCGGCCGCAAATCGTTTCGGTCCAAGATCTTCCCGCAGATTGCGAGGCCACCACCATGACGGGGGTCGCCGCCAGTCCTGGCGTGGTGACCGGCCGGGCGCGGGTGGTCCTCGATCCGGTGACCACCGAGCTGGACGAGGGCGACATTCTGGTTTGCGAGACCACCGACCCCAGCTGGGTCGCGTTGTTCCTGGTGGCCGGCGGCGTTGTGACCGATTACGGAGGCTTGCTGAGTCACGGGCCGATTGTGGCGCGCGAACTCGGCATCCCGTGCGTATGCGGCACCGAATTCGGGAGCAGGCGGATTCGGGACGGCCAGCTGATCCGCGTGGACGGCGATGCCGGCCTGGTGGAGATCCTGGAGCCGGCCGTAAAAGCCCCGGGTTAGTTCTGAGTTTGCTAGCGGGTTGGCCGAAAGCTAGACCGTGCCGGAGGACCTGTGGTAGAAACCACCCACCGTGTTTTTAACCTTGCTTAAATCGATGCGATCGCCGGGACAGCTCGAAGCGATGCCACAACAATTCGTCCGCGCACGTCACAGCGTTGGATGCCAACAACTCTGGAGCACCGGGGTCGGATAGTGAAGTCCGGGACGAGCGTGACATCGATGGATGCCAGGCGACCCATCGTGCCCCGCCTGATCCGTTGGTTTGCGGTGCCGATCATTATTAGCTGGATCGCGCTGACCGTCCTCGTGAACGTCGTCGCGCCCCAGTTGGAAGTGGTTGGCGAGCGGCATGCCGCACCGATGGCCCCCATGGATGCGCCGTCGATGCAAGCAATGATGCGCTTGGGCAAGAACTTCAAGGAATTCGATTCCAACAGTACGGTCACGGTCATCCTGGAAGGCCAGCAGGAACTCGGCCAGGCGGCGCACCGCTACTACGACAGCATTATCCATCAACTGGAGCAAGATCCCCGGCATGTGCAGCACATTCAGAACTTCTGGGGCGATCGGTTAACGGCGGCGGGAGTCCAAAGCGCCGATGCCAAGGGCGCCTATGTGTTCTTGAACCTCGCCGGTGCGCAGGGCACGACGTTGGCGAACGAATCCGTCGAAGCGGTCCGCGAAGTCGTGGATCGGACACCGTCGCCGCCAGGGGTGACGGCCTACGTCACCGGCTCAACGGCGCACAGCTACGACGAGTACATGATCGGCAACGCGAGCCTAAACAAAATTACCGCGTTCACCCTTGGTGCGATCGCGATCATGTTGTTTCTGGTCTACCGCTCGATCAGCACCACACTGATTCAGCTTTTCATGACCCTGATCGAATTGGCGGTGTCTCGGGGTGTCATCGCGGTGCTCGGCAATTACGGGCTGCTCGAGCTCGCGGTATTCGCGACGTCTTTGCTGACGATGTTGGCCATCGCGGCTGGAACCGATTACGGGATATTCCTTATCGGACGTTACCGAGAGGCACGCGCGACCGGGGAGGATCGCGAGACTGCTTACTACAGCACTTTTCACGGTGTCACTCCCGTGGTGTTGGGTTCGGGTCTGACGATCGCCGGGGCGGCGTTTTGCCTGAGCTTTACCCGGCTGCCCTGGTTCACCACGATGGGGGTTCCGGTCGCAATAGGCATGCTTGTTGTCGTGGCCGCTGCGCTCACCCTAGGGCCGGCCGTTCTTGTTGTGAGCAGCCGATTCGGCCTTTTGGAATCCAAGGGGGCGCGTCCGGGTCGACTGTGGCGACGGGTCGGTACTGCCGTCGTGCGTTGGCCCGCACCAATTCTGGCCGTGAGTGCGGTGGCCGTTCTGATCGGCATGATCGCCTTGCCCGGATACAAGACGCTGTACAGCGAGCGCTACTACTTACCGGACAGCACTCCGGGCAATCTCGGGTATACGGCCGCGCAGCGGCATTTTTCGGAAGGGCAGCTGAATCCCGACCTGCTGATGGTCGAGGCCGACCATGACATGCGCAACCCCGCCGACATGCTGGTGCTGGATAAGGTGGCGAAAAATGTGCTCCACGTCGAGGGCATTGTGATGGTGCAAGACATCACCCGCCCCCTGGGGATTCCGATCGAGCATAGCTCGATGCCGTTTCTGAACAGCATGCAAAGCCAAACGACGATGCAGAATATGGCGTTTTTAAAAGAACGGATGGCCGACATGCTGAAGTTGGCCGACGAGCAGCAGGTCACGATCGACTACCTGCAACGGCTGTACGACCTCACAAGTCAACTGTCCGACGCGACGCACGACACTGCCCGTGACACCGAAGACGCGACGGCCATCACCGATGAATTACGCGATCATATCGCGGATTTCGACGATTTCTGGCGGCCGATCCGCAGCTATTTGTACTGGGATAAGCACTGCTTCGACATCCCCGTCTGCTGGTCACTTCGGTCCATATTTGATGGCCTCGACGGGGTCGATCAGGTCGATGAGAAGCTGCACGGTCTGACCGATGACATAAAGCGTACGGCCTCGCTCACGCGCGAAACGGCCGAGCTGTTGCCGCCGATGCTGGCCAGCATGAACCGCACTCGTGGATTGACACTGACGATGCACAGCACCTTTCAGGCGATGATCAACCAGATGGAGGCCATGAGCGACACCGGCATCGCCATGGGGCACAGTTTCGATGCCGCGAGAAACGATGATTTCTTCTATCTGCCCCCCGAGGCTTTCGATAACGCGGAGTTCAAGCGGGGCCTGAAGATGTTCTTGTCGCCGGACGGCAAATCGGCGCGGTTCTTCATTACCCATCAGGGCGATCCCGCGACCCCGGAAGGCATCGGGCGCGTTGATGCGGAGCGAACCGCGGCACAGCAGGGCCTGAAGCAATCCTCCTTGGCGGACGCCAGAATCTATCTCGGCGGTACCGCCGCGACCTATAAGGACATGCACGACGGCAATACCTACGACCTCATGATCACCGCGGTGGCCTCGCTCACCCTGATCTTCGCGATCATGCTGGTGCTGACGCGAAGCCTCGTCGCCGCGTTGGTTATCGTCGGCACCGCCGCGAGCTCAATAGCGGCGTCCATCGGACTCTCCGTGCTCATCTGGCAGGACCTCTTCGGTATCAGGCTGCACTTTTCCGTCATGCTTTTCGCGGTCATCATTTTGTTAGCTGTCGGATCCGACTACAACTTGCTGTTGGTCCATCGAATCGGTCATGAGATCCACGCTGGACTCAAGACGGGAATCATCCGGTCGATGGCCGGCACGGGCACGGTCGTCACTTCTGCCGGCCTGGTGTTCGCCTTCACCATGGCCGCCATGCTCGGCAGCGACGATCGAATTGTCGCCCAGATGGGTGCCACAATCGCCTTGGGTCTGCTGCTCGACACACTTGTTGTCCGTACGTTATTCATGCCTTCGATCGCTGCGTTGCTGGGCCGCTGGTTCTGGTGGCCGCAAGTTGTCCATCCCCGCGGCGCTGACAACGTGCGCCGGCGTGACTCCCTGTCCGACGGCGCAGAAACACTGCCGCTGCCGTTGCGGCAGTGAGCATTTCGAAGCGTCACGCCGGCGGAGAGCCGGCGACCGGCTCATCACGGCGCGTAGAGGGTGCCTCGCCACATGGAGACCAACACGTCGACAGCGGCCTCCTCATCGGCGAGACTCGGTTCGACACCCAGCCCGGCGATGTAGAGCACCCGTTCGGTGCCCCAGAACAGGGTTGACGCGAGCGTCCTGCCCGGCACTGGCGAGGTGATCATCCCCGCCGCGCGTTCGCGTTCGATCTCGACAGCACCGGCGGCGATGAAGCGTTCGGCGATGGCCAACCACAGATCGCGCAGCTCTGGCTCGGAGTGCCAGTGATGATTGGCCGCCTGTAACACCGGGCGGTGACGATGCCAGGCTTGCGTGACAGCCCGGATGCTGCGCTGCAGGGCAACCGTCGGCGAGTCCTCGCCGGATCGGGCCAGGAACGGTTGCACCGTCACGAAGATGTCGTCCATGGCGCGCTCGAGCAGGCCGCTGAGCACGGAAAACTTCGAGGCGAAGTAGAAGTAGAAGGTTGCCCTGGACACTTTGGCCTCGGTGAGGATCTGCGCGACGCTGATCTCAGCGAACGATTGCCGCGCCAACAGGCGCGCGGTGGCCGCGAAGATGCTATCCGCGGCCGATGCGCTGTCGGTGTCGACCACGCGCCGCCGACCGACCGCTTGTCGCCGACCGACCGTTCGCCGCGTCGTGTCGGTCATCGCCGAAACCTTACCTGCGATCTGCGCATGTCACCGTATCCCACCAGAAGAATCTAACCATTCTTCAAAAAGGGTATACACGTTGTCTGAACAAGATGTTAGGCTGAGCTGTCCACGCCTGCCGGAGGGGGTTGCCGTCGTCGCTGGCGCCGGCAAACCGCACCTCAATACCAATACGAGGCATCAACGGGCAGAAAGGTTCTCAACCGATGAGTTCGATGCAGAGTCTGAGTTGGTGGCCGCTGGTCGGCCACGAGGGTTGGCCGCCCAACATCAAGCCCAGCCCCGGTGACTTCATCGCCAGCGCCCCGGCCCAGATCACGTTCTTCTTCGTCGCCGGCGCGGCCGCGGTCGTCTTTGCGCTGCCGTGGGCGATCAGGGCGGCGGTGCGGAGCAAGAACTACATTCCGCTGCTGGTCATCGCCAGCGGATTCATTTGTAGCCAGTGCGAACCCATGCTCGACATGCTGGGCCACTTGCACTGGGCCAAGAACCTGGTGCCGGC
>NZ_JBAPRN010000490.1:0-9695 GCF_049281135.1 Mycobacterium sp. | reverse complement strand
TCTTAGAAAGTGCCATGTTGAAGGGGCCGTTCCAGGGGGCGATGGAGGCCACCACCCCTACCGGCTCCTTGATCACGGCGACGTCGCACAGTTGCGTCGTGCGAACCTCGCTCGGCGCGTCGTCTCGTGCCATCTTGATGAAGTAACGACCCGTGGCGACGGCCCCGGGAATCACACCGGCCGCGAACGTGGCGGGCAGACCCATCTCTGCGGTGACGAGCTGGCAGATTTCGTCGAGCTTGGACTCCAGAATGTCCAGTGCGCGGTCGAGGATGTCGGCCCGTTCGCCCACCGGCAGACCCCGCCACCGTCCGTCGTCGAATGCCTCTCGAGCCGCCCGAACCGCGGCATCGACGTCGTCGAAACTTGCGTCGGGCACCTCGCCGATCACTTCCTCCGAGAAAGGTGACACCACGCTGATCCGCTCGGTCGACATGGCCTTGCGCCACTCGCCGCTGATCAGGAACTCCTCGCGGACACTCATGCGCTGCCTTTCGCTCGTACGGGTGAAGCACGCGGGGATATGTGCCCGGCGTCACGTATCGTAGGCTACAGCCTTTAGTCGTATCGTTCGGTTTGTCACGTCCCCAAGGTGAAGTCGAGCAGCATTGGTCGTTCAACGGCCGATCGACTCCTCAGTTTAAAACTATTGCTGTAAGGTAAATCGGATTGGCGTGGCAGGTGCCCGTAGAGCAGCTCCCTGCGCGCGGAATTCCCTCCGACGACGTCTGGAGCCGCACTGCATGAGCTCTGAGTCGCCCTTGCGACAGATGACGGAACTGCGCGACCGCGTCGCCATCGTGACCGGCGCGACCCGTGGCATCGGGTTGGCCATCGCCGAGGGTCTTGTTGATGCAGGCGCCAAAGTCGTCCTAGGCAGCCGCAAGCCCGACGCCTGCAAGGCCGCTGCTGCAGCGCTGACCGAACGCGGCGGCGATGCCGTGGCTTTGGCAGTGAACATGGGTGATCTGGCTGCCGGGCCCGCATTGGTGGAGACCGCCGTCCAAAGCTTCGGCCGACTCGACATCATCGTGAACAATGCTGCGACAGCGCTGAGCCTGCCCTACGGCGACATCACGCCCGAGGCGTTCGAGAAGGTCTACGGCGTCGACGTTCGCGGTCCGCTGTTCCTGGTGCAGGCAGCCCTGCCCCACCTGAAGGCGTCCCCTGCGGCGTCGGTCATCAACGTCATCTCCCAGGGCGCCTTCATGTGGTCCGGCCACGTCCCGCTCTATGCAAGCGCCAAGTTGGCGCTCTTAGGGCTGACCAGATCGATGGCAGCTTCCTTCGCTGGTGACGGCATCCGAGTCAATGCACTGTCGCCAGGACCTGTCGACACCGACATGGTCCGCAACAACACCGCCGAAGAGCAACGACAGATGGCGGAGATGACTCTGCTGGGCCGTTTGGCCAGCCCACACGAAATGGTGGGGCCGGCGCTGTTCCTGGCCTCCGATGCGTCCAGTTACATGACCGGACAAGTCCTGGCGATCGATGGTGGGTTGGTGCCCCTATGAATGACCAATCACGAGTCCCGGAGAGAGTGCCGAAGGTGACGGAGAACGAGAGAAGGAGTCCCAATGGGGATTGATCTGTCCTACGCCGCGGATGTCGAGAAGGTGGTGAGCGCCACCCGGACGTTCACGCGAGAGACCATTCTGCCGATCGAGGATGCGAACGCCGGTGACGTCGCACGCGCCGGTGGCGACGCCCTTCGCGTCGAAATGCAGGCGGCAGCCAGGGGTGCCGGCGTCTTCGCACCGCATGCCCCGGTGGAGTTCGGCGGCAGAGGACTCAACATGAGTGACCGCGCTCCGGTGTTCGAAGAGGCCGGGTACTCCCTGTTCGGCCCCATCGCCACGAACATCAGTGCGCCCGACGAAGGCAACGTCCATCTGCTGGCGCACGTGGCAAGCGGTGAACAACGAGAACGGTTCCTCGCACCGCTCGCACGAGGCGAGGTCCGCTCCGCGTTCGCGATGACCGAACCCACCCCCGGCGCCGGGTCGGATCCTTCCGCCCTGCGCACCACCGCCAGTCGGGTACCTGGCGGCTGGAAGATCAACGGCCATAAGTGGTATATCACCGGAGCCGACGGAGCCGGCTTCTTCATCATCATGGCGCGGTCGTCTGGCAAACCAGGGGATCGTGGCGGAGCCACCATGTTCCTGGCTCCGGCGGGCACCGCGGGAATTCGGGTCGGGCGGCACCTCGACACTCTCGACAAGGCAATGCTCGGCGGACACTGCGAGGTCTTCTTCGACGACGTCTTCGTTCCCGACGACGGCGTTCTCGGCGCGGTCGACGAGGGCTTCGCCTACGCACAGGTCCGGCTGGGTCCGGCTCGGATGACCCACGTCATGCGTTGGCTTGGCGCAGCTCGACGGGCTCACGACGTGGCCGTCGACTACGTCGCCCACCGGGAGGCGTTCGGGTCGACTCTCGGCGACCTGGGAATGGTGCAGAAGATGGTCGCCGACAACGAGATAGACATCGCGGCCACCAGGGCTCTCCTGGTCGTGGCCTGCTACGAGCTCGATGCCGGTTCACACGCAGGCAACGAGACCTCGATAGCGAAGACCTTCGCCTCCGAGGCCATCTTCCGCATCGTCGACCGATCCGTTCAGATGTGCGGAGCCATGGGTGTCTCGGGCGACCTTCCGTTGTCACGCCTGTCCCGAGAGGTTCGACCCTTCCGCATCTACGACGGCCCATCGGAGGTTCATCGCTGGGCCATCGCCAAGCGAGTCGTCGGTGCTGCCCGGCGGGCCGCCAAGGACGGGTTGCAGTGATGTGCGTCGACCCCAGGATGGACCCGAAGGGTACGACTGCAGAGGGCCGTCGTGGAGGAGTTCCGTTGTGAGAATGCCCGCAGTGGGTGCCACCTATGAGCACATTCGCTATGAGGTGAGCGACCACGTTCTGACGATCACCCTGGACCGGCCGGAGCGTCTCAACGCGTTCACCGATCTCATGGCGGTAGAACTCGTCGACGCCTTCGACCGTGCCGACGCCGACGACGACGTGCGCGCCGTCGTGATGACTGGTGCGGGGCGGGGATTCTGCGCCGGGGCGGACCTCGAATCGGGTGGAGACACGTTCGACTTCGCCGATGAGACGGAATATCGCGACACCGGCGGCACCGTCTCGCTGCGGATCTTCGAGTCGGTCAAACCGGTGATCGCCGCCATCAACGGCCCAGCCGTCGGCGTCGGCATCTCGATGACCTTGCCCGCCGACGTGCGGTTGGCCTCCGACACCGCGCGGTTCGGCTTCGTCTTCGCCCGCCGGGGGATCGTCCTCGACGCCGCGTCGAGTTGGTTCCTCCCTCGCGCAGTGGGGATCTCGCGCGCGTTGGAATGGACGGCGACCGGTCGGGTCTTCGACGCAGCCGAGGCGCTCGACGCAGGACTGGTCCGAAGCGTGTACCCCCCGGAGGACTTGCTGCCGGCCGCCTACGCGGTCGCCGCCGAGATCGTCGCCAACACCGCGCCGGTGTCGGTGGCCCTCAACAGGCAGATGTTGTGGCGGATGCTAGGGGCGGAGCATCCGATGGTCGCTCACGAACTGGATTCGAGACTGGGACAGTCCCGCGGTGCATCAGCAGATGCGAAGGAGGGCGTTACCGCGTTCCTCGAGAAACGCGGTGCGCAGTTTCCCGACCGGGTATCGGTCGACATGCCCGCGGACTACCCGTGGTGGGAGCCGCGGCCCTTCCGCTCATCGCCGTCCTAGTCTCCTGCACGAATCCGCGTAGGACGACCGGGGCAAATCGCTCGCTGCCGCTCCCGACAGTCCGGGCGACCTGGCTCTAGTTCCAGCCTCCGACCCCTACCGTCAGAACGGCCCATATGATAAACCTAAATACGATAGGTAACAGCCCAAACTGCATCTGACCAACGTCCAGCAGGTGCGGCGCCAGTCATGTCGTCGACCGATGCCGACGTTCGCAAAAAGAAGGAGGCGACGATGACACTGTCCCTCTCGCCGCGCGAGAACCGAATTCGACAAGCGCTGGACCATGTGCGCAACGACACCACCGATGAGTACGACGAGGTGACGTCGTTCTCGCCGTCCGAGTTCACCGACCCGGTGATCGCGGCACGGGAGCGCGAGATGGTCTTCGGGCGGGTGCCCTCGATCGTCTGCCACGGCTCCGAACTGCCCAGGCCCCATGACTTCATCACCGTGCAGATGCCGCGCAACAAGGTGATCGTCGTCCGTCAGAAGGACGGCGGAATCAAGGCGTTCGTGAATCTGTGCCGACACCGCGGGGCCTTGCTGGAGGAGCAGGAGAAGGGTCGCTGCCGTCTATTCTCCTGCGGATATCACCGTTGGTCCTACGACACGGACGGGTCGCTGAGAACGATCACCCGTGACGGCACCTTTGGCGATGTCGACCGAGAGAGCAGCGGGCTGATCGAACTGCCGACCGAAGAGCGGCACGGATTCGTCTGGATGGTCGACGAGGCTAGCGCGACGATCGACGTGGCCGACTGGCTGGGGGAGGAGTTCGACGCCATCCTCGGCGGATATGGAATGGACCAACTGGTGGCGTTCCGGTCCGAGGGCTTCGACGAGCCGGTCAACTGGAAGATCATGCAGGACGCGTTCATCGACAACTACCACATTCAGTATGCGCACCCGAACACGGCGGGCAAGCACGTTCACACCAACGCCCAGGTCGTCGAGGACTTCGGCAGGCACGCCCGAATGATGACCCCGCGCAAGTCCATCGACCGATGGGTCGACGAGGATCCGGGTGATCGTTCGCTGGCCAAGGACGTGATAGACGGGCACTTCCTGTTACCGAATAGCACGTTGCTGCGGCAGCCCGACCACTTCCAGTTGCTCACGTTCCGCCCGCATCCGAAGGACCCCGGGATGTGCCGCATGGAGATGAGGCTGCTCGTCCCCACCATCGAGGAGAGCGGAATGGGCGAGGAGCGCTGGAACAGGGTGTGGGAGAAGAACTGGAACATTCTGATCGCCGTGCTGCACGAAGAGGACTTCCCGTTGCTTCGTGGATCCCAGGCCGGCATGGAGAGCGCCAACGCCGGTCCACTGGTGTTGGGCCGCAACGAGATCGTCAACCACATCTTCCGTCGGGAATTGCGCCGACTGCTGGCGTGAGCCGTCGTCAGGAGTGTCGACCTGGCCGGAGGAGCGCGAACGATGTGCGACACGCACGCTCGCATCCGCCAGGCCCCCTCGGAACGCAACGGACCGATGAGGAGATCATGACTAGAACGGGCGCTTCGGCATCGACTACGCGGACTACCGTCTCCTCCTGGACGACAGCAGGCGACACCCTGGGGGTCAAGCAATGACGTCACTGGCAGCACCGGGTGCGCAGCTGAGCGCGGCCGATCTCGCCGACGGGGCGCGTGAATTCCTCGTCACGCACGACCCGGCCACGACAGATCCGGTGCAGTTCCTGCGGGCCCGGTTCGATGCCGGACTGGCACGGGTCTCCTACCCCGTCGGCCTCGGTGGACTCGAGGCCGATCCCGGACTGCAGGACGGGGTCGACGCGATCTTCGCGGCTGCGGGGTCGCCCGGAAATCGCGCCAGAGACAACATCGTGGGCCACGGTATGGCGGGCCCGACGATCCTGCAGTTCGGGACACCCGAACAGCGGAGCCGATGGATGCGCCCGCTGTGGACCGGCGAGGAAGTGTGGTGCCAACTGTTCAGCGAGCCCGGCGCTGGATCCGACCTGGCCGGGCTGGCGACCAGCGCGGTCCGTGACGGAGACGACTGGGTCGTCAATGGCCAGAAGGTATGGAACTCGATGGCGCACGAGGCCCGGTGGGGGATCTTGGTGGCGCGCACCGACCCCGCGGTGCCCAAGCATCGAGGGCTGACGTACTTCATCTGTGACATGTCGGCTCCCGGCGTCGAGGTCCGACCCCTGCGCCAGATCACCGGCGAGACCGAATTCAACGAGGTGTTCCTCGATGACGTGCGGATACCCGACGCCCACCGACTCGGCGCGGTCGGTCAGGGTTGGGCGGTCACCCAAGGCACCCTCATGAACGAGCGAGTGACCATCGGTGCCGCTGCCCCCAGGGGTGGCGGCGCCATCGGAGAACTGCTGCGGGCGTGGCGAGAACATCCGCAGCGGCGCACCGCGGGCCTGCAGGACAGGATGATGCAACTCTGGGTGGAGGCCGAGGCAGCCCGACTGGCGTCGGTGCGGATGCGCCAGACGACGACCACGGGTCAGCCCGGTCCGGAGGGATCAGCGGGCAAACTCAGTCAGGCCCGACTCAATCAGCAGATCTCCTCCCTCGAGCTGGACCTGCGCGGCGAGGCGGCCTTGCGTTACGGCGACTACACCGAGCGCAGACCGGTACTCGTCGACCTCTCGGAAAGCACGCCGGGGTACCGCTACCTGCGCGCCAGGGCCAACTCCATCGAGGGCGGGTCCTCGGAGATCATGCGCAACATCATCGCCGAGCGGATGCTGGGGCTGCCGCCCGAACCTCGAACAGACAAGGACCTGCCCTGGAAGGAGCTGGCCAGGTGAATGCACCTGTTGTGATCGAAGATCTTCGGTACAGCGCCGTCGAGGACGAGGTGCGGGCAAACGTCCGGTCGCTGCTGGAGAGGCACGCCGGATGGGAATCCGTCCTGAAGCGCACCGAGTCCACGCAACTCACCGACCTCGCGCTGTGGACCAAGCTGGCCACCGAGATGGGTCTTGCCGGGCTCGCTGTACCCGAGGACCGTGGCGGCGCAGGCGCGGGCTGGCGAGAGGTGGCCGTGGTCTGTGAGGAACTCGGTCGAGCTGTGGCGCCGGTGCCGTACCTGGGTAGCGCGGTCATCGCCACGGCGCTGCTCCTCGAGCTCGACGAGCCTGGGTTGCTGGCCGAAGTCGCCTCAGGTGAGCGGATCGTCGCACTGGCCGTTCCGTTCGACACCGCGCCCCTAGGCCCGTTTCCCGGCACCGTAGAGGTTCGGCCAGTAGGTCTGCACGGCACCGTGACGTCGGTGGCAGATGCCGGAAGTGCGCATACGTTGCTCGTCGTGGCCGGTGGTTCGTTGTACGCCGTAGATCCGGCATCCACTGGTGTCACCCGCACGCTGGTCGTCACGCTGGACATGACTCGCCCACTGGTGGACCTGTCGTTCGACGGAGCCCAGGGTCGGCTCCTGTCGACGGGACCGCAAAGCGCCATCGCCATTGAGCGCGCGCTGCAGGTGGGTGCCGCGCTGCTGGCATCCGAACAGCTCGGGCTGGCGCAAAGGTGCCTGGCGATGACGGTGGAGTATCTGTTGGTGCGCCGTCAGTTCGGTCGGGTACTCGGCTCCTACCAGAGCCTCAAGCACCGGCTGGCGGACCTTGCGGTGCTGCTCGAGCAGGCTGTCGCCGTCGCACGTTACGCCGCTGGTTGTGCTGCCGACGGCGACCCGGACCTTCCCGTGGCCGCCGCGCTGGCCCAGGCCCACTGTTCGGTGGTCGCGCAGCAGGCGGCCGAAGAATGCCTACAAATGCATGGCGGCATCGGGTTCACCTGGGAGCATCCGGCGCACCTCTATCTCAAACGCGCCAAGAGTGCTGCCGTTGCGCTCGGCACCGCCGATCGCCACCGCGCAACCTTGGCCACTCTTCTCGATATTCCTGGCGCAACGTGAGCACGCCCAGACCGATATGCAGAGGAGCCCGCCGGTGAGCGACCTGTCCGGAATGGTCGCCGTGGTGACCGGCGGAAACCAGGGCATCGGGCTGGCGCTGGCGACCGGCATCGCCAAGGCCGGCGGAGAGATCGCGATCTGGGCGCGTAACGCCGAGCGAAACGCCGAAGCTATGAAGGAGATCTCCCGGCACGGCGGCAGGGCGATCGCGGTCCCGTGCGACATCACCGATGAGGGCGCGGTGGCCGCGGCGATGGCGCAGACCGTGGATGAACTCGGCCCGCTGGGGGCGATGGTGGCGAACGCTGGGATTGCCGACGCGGCGCCGTTCGTCGACACCACCCTCGCGCAGTGGCGCCGCGTTTTGGACACCAACCTCGACGGAACGTTCCTATGCACCCGGGAGGCGGCGCGTCGGTTCGTCGCGCAGGGCAGCGGTGGCTCCATTCTGGTGGTCTCGTCGATGGTCTCGCGTTACGGCGCGGCGGGGCAGGCGGCGTACGCAGTCAGCAAGTCGGGGCTGTCCGGATTAGGCCGCACCCTGGCCGTCGAACTGGCCCGGCATCGCGTGCGGTGCAACGTCTTGATCCCCGGCTGGACGCTTACCGCGATGAACGCGCATCTGCAGGCCGACCCGAAGTTCATGGCGGCGACCACGGCCCGCACACCGGTGCGTCGCTGGGCCGAGCCGGCGGAGTTCGAGGAGCTCGCGGCATTCCTCACCGACCCGGCGCTCACCTTCCACACCGGCAACGAGATCGTCGTCGACGGCGGCTACAGCGTGTACTGAGACGGCGTCGGGGCAGGAGCGAATGCGCTGCCGCCGGTGGTGACCTGGATTGCATTCGAAGACCAGAGTGACGGTTGACACCCTTAACCTAAGGCCTTAAGTTTAAATGGCGACAGCAGTCACAGCTGCGACATCCCGGATCGTCACAGATTACGACAGGAGCGTTGCCCGTATGACGGCAAGCACCACGTCAGTTCCCGAGAATTTGGTCGTGGACTTCGACGTATACGACCCCGCGATCGCCGAACCGGTCGACCTCTTCCAAGAACGTGTCGTCGAACTAGTCGAGCGCGGGCCCGTTGTGTACTCACCCCATCACGGGGGGCACTGGATCGTCACCAGGTACCAGGAAATTCACGAGGTCCTGCGCGACCCCGAGCGATTCTCGAGTCATCCGAACAACATCGTGCCGACCGGATTCGGGAAGTTCATCCCGCTCGAGCTCGATCCACCCGTGCACGCGTCCTACCGCCAGGCGTTGCAGCCGCTGTTCAATCCCGCGCGCATGAGGGCTCTGGAACCGGAGATCCGGGACATCATCAACGAGCTGATCGATGGCTTCGGGGCGCGCGGCACTGCTGAATTCATCGCCGAGTTCGCCCACGAGCTGCCGGCCCGGGTGTTCCTGGCCTTGATGGGATGGCCGGTCGAGGATGCGCCGATGTTCACCGAGGCGACTGACACGACGCTTCGCGGAGTGCCCGGTGGCACCGAGGAGGAGTCGAACGCGGCCCGGATGGCAGCCGCCCAGCAGATGATGGGCTACTTCGGTGCGGTGATCGCCGATCGGCGGACGATGGCAGAGGGACACGACGACGTCACGGCAGTGATCATCAACACCGAGATCGAGGTCGACGGCACTCGGCGTCATTTGACCGACGACGAGCTGGGCAACATGTTCATGCTGCTGCTGATCGCCGGCCTGCACACCGTTCAGGGCACGCTGGCGTGGAGCATCATTCAACTGTCGGCCAACGAGGATCAGCGGCAGCAGCTGGTCGAGGACCCGAGTTTGATCCCCGCAGCGGTCGAGGAGCTGTTGCGCATCGAGGCAGCGGTGTCGCCCGGCCGGTCGGTCACACGAGACACGGAGCTCGGCGGGGTGCAGCTCCATGCCGGTGATCAGCTGCTGCTGATGCTCAACGGCGCCAATCGCGACGACGCCGAGTTCTCCGACCCCACCGAATTGCAGCTGGACCGTAGTCCCAACCGTCACATGTCCTTTGGGGCCGGAGTCCACCGCTGTCTGGGGTCCCATCTCGCC
>NZ_JBAPRN010000489.1:0-3295 GCF_049281135.1 Mycobacterium sp. | reverse complement strand
GGCTAACCGCGCGCGCGAGGAGCTTGTGGCGGCCGGCGCCCGTCCACGCCGCCCGGCCCGGGTCGGCACCGAATCGCTGACCCCAACCGAGCGGCGGCTCGCTCAGCTGGCCGCATCGGGTCACGACAATCGGGGTATCGCGGAGTTGACGTTCGTCTCACGCAACACCGTTGCGTGGCATCTGCGCAATGTCTTCCGCAAACTCGCCGTGGATTCCCGGGAGGCCCTAGCGGAAGCCTTGGCGGACTCAGGGCCGGGCCAAATCGACGCCTAAGCGACCCTAAACGAGGGAGCGCGGGCAGTCTCAGAAACGTGGACGGCCGGGAGCGGGCTCGCAGACCACACCGTCCCGCACTCCTGCGGGTGATTTAACCTGTTGGCCTTAGGTTAATGCTGGCTCTATTGCTGCTTTCGAGGCGCCGATGGTCGATAATGTGATCATGCCCCGTCCCTCCAAGCCCCTGATCCGCCACGATGCCGTAGTGGAGGCGTCGCTGCGCATCATCGATACGGAGGGCCTGGACGCGTTCAGCCTGCCTCGGCTCGCGCGGGAGCTCAATGTACAGGCGCCGTCGCTCTATCACCACTTTCAGGACAAAGCGGAGATCCTGAAGGCGGTGGCGCGGGCAATCGTGGTCGAGACACGC
This sequence comes from Mycobacterium sp., assembly GCF_049281135.1. GTDB lineage: Bacteria > Actinomycetota > Actinomycetes > Mycobacteriales > Mycobacteriaceae > Mycobacterium. The sequence goes on along the minus strand of NZ_JBAPRN010000489.1, from coordinate 2,648 downwards.
GTGCCTGATCCCAAATCGGTGCCCAATTGGATGGAGTGGCTTGTCGCGCTGAGCTTGGCATTTCGTGAATCGATAATGCGGCACCACAACGCTGTGCCGCTGTTACTGCAGTTCATGCCCCGCGATGTGCTGATTCGCAATTACAACGAGTCCGCAATGTATTTGATCGAGATCGGTGTGCCGCTAGAACAAGTGGTGTTGATTCTTGACGGCCTGGACAAGTTGACCTTGGGTGCCGGTATCACCGAGGCGATGCATGGCGACGAGGGGAGAGGCCGCCCATTCGGCAACGCCAATCCTGCCACCGAGCCTGTCTTGGTCGCGGCGGTGGCTGCCAATCAGCGATCCGCCACGGGGGGGTTCGCCGAGGCCATTCGCAGTTTCCTGCGCGGTGCGGCGCCGGGTGTGGCGGAGACGGCGCCGCCCCCGCAGCATTGGGGCGACTTCGGCTCGGCTGCCACGGATCTCGAGGAGCCGACAGCCTCCTAGCTGCTTCACCCGACCGCTTGCGTGTGTTGCATCAGCTCCGGGTGAGCGTCACGAATTTGGCGTCGCGCAATCTTGCCGCTGGCCATCCTTGGTAATGGCGTGTGCTGGATGATGACGTGGCGCGGCACCTTGTAACCGGCGAGATGCGCGCGACAGTGTTCAGTGACTGCCTCCGGTGTCACCTGCTTTTCGGTGTAGATGATCGCTGCGGGTGCCTCACCGAATGTGGCGTCGAACGCTGACACCACGCAAGCCTCGATCACCCCGGGTATCTCGGCGACCGCCGCCTCGATCTCGGAAGGGGCGACATTGAAGCCGCCGGTGATGATGATGTCTTTGAGCCGGTCGACGACGCGGATCCCGTGGGCGTCTTTGATTCCGATGTCGCCGCTGTGAAACCAGCCATCGCGCATCGCGGCGGCATAGGCGTGATCGTTTCGCCAATACCCCGGGGTGATGCCCGGACCGGAGACGATGATCTCGCCGGGCTCATCGAGATCACAGTCGCTACCGTCGGGCCGCACGACGCGCAGCCGGGTGAAAACTGTTCCGCCACCGATCGACTCGGGCCGCGCGACGGCCTGATCCTTCGGGTTGATGGTGGAAATCCCGCCCAGCTCCGTCATTCCGTAGGCCTGCTGAACGATCACGCCCTTGCTCAGCCAGGACTTCATCGTGGCCATGGGGGCCGACGCACCGGCGATAGTCGCCAGTTCCAACGCTGACAGGTCAGCGGACGCGAAATCTGGATGGGCCGCCATACGCTCGTAGAGAACCGGGACGCCGCAGTGAACTTGGATCCGTTCGGTGGAGAGTCGGTGCAGCGTGGTGGCGGGTTCGAAGCCGCGCTCGTAGAAAATCGTCATGCCCCTGATCAACGGGTGCAGGATGTGCCAGAGCAGGCCGGGGGCGCCCGACATCGACAGGGTGTAGATGATCCGAGAGCCGGGTCGCAAAGCCGGCTCGGTGATGGCCAGGTCGGCGACAAGGTTGAAGGTGCTGCGGTGGGTGAAGATCACACCTTTTGGGTGTGACGTCGTCCCGCTGGTGTAGACGATTTGGGTGATGTCGTCCGGGTGCGCATCGTCGCGGCGGGGAAGCGGTCGATGTTGTTCGTGGCGCAACGCGGCGAAGTCTTCCAGACAACGCAGTCGGGTCGGCGTTCCTTGCACAGCCGTCCTGATCCGGTCGCGGTGGGCGCCATCCGAAAGGACGAGGCAAGGGGTGGAGTCGTCGATCAGGTACCGCAACTCCCCGGGGGTGAAGCGGTTGTTCAACGGGACCACGACGGCCCCGATCTTCAGCGCTCCGATCGCCGAAACGACCCACTCCAGGCTGTTGCCGCCGATGATGCCGACCCGGTCGCCGGGCTGAAGCGGGGCAGCGGCCAGCTGCCGGGCGGCATTATCGGTCCACCCGTCCAAGGTCTGGTAATCGACGGTGTCGGTGCCGTCGAACACGATCGCCGCGCGTTCCGGAGACTGCTGCGCCCAATAACTCAAGCCGTCGGTCACCAGTTCGGTCATCGCGCGCGCTCTCCCTTGCGGACTGGGCCACAGCGCCGCGAAAAGCGTTCGGCGCCAAAGCCGGTGCGACGTGACCCAGCCGCGGTTCTGATGAACATCCGGCTGGCCCGCATGTGCGGCCACCCGGAGCAAACCTTATTTCAGTAGATTAGTACGTGTCAACGATCGCCGCTTGGCTTCCTTCTCGCGCCGGTACTCAGCGGCCCGCAGCGTCCGTGATCGGTGGCCGGTACACCGACTTCAACGCTACGTAAGGTGCCAAGCCCTCGGGCCCCAGTTCACGACCCAGTCCGCTGGCCTTGACACCGCCAAACGGCCCGACCACGTCGAGGGCGTAGTGGTTGATTCCGACCGATCCGGTGCGCATCCGCGCCGACAGCTCAGCGCCGCGTTGCGGGTCGGCGGTCCACACCGTGCCGCCCAGACCGTAGTCGGAGTCATTGGCGATGGCGATGGCTTCGTCGTCGTCGGCGTAGGGCAGCACGCTCAGCACCGGCCCGAAGATCTCTTCACGGGCAATCGTCATGGCGTTGTCGACGTCGGCGAAGACCGTGGGTTCGACGAACCAGCCCAGGGGCTGATCGGCCGGGGAGCCGCCTCCGGTAGTCAGCCGCGCGCCGCTGGCCCGGCCGC
>NZ_JBAPRN010000488.1:0-1802 GCF_049281135.1 Mycobacterium sp. | reverse complement strand
TCGCCGGCGCGGCTCACGCCGATACCGGTCCCGAAAACAGCGTCTCGAACCCCCCGTCGCGGATGCCGGGCAGCAGCCGCATCGCGAGCACCTCGGTGCTGACCGGCAGCCGGATCAGCGGCTGCGTGTGCCGGTCGAGCACGCTGACGTCGGACTCGTCGCAGAAGCCCAGCGCCCCCAGTAACTGGTGCGCGGTGCGCAAGACTAGTCGTGCGGTCTCGCCGGCCTTGAGGCGGAGGATCAGTGCGTCAGCCGAACGCACCTGCGCCGGAACAGATTCGACTCGGCTGATGGTGTATTTGGCGAGCTCGTGAAGCCCGCGCGCCGCGACAGCGGCGTCGGCGACCGTGAAACGGACCGCCTGGAATTCCGCCAGCGGCTTGCCGAACTGCATCCGCGCCACAACGTGCCGTCGAGCGATCTCAAGGCACTGCTGCACCGCGCCGACGATCCGCCACGACCCCAGCGTCAGATGCAGATCGACGTCGGCGGCCGGCACCGTCCCGTCGGACGGGCCCAACGTCGCCGGAACCAGAAAGGGTCCGAGCTTGGCGGCGGTGCGCGACGACGGCTGCACCCGGTAGCGCGTGCCATCGAGGTCGGCGGCGATCCAGTCGCCGGCCAAGTCGCCGTGATCGATCCGGGGTGCTTCGGGATTCACCAAGGTGAGCCGGGCACCGTCGATCGCCAAGAGCTCCTCGACGAGCGGATAGGGGAGGGCAGTTGCGCCGGCAGCCTGGCAGAGCACGGCGGCGGCCAGCAGATCCTCGGAAGAGGATCGCACGTCGAGGTCGAACGCACCGAGGTCCGACAGTGCGGTCCGGGCGTTTTGGCGGAGCCGGTCGTCGGTCTCGGCCTGCAGAGCGGCCTGGGGTCCGCCGAACCGGACGAGCCGTTTGGCGGCGACAGCGGAGAACTCGGCAATATCTTCTGGCAGAGCGGTTTTCATCCGTGAGCTCCCAAGGTTTCCCGCGCGACGAGCATCCGCTGCACTTCGATGGTTCCGGACGCGACCGTGGCCGCCTGGGCGTAGCGCCAGTGGTCTTCGACAGCACCATGCAGCGCCGCCGACGAGCCACTGTCCAGCGCCGTCGGCCCGAGCACGTCGAACAGCAGCTCGGCCACTTGCTGGTCGCAGGTGGTGGTCGCGATGCGTGCGGCGCTGGCCGCGGCACCGGCTGACGGGTCGTCCTGCAAGGACACCGCGCGATAAGCCAGCAGCCGCGCGATCCGAAGGTCGATCAGTGCCCGCACCCAGCGCGTACGGATGGACTCGGGCAACTCGTCCCAGTTGTCGCCGAGTTCGGTTTGCATGCGGTCGAGCAATGACTCACACCGGGCGTAGCGGGCGATCCCGACGCGCTCGAAGGCAAGCGCTTCGCGCATCACCCGCCAGCCGTCGCCCAATTCGCCGAGGACCTCGTCGGGAAACACCTCGACACCGTCGAGAAAGACCTCGTTGAGGTGATGTGGCCCGAGCATCGAGCGGATCGGTCGCACGGTGATGCCGGCCCGGTCCATCGGAACCAGAAAGAGGCTGAGCCGATTGGCCTTCGGGGCCTTCGGGTCGGTGCACGCCGCCAGCACGCACCATGACGCCATCTGGGCGTAGGAGGTCCAGACTTTCTGCCCGGTGATGCGCCAACCGTCACCGTCGGGTACCGCGCGGGTCCGCAGCGACGCAAGATCCGTTCCGGCTTCAGGTTCGGAAAAGCCCTGACACCAGATCACCTCACCGGCAGCGATGGCGGACATGTGCCTGGCCTTCTGCTCGGCGGTTCCGTACCGCATGAGCGCGGGTC
>NZ_JBAPRN010000487.1:0-7689 GCF_049281135.1 Mycobacterium sp. | reverse complement strand
CAGGGCGGGAATCAGCACCAGCGCCACCATGCTCACCGCCAGCGACCACGACTGGGCGAGCCGGATGGTCAGCGCTCCGGCCAACACCACCGGAATTGAGCAAGCCAGTGCCCAACCGGCGATCTCCCACAAGTCACTGGTCGGCATCTGATGTCCGCACCTCCCGCCACAGGTAGCCACGGCCCCAGACAGTCTGAACCCGGTGGGCGTCACCGAGTTTGGAGCGCAGCCGCTTGATGTGCACGGTGACCGTCGATAGATCACCAAAATTCCATTGCCATACCAGTTTCAGCAATTCTTGGCGGGAGTACACGGTGTCGGTGTGGGTCAGTAGGAAGGTCAGCAGGTCGAACTCCCGGCTGGTCAAGCTGACCGGTCGGCCGTCGACGGTCACCGCGCGGGCGGCCGTCAAGACGCGCAGCGGACCGGCGCTCAGTTCCGACGGCAGTTCGGCCGTTGATGGGGCGCGGCGCAACACTGAACGGACCCGAAGCGCCAGTTCACGTGGACTGAACGGCTTCGTCACATAGTCGTCGGCTCCAGCCTCCAACCCGGCGATGCGGTCGTCCTCTTCGCCGAGCGCCGTCAGCAGGATCACCGGCACCGCGTAGCTGTCCCCGCGACGCATGCTGCGGCACAACGTCATTCCATCCGGGCCTGGCATCATCACGTCAAGCACGGCGGCGTCGATGCGCTCGGTGCCCAGCAGTTGCAGCGCTTCATTGCCGTCATTCGCGATCGACACGTCATGCCCATCGCGTTCGAGATACCGTCGCACCACATCCCGGACGATGGGGTCGTCGTCGGCAATCAGGATCCGGCTCACACCACCGCACACTAGACCCGAGACGCCTACACCAGGGGGCGATGTCGCGCACTTGTCACGATTGACCCCTTCGCCGCCAGGGCCTGCGGGCCTATAGCGGGTGCGATTCGGTTCGCCCATAACGGGAAGCGCGCGGCGCGATGCCGGGCCGGGTCGCTACAGCCAGCGTCGGGCTGGGCCCGAAATGAGTGATTCGGCTGCCTGTTTTCGACCCAGCGCTGCGACTATCAGCGACGTCACGGAGAGGCGCGCGGCCCAACCCGACCAGGCGATCACGATCGCTGACAAAAGTCCCATGATGGGATATTGAGCGATGAGCTGATCAGAACTCCAGTAGGTCATGAGCGTCAGTAGCGATGCCAGGGCAGCAGGGAGGCTAAGCACCCCGATGACCAGTGCGAGGCCCAGCACAGTCTCCAGTAGCGGAATCGCGAAACCGAAGAGACCCGGCCAGCTACCGAGTACGGCTCCGGCGAATGCGCCGAAGTACTCAGGTACCCGGCTGTTGGATTTCGCGCTGCCCACGATCAGCAGAATGTCCGCGCGACCAAAGTGTGCGGTGTACTTGAAAATGCCTTCGTGCAACCACAGGATGCCTAACACGACCCTCGCCGCACCGAAAATGATCGAAGCGACGAGGGAGGCGGGCTTGTCCCTTGGCTTCATGTCAGGGTGGCGGCGCCGAAGACGGCCTTTGCCTTATCGCAGTGGATTACGACGGTGGTGTATTTCGACGCATCCAGCCCGCTGGTCGAAAACGTCTGAGACGGTTTGTCGAACGCGATACTGCCGATCTCCTTGCCCGCAGCCACAGCATTCTCGTCGCTGCCGTTCGCGAGGTAGATGTGCAGGTCCGGTCCCGCGTCGGAAGAGAAGCCCGACAGGACGATCTGGGCGTCTGACACAGCGGCGGTCCCCCCGACGTGCTTGTCGTTGAGTCCCTCGAAGGTCCCGGTGCGCGTGCTGGTCATCGACTGCGACATCGCCGGCGGCGGAGTCGACTGCGACATCGCCGGGGCCGAGGGCGACTGCGACATCGCAGACCCTGGCTGCATCTGCTTCGAGCTACTGCAGGCCGCAAGGGCCAGAGCAATTGTGAGTAGGGCTACGCCCTTAAGCTCGGTGGATCGCATGTGGTTCACCTTTCGCTTCGCGCGGGATGGCGCGTCCTGTGGTCGGTAGTGCTTACGCTACAAAGCAAATGGCGAAGTTGGCGACACCGCGACGCGTTCGTCATGACTCCGTCATAAATGACCGATCCGTCACAGCTACCCGGGCGGTTCCCGTCATGCCAATTCCCCGTGCTGGCTCCCGTTGATGCGTCGGAACTACCGACTTAGGCTGGCTGGACGAGGTGGGACACGTTGGGGCACAGCAAGAGCGCACGTGGCCGAGTTCTTGGACCTATCACGTCGCCGGCTGCGATGAGTTGCTCGCAAGTCATGCACTCGTGGGTAGTTCAACACCCACGAAGCACGAAAATTGCTGGCGGGTAGCCACTTCGACGACTCCCACGGTACATACGGCGACGTGCGATCAAGCCGTAGTGAAGGTCAAGGCGATGCCGTTCATGCAGTATCTCAGGCCGGTCGGCTGCGGGCCGTCGTCGAACACGTGACCGAGATGACTTCCGCACCGGCTGCAGAGAACTTCAGTACGCGTCATAGTCAAGCTGGTGTCCGGGCGCTCTAAGACCGCGTTGTCCAGGGCTTTCCAAAAGCTCGGCCAACCGGTGCCGCTCTCGAACTTGGTATCCGACGAGTAGAGGGGTTGCGCGCAGCCTGCACAGCTGAATACGCCATGACGGTGCTCGTTGTTGAGCGGGCTGCTGTACGGCTGTTCGGTGCCCGCTTCGCGCAGCACGCTGTATTGGGCTGCGGTCAGAAGCGTTCGCCACTCCTGGTCGGTGTGACTGACGGCAAAGTGCGCGTCGGGCGGTGACGACATCGCGCTCGCGGCACACGCGTTGACCGCAGCCATTACCAGTGCGGTCACACTTGCGGCGGTCAGAAACCGCCGTCTCGTCATATCCATCTCACCAATACCTGTGGTCGACGGGGAGATCCAGCCCCATCACCGTAACCCGGCGCGCGATGCCCGGTCAGCGTCAGCGCCATTCGTCATGGTTCGGTAAGAAGCTCCGGGTGTGAGGCTGGGATTCGGACGCCATTGATTCGTAAGAATTCGGACCGCCGATCGCGCTTAGCCTGAAGGTCGTAGAGCGACAATCGACAACTGACCGCGGGGAGCATCGTGCGTAGATCGCTGAGAATCAACCTGATACGGCTGGCCGTGGTGCTGTGTGCGGTCACCTTTCAAATCACCGCCTGCACTCGCATGTTCTCTGATGTGGGCACCGCTGCGCCTACGGTGAACATTCCCGGGCCTGCGGCGGATGAACCCGTGGGCGCCCAGGACGCTCGCGAGACTGCCGTGCTTGCCGGTGGTTGCTTTTGGGGTGTTCAAGGTGTTTTCGAGCACGTCAAAGGAGTCGACCGGGCCGTGTCGGGATACGCGGGTGGCAATGACTCGACCGCACACTACGACCTGGTGAGCACGGGCACGACCGGGCACGCGGAGTCGGTGCAGATCACCTACGACCCGTCCCAGATCACCTACGGGCAACTGCTGCGGATCTTTTTCTCCGTCGTGCACGACCCGACCCAACTCGACCGGCAGGGCCCCGACGTAGGGGCTCAATACCGGTCGGCCATCTTCCCGCAGAATGATACGCAGAAAAGGATCGCCGAGTCCTACATCGCTGAGCTCAACGGCGCCAAAGTCTTCGGCGCCCCGATCGTCACCCGCATCGAGAACGCCAGTGGATTCGTTCCTGCCGAGGCGCATCATCAAGATTTCCTGAATTCCCACCCGACCTTTCCCTACATCGCCATCAACGACATGCCCAAGCTCGACAACCTCATGCATCAATACCCGGATCTGTATCGCGAACAACCCGTCCTCGTCTCCGCGGGGTAGTAGCTGAGGTGCAGACCGGTCACCGCAAACCGCAACGGCAGCGGGCGACGCCGTTGGCATGAGCGATCGCCACAACTCAACGACGATGCCAGTCAATGCTATTCGGATCGATCTAACCAAGAGAGGACGCGCCTCTTACAATGTTGACACTCATGGCGATCGGCCTTGTCGGCGGCCTGATCACCGGCATTTCGCCGTGCATCTTGCCGGTGCTCCCGGTGATCCTCATCTCAGGCGCACAAAGCGCCCGGGCCACAGCCGGAACCTCTGCTGCGGCAGGCACAGTCGACCTGTCGCCGGCCAAACCCTCTCGCGCCGAGTCGCTGCGGCCATATCTCGTGATCGCCGGTCTGGTAGTCAGTTTCAGCACTGTCACCTTGGCCGGATCGGCGTTACTGTCGCTGCTGCACCTGCCGCAGGATGCCATCCGGTGGTTGGCATTAGTCGCGCTCGTCGCGATTGGCGTGGGATTGATCTTCCCGTCCGTTGAGGCGCTGCTGGAGAAGCCGTTCTCCCTGCTCCCACAAAAACAGTTCGGCTCGGGCAGTGGTGGTTTCGGGCTCGGACTCGCGCTCGGTGTGCTGTATGTGCCGTGCGCAGGACCAGTGCTGGCCGCCATCGTCCTAGCCGGCGCAACCGGCTCGATCGGATTGCCCACCATCGCGTTGACAGCATCTTTCGCTGTAGGCGCCGTAATGCCGCTGCTGGTCTTCGCCCTCGCCGGCCGCCGGGTGGCCGAGCGAGTGCGCGCCTTCCGGCGCCGCCAACGCGAGATCCGCATCGCCGCGGGCGTCGTCACCATCCTGTTAGCCGTAGCGCTGGTGTTCAACCTGCCCGCGACCCTGCAACGGGCAATTCCTGACTACACCACGTCCTTCCAACACAAACTTGGCGGCACGGATCAGGTCCGTCGGCAGCTCAACCTGGGCGGCGTAGCCAACGACCAGAACGCGGCGTTGTCCAACTGCACGGACGGCGCGACCGAGCTCGAAAACTGCGGCACCGCACCGGACATCAAAGGGATCGCCCAATGGCTCAACACCCCCGGTGGAGCGCCGGTCGACCTAAAGCAGCTACACGGCAAGGTAGTGCTGATCGACTTCTGGGCCTACTCGTGTATCAACTGCCAGCGCAGCATCCCCCACGTCGTCGGCTGGTACAACGCATACCGCGACAAGGGATTCGACGTTATCGGCGTCCACACACCCGAATACGCCTTCGAGCACAACCGTAGTAACGTCGCCACCGCTACCGCCGAGCTCGGGATCAACTACCCCGTCGCGATGGACAACGACTATACGACCTGGACCAACTACCGCAACCAGTATTGGCCAGCCCATTACCTCATCGACGCCAACGGCACCGTCCGTCACATCAAGTTCGGCGAAGGTGACTACGACGTTACCGAACGCCTTATCCGGCAACTGCTTTCACAGGCAGCCAGCAACGTCGGCCTGCCGCCGGCCGTCGATGCGCCCGACACCACGCCGACCTCAACGCTGACCCCGGAGACCTATTTGGGCGCCCAGAAGTCGGCCAACTATCGCGGCCAGGGCGCCTACGACCAGGGCACCGCAACGTTCGACTACCCCGCCCAACTCCCTAACGACTCATTCGCGCTCCGCGGCCGATGGACCCTGGACCAACAGAGCGTAACGGCAGAGGACGACGACGCCACCATCGCGCTGAACTACCACGCCCGCAACGTATACCTGGTCGTCGGCGGTACCGGCACACTGACTGTGACCAGGGGAGGGCAGACTTCACGCATCCCCGTCGCAGGACCACCCAATATGCATCACATCGTCTCCAACGACACCGGCGCGACCGGGCACCTCGAGGTAGCACTCACCCGGGGATTGCAGGCCTACTCCTTCACCTACGGCTGACGGCTACGGCCTCGCCCGACGTCGTATCTGGGTCGTGATTGGTTCAAGCTTGCACTGCTACATCGTAGGTTTCGAGCCTCAGCGAGCTAAGGCCGGTCTCTGATAGGCCGTCGTCGTGAATGCCGACCGCCGTCTCACGAGCGACCGCCTTCATGTCCTCGCGGGTCTGCCATAACGAGATGATGATGACGTTGCCGGTGCTGTCGTCGGTAAGTAGGAAATAGCCCGCGAATCCCGGACGTTGCCGGGCAGCGGGGAGCTCCTGGTTGGCCAAGCGGATGACGTCGTCAAACCCGCGTTCGCCTGCCTGGGCGGTGATCACGCGCGCGAACATTGCTCCGCTTCCCCTGCGCCGTCTACGTTGCGGCATCTCAACTTTCGTCTCGCCGCCGAAATTTGAAACCCTACGAAGAACCGACAACTACGGTAGCTTCTCGATCTCTTGGCCAATCGCGACTCGCTGAGCCGCAGTGATGCACGTTGTCGCTGTCAGGGTCTGCGCCTTCTGGTTGCTCGAAGTTGTCGCGATGACGCGAGCGCCGAGTAGTTTGGCTAGTTGCAGCGCGAAGACGGACACGCCGCCGGAACCCAAGGTCAGCACGGTTTGGCCGGGGCGGATCGGCGTTGGACCACCGAGTGCATTCCAGGCGGTGCGCAGCGTAATCACCGCCTGCTAGCGGAGTTCAGTGTGCCTCGACATCGCGATCAATGCGGAGCGCAGGACTGACACGGTCACGAGTTCGCTGCTTTCAACAGCCCGACCAGGCTCTTCAAATCGAACTCGTTCTCCTCGCGCAGCGCGTCGGCTATCTGGCGAAGTTCTCGCGGGAGCGCCCTCGGGGTCATGCCGAAGAAGACCTTGGTGACGGGCGGTCCCCACTGCGCCAAGCCGGACGCGGTGAACGGTGACCAGCCCGGCTGCAGTGTGCAGTCGAACATGTCGCCGTCAGTGAAGTGCTCGACGATGAAGCCGTCTGGGTCGCTCCAGTAGTCGAAGATCTGGCTGCCCAGGATATGGCGCCCGATGCCCCAGGCTCGTTGGTAGCCAAGGTCATTCAGATGCTCGCCACCGGCGGCCAACGCGTCGAGGTCGGCGACCTGATAAGCCGAGTGCGCGTAGCGGTTGGCCGGACCAAGCGCCAGTGCCAGGGTGTGGTGATCGGCGGGCGTCATGCCGCGATCACAGCGGATGAAACTGAAGGTCGGTCCGCGGTCACGCTGGCCCGGGTAGAAGTTGAAGTCGCTGACGATCATCCCGAGATTGTCGAGGTACCAGTTCAGCGTCTTGATGTACTTCGTGGTTTGGATCACCACATGGCCCAATCGCTGAACGCCCAAACCCTGTCAACCTTCGTGACTCTCAGCTCGGACACTGGGTCGATCGGGTCACATTCAAGTTCGATGTGGCCGAGAGTCTTTGGCCCACTGCTCGACACCCTGCTCAGCCCTCCTCTAGCAGCCAGTCTCGAAGCCGACGAGCCTCGTGATAGCAACCCCCGATGCTCAACTTTGATGAGCGCGACCTCGTCGCACAGGCAGAAGCGGCCGGGTTCGCCGACATACACCTAGAACTGCGACTTGACGTCCGCCGGCCCAACCGCGTCCTTGGGCAGCCGTGCTGAACGTCGCCGGCAAAACCGTTGCCGGCTACCGGATCGTGCGACTGCTTGGCTTGAGGCTGCATGGGCGAGGTATGTCTGGCCAAACATCCGGGGTTCCTCGCCACTACGCCGTGAAGGCACTTCCAGCAGAAGCCTGAGCCGGCGCCGTTGCGGGATTCTCCCGCGGATGCCGGACGGGCTCTCTCATCTGGCTGGCGATTCCTGATTCCCCTCTTGACGTCCGTTAGTCGTTGGCCTCAAAGGGCCGTCAGGCGGGGATCGGTGAAATTCTGCTCCAGGGCCGCTAGCCGCCTGGCGTGGAGGTCAGCCGCCTTCACGAGGCTTTGAGGCCTTTGCTCGCCGACGACGGGAGTAGCGCTTAGCAACGTAGACC
>NZ_JBAPRN010000486.1:0-2877 GCF_049281135.1 Mycobacterium sp. | reverse complement strand
ATGACCGGTCCGTGCTCGCAGTCGACGGTGACCTCGCGAGTCCGGTTGCGCGCCGCGTTGGCCGCGGCGATCGGTCTGCCGTCGATGCCCAGCGCCGCGATCTCGGCCAGCCCTGGTGGCTTGAGCTGGTCGAAGCCGAGTGCGGTGCGATCGATGACGTCCTTCCAGTCGAGCAGGCTGACCGTGACGGTGTCGGTCATCCGAGGCAGCAACGGCAGATCTTGTGGCCCCGATGTTTTCAGCACCCGGACCTGGGGGCCGTCGCCCAGGTCGACGGCCACCAGGGTCGGGTGCGCGGGCACCGGTGAGGTGCTGGGCGTGACTCGCAGCCCGCTCACTTCGGTGGGTTGGGGCAGGGTGAGGGTGAGCGTCGGGGGCGTCTTGTGCTGCACCACTCGCTGCGGTGCCGTCCACGCGGTGGCCGGGTCGCCGTCGGAGGCGGCAGCGGCCGCGCCGAGGACGTCGACCAGATCGGAGTCGCCGTGAGCCTGCGTGGTGTCCGGCTCGGCGACCAGATCGGCCAATTTGGGTCCCGACCGGGCCCGGACCCAGATCGTCGGCAGCACCGAGATCGGCTGCGGCACGCTCAGCGTTCGACTGAAGGTCGCCGGCGTTTCCGTCGCCAGCGCCATCGACGGCGCGCATTGCACGTTCGTCAGACCCGTCGCACAGCCCGGCCTGCCCAACGGATCGGAACCCAGATCCCATTGCGCCACAGCGGCGTTCGCTGGGGCAGCGGGAACTAGCGCGGTGTGCCGAATATTGATCGGATGCGCGAACCCGCGGGCGTCGTACTGCGTGATCGACAAGTCGGTGATCGCGAACTGCACCCCGGGCGACCCATCGTCGGTGCCGATCGCGGTGATGCGGACCCACGGAGTCTCGCCGTACGGCAACGCACCGCTGATCGGTTTGCCAGCCTCGTCAAACCGTAATGTCGTTGTCCCGGTGGTAGTTTCGACCTCGACGCGTCGGACCTGTGCACCGACGGTAGTCGCGCTGGGGGTGATGGTGATGATGCTGTTGGTCACCGGGTGGTCGAAGTCGACCTGAAGCCATTGACCGACGGCCGACTGCAGACTGTTGGACACCCAGGCGGTCGCCGAATCGGCATCGATCGCCGCAACCGGCGACGCGGCGGTCGCGACGTCGGGCAAAACCGTCGAGTCCGACGACGAACTCGACGCCGACAACCGGCCGCCGGTCCACGAGCCGTAGACGGTGTCCGCGCCCGGACTTGGATAGTCCGGCACCCGGTTGAAGGTGTGCCGGGTGTCGCCGACGGCACGGATCGCCGACGAGTGGTGGTCGACCCGGCCGTAGTCGGTCTCGCGGGCCAGCGGGGTGTCGGTGACCGTGACGACCGGTACCGGCAGGCCCGCACCGACGGCGTCGGCGGTCAGCAGCGCCGGGCCGAGCGGGGGCCGGCCCGACAGCCGCCGACGTTCGTCGAGTCGCAAGAAGGCCTCGGGGCCACCGTCGACGCGGGGCAGTCCGTCGATGTCGGCCAGGTAGGGACCGCCGGGATTGCCGGCCATGGCGGTCACGCGGTAGATCTCGACGGCGGGATATCGGGGACGCAATTCGCTGTCGGTGACGAATCCGGACACCGGGCCCGGACCGACCGGCGGGCCGAACTCGGCGACCTTCGGCAGTCGCGGTGATCCGGTGACGGCCCGGTGCACCAGGATCGGGCGGGCCGAACGAGATGCGTCCGGGTCCAGGTCGTTGCGCATCACGACATACGAAATGCCTTGGCGGGCAAGAGTATCAGCGAGGCCCACGGAGGGTGTTCCGGAGGCGAACAGCCGTTGGACCGAGTCCAGCGCGCGGATGGTCTGCGACGGAGTCAGCGGGATGGAGTCGCGCACACCCCACGGGCTGTCGCCGAGCACTTGCAGCGGTTCGTCGTGGCTGGTGCCCCACAGTTGAGTGGCGAACGGCGCGCCGGGGACCACCAACACCCGCCCGGGCGCCGGCACACCGGTGTTGTGCGCGGTCAGCCAGTCGGCGGCGTCATGCCAATACCGCGGTATCGCGCTGTAGGTGCCCGGCGGGGTCATCCGCCCGGTCCACGCCAGCGACGTCCCGGCCATCAGCGCGGTCAGCACCACGATCCCGACCGCAACCCGCTTGTCGCGCTCCGGGTGAGCAAACGCGCTGCGCCATAACGGCTTCGGCGCGCTACCCGGCAGCGGGATCCGGCCGAGCAGCTGGGCCAGTCCCAATACGACGGGGATGCGGATCAGCGACTCGAATTTGTGCACGTTGCGCAGCGGTGCGCCGCCGGCGTCGAGGAAAGCCTGTACGTGCTGCGCCAGCGGTGAGCCCAGTCCGCCGCTGTATCCAACGCCCAGCAGCACCACGCCGGCGAGGAGCATCGTCACCAATCGCCCGCCTGCGGGCACGTTGCCCGCGGACATCCCAGCCAGCCCGGCCAACCCGGCCGCCGCCACCAGGCAGGTGGCCAGGATGGCGACCGAACCGGTGACCAGCGGCGCACCCGCCGTGGCATTGGGCGCTACGAATGGGGTCCAGCTGTCGGTACCGCGCAGCACCTCGACCAACGACGACCACTGCGTCGTCACACCCGAGGATTCGATGAAGTCCAGGAACGGCGGGCTGATCCGGGCCATCAGGATCAGCGCCACCAGCCACCACGTGATGGCCAGCGCCAGCGCCAGTAGCCACCACGCCGCGTAACGCAACCACCGCCGGTTAGGCCGGTGACAGGCCCACCAGATCACCGCGGGCAGACACCCGGCCAGCGTCGCGATCGCGTTCACCGCTCCCATCAGCGCGACGGCCACCCCGGCCTGACCGGCCAGCCGCCGTACCGAGCGCCCCCTTGGATCGTTGCTGCGCAATGCCAAAATC
>NZ_JBAPRN010000485.1:0-3942 GCF_049281135.1 Mycobacterium sp. | reverse complement strand
TTGCCTTTCCGCTCCTCACGAATGATCTGCGCGTCGGCAACCCGGTCTGCGAATGCGGGGGAGCCGAGGATGAAGTCGATACGCATCCCCTGTTTCTTCGGGAACCGCAACTGGGTGTAGTCCCAGTACGTGTAGACGCCCGGGCCGGGGGTGAAAGGCCTTACCACGTCTGAAAATTGGGCGTCGACGATTGCGTCGAACGCTGTGCGCTCCGGTTCGGAGACGTGAGTCGAGCCCTCGAAGAATTCGACGCTCCAGATGTCCTCGTCGGTGGGAGCGATATTCCAGTCACCGACCAAGGCAATCTGCGCCGATGGGTCGTCGCGCAGCCAGCCGGACGCGGTATCACGCAGCGCAGCAAGCCAATTCAGCTTGTATGTGTAGTGCGGGTCGTCCAGGGCGCGGCCGTTGGGCACATAAAGACTCCACACCCGCACTCCTGCGCAGGTGGCGCCGAGCGCGCGGGCTTCGGCAGCGGCGGCGACATCCGGCTTGCTGCTCCAGGTGGGTTGGCCGTCGAAGCCCACCTCGACGTTGTCCAGGCCGACTCGCGATGCGATCGCCACGCCGTTCCACTGATTAAAACCGCAGTGCGCCGTTTCGTAGCCAAGTTCCAGGAACGGCATCGCCGGGAACTGTTGGTCGGAGCACTTGGTTTCCTGCATGGCGAGCACGTCGACCTCGGCGCGCTTCAGCCAATCGAGCACACGATCGAGCCGCGTGCGAATCGAGTTCACGTTCCAGGTGGCTATCCGCAGGCCGCCGTCAACCATGCCATCGGGCATGGCGACGACCCTACGTGGTTGGCGTGACGTAACGCGCGCGGTGGTGCAAGACGAAGCCCATCGACCTGGCCAAGTCGGCGGTCGCGTAATTGTCGTCTTGAATCCGGAGGTAGCCACGGCTGGCGCCGCGCGATACGCCCCAGGCCAACAGTGCCTCGCACAGCGCGCGGCCCGCGTCGGAGTTCAGGTCTGGCACCCACACCGTCGACAGGCCCACCCAGCGGGTGCCGTCCGGAGCATCGGTGACCGCCGCGCGTGCAACCGCCGCATTCGCGTGCGTGCCGAAAACCAGCTCGCCGTCGACGACCGCTGTCAATACGTCGACCGGAATCTCGTACTGGCAGAGCCGAAACCACGTGTCGTCGGGGCGGGCCGACAGCCGGACCGACGGATCGGGTTCGTCGCGGTGTAGGTCACGCACCAGCACCCGATTCGCGTGCTCGCCCCCGCCGGTCAGCCGGAGTAGACGATCGGCGACCGCGAGCCGCGGAATCAGGTCACGGCTTCGGTACCAGTCGACGATCGCCGGGATCGCCGCCTGACTCGCAGAGTTCGCCACTGGCACAGCGGAATTGGCGGCGTAGGTGACGCCGTGTCCGGCGCGCAGTAGCCAACCGTCCAGCCACTGCTGCTCGACACCCGGCCAGGCCAGCGCGGCGGCATGCTCGAGCGCGCGGATCTCCGACGCTCGCACAGGGACATCGCTGAGAGTCCTGACGGCGACCACGTCCGCGGGTGCGAACTGCACCACTGTGCCCGTCTTCGTCCGGACCCGGACGAGCGGTGTGGTGTCGAGTAGATGGCCGATGACATCGGTCAGCGGTGGCACCGAGCCGTCGGGCAGGCGGTAACGGACCGTCACCCTGGCTCCGAGCTCGGGCCACGAAACCATCAGTGACCGAACGGATCCGGCCCTTCGCCCGGCATCCACGACAACCCGGGCACGCCCCAGTCGTGCGATTTGACGGCTCGCTTGGCGGCGCGCGCATGCCGTCCGATCAAGCAGTCCAGGTACAGGAGGCCGTCCAAGTGGCCGGTCTCATGTTGGAGCATGCGCGCGAACAACCCTGAGCCCTCGATGGTTATCGCGTTGCCGTCGGCGTCGAGCCCGGTCACCTTGGCCCACTTCGCCCGCCCGGTTGGAAACGATTCACCCGGCACCGAGAGGCAACCCTCGTCGTCATCCTCGGGATCGGGCATGGTCTCGGGGACCTCGGAGGTTTCCAGCACCGGGTTGACCACGACTCCGCGACGCCGCGCCGTCTGCCCTCGCTCGTCGGCGCAGTCGTAGACGAATACCCGAAGACCTACACCGATCTGGTTGGCCGCCAGACCGACCCCGTAGGCGGCATCCATGGTGTCGTACAGATTCGTGATCAGGTCGGCCAGGTCGGCCGGCAGCGAACTGTCCGCCGCGACCGGCACCGGCACGGTGGGAGTGTGCAAGACGGGATCCCCCACGATGCGAATGGGTACGACTGCCATGACCGCAAAGCTTAAAGCCCGAGTCCATCTGCTCCGGTTGCGGAGTCAACCCGGGACAGGCAACCTCACCTAGTAAGCCGACTCGCGGGTCTGGCTTCCAGGTCAAGGGTTGCCGACGTGGTTGAATAATCGCCGGAGCAGCGAGCATTCGAGATTTCGCCGAAAGGGTCGAGGAGCGATATGGACAGCGCTATGGCGCGGGCTAATCGATCGGGGGACGACTCTGGACTTGCCGATGGGCTGACTCGCCGCGAACACGACATTTTGGCCTTCGAACGCCAATGGTGGAAATACGCCGGTGCCAAAGAGGAAGCCATCAAAGAATTGTTCGGAATGTCGGCCCCGAACTACTACCGGGTGCTCAATGCGTTGGTCGACCGGCCCGAGGCGTTAGCTGCCGATCCCATGCTGGTGAAACGACTCCGGAGGCTGCGGGCCAGCCGGCAGAAAGCGCGCGCGGCCCGGCGACTGGGCTTCGAGCTCACCTAAGATTTTGCCTGCTCACAGGGCGTCGCTGTGGGTTTTGGCCCACCTCTCGATACAGTGACGTCAATGAATGAGCGCGTTCCCGACTCGACCGGCCTTCCGCTGCGGGCCATGGTGATGGTGCTGTTGTTCCTCGGTGTCATCTTCTTGCTGGTCGGATTTCAGGCCATGGGATCGGGCAGTAACACCGACGACGATTCGTCGGTCGCCAGCGTCACGACCACCGCAGCGGCATCGAAGACCTCGGCGAAGCCGCCGCCAAAGGCCGATGTGCTCGTCTTCAACATCTCCAGCTCCAGGGGTGTCGCGGGGAAAGCGGCCGACCAGATCAAGCAGGGTGGTTTCAACGTCACCAAGATCGACAACCTCACGCTGCCCGATGTCTCGAAAACAACGGTCTACTTCACCGACGCGCCCGGTGAGCACGAAACCGCCGATGCCGTGGGCCAGCTACTCAAAGCGGATGTCGCGCCGCGGACGAAGGAAGTCGCCGACCAGCCGCCCGGCGTGATCGTGGTGGTAACTGGCTAGTGCACGGCTTTCCTGCCTAGAACGGCGGCGGATCGTCGTCTGTGTCAGGTGGGGCGGGCCCGAGGTGGCTCATCGATTCGGAGCGACGGACCGTGCGCGCAATCTGGTTTTGTCGGCGTTCCGCGGCGATGCGGTTGTTGCGGTCTTGTGCACGGGTGCGGCGTCGCTTGGGCATCATGGCCGTCCGGTCACCGCAGTAGTGGATCGTCGGGCCGGATCGCGGCGCCTGTAGGTCACCGGTAGGCGAGCACAGGCTGGGGAAGAGCAGCGCGCTGCCTGGTGTGGTGACGTAGGTCTTTCTCGACGGAGAAGTGAGAATGACTGTGCCGTCCGGCAACTGCTGATCACGCCACCCCCAGAAAGTCTTCACGAGGTGATGAGTGCGGCAGTAGCACTTCAAGTTTGAGGCGTGGGTGGGCCCGCCCGCGCCGTAGGGAATGGTGTGGTCAAGGTCGCAGTCATGTGCGGGCCGGTCGCAACCGGGCCAGCGGCAGGTCAAATCCCGGCAGCGCACGAAATCCGCCAGCGCTTGCGAGGGCACATACCCAGGTTCGGACGGCGCGTCGCCTGGGTGGATCAGCGGCACCAGCTTGGCGGAGTGGGCCAGCTCGGCAACAAGCTCGGGTGGAATCAGCCCGTCGGCACGGACTTCGGA
>NZ_JBAPRN010000484.1:0-8581 GCF_049281135.1 Mycobacterium sp. | reverse complement strand
GAGCTCACGCGCACGGCCGCATGTTCGACCGCGTCGTAGTCGGCGTACTGGAAATCTCGCATCTGCCGAAGATACTGGGTGGCGAACCCCGGGTACATCGACACGTTGCGTCCGTCCTTGGTCAAATACCAACTGCTGCAACCCGACATCTACGTCGTCTTGGTGAGTCTCCGCTGGATGCGTTCGTTGTAGCGGCGCTGCACATCATGACGGACATCGAGGTAGCGCAGATCGCTGTCCAGGATGGTGGTGATACCGCGGACGGCGTAGTCGAGCTGGCCCTCGATGTATACCAGCAGCGAATTGTGTCCGGGGCCGGAGTTCGGGCCGGTCATCAAGAACAGGTTCGGATAGCCGTGCGCGCTGGCGCTCTTGTAAGCCTGCGCGCCGTCCGTCCATTCGTCGCTCAACGATCGTCCACCCAGCCCGGTGACCGGGAATGGCAGGCCGGTCAGATGCACGTCGTATCCGGTGGCGAACACGAGGCAGTCCAGGTGATGCTCGATGCCGTCGCTGGTGCGAAGGCCCACCGGACTCAACGTCGCGATCGGCCAGTCGATCAGCTTGCAGTTGTCGCGCTGCAGGGCGGGGTAGTAGTCGCTGGAGACGAGCATCCGCTTGCAGCCCGGGGTGAAGTCGGGTGTCAGCTGGCGGCGCAGCCACGGGTCTTTGACTTGGCGGTTCAGGTGCATCTTGCCGAGCCGGGCGACCACAGACGTCAACGGTGTGTTCCATACCAGCGCAGTTGCGCTTGCCTCATGCCCCCAGTACAGCGCTTGGCGCGCAAGCTGTTGCACCGCAGGGGCTTTGGCGAAGACTGTCTGGACAGCGGGCGGCGTCGCGAAATCGAAGCGGGGGAGCACCCAGCCCGGGGTGCGCTGGAATACCTTCACGAAATCGGCCTGCTTGACCAGTTCGGGGATGATCTGGATCGCGCTGGCGCCGGTGCCGATGACACCGACCCGCTTTCCGGTGAAGTCATAGTCCTTGTCCCACCGGGCACTGTGAATCTTGTGGCCTTCGTAGGAATCGATACCCCGGATGTCGGGGAAGCTGGAATCGGCTAGTGGCCCGGACGCCAGGATCACCGTACGGGCGCGAAAACGCTTGCGACTGGCCGTGGTTGCGGTCCAGACGCCGGCGTCCTCGTCAAAGGACAGCCCGGTGACGTCCTGACCAAACTGAATGCGGCGACGGATGTCGAACCGATCGGCCATGTCCTCGATGTGGTTGCGGATTTCGTCGGCCGGCGAATAGGTCCGCGACCAGGTCGGGTTCTTGACGAACGAGAACGAGTACAGCAGCGACGGGATGTCACAGCTGGCGCCGGGATAGCTGGTGTCCCGCCAGGTTCCGCCGACGCGGTCGCTGCGCTCCAGGATGATGACGTCGTCGACGCCGGCGTGAGCGAGCTTGATCGCTGCGCCGAGACCGCTGAAGCCGGCTCCGACGATCAGCGTGGCATAGGTGGGCGTTTTCGCCATGGTCATGCCGCCGGCTCGTGCGTGACTTCTCGAACCCACGTAGGTACCGCCGGCAGCAGGGGCCGCGGATACCGGTCGGAAAGCCACACCATCGAATTGGCCAGTAGGTGGTACGGGTGGCGCGGATTCGTGACCACTCCGGCGTAGCGCCTCAGGAACCGGTAAGTCGGTACCCGACTGGTGTGTTGGCCGCGGTCGCCAAGCTCTTTGAAGCGTTTCACGGCCTTGTACAGCCGCTCCGGCTCCATGCCCATGGCGGTGATCTCGTTGCGGATCCGGTTGATCAGCGGTGCGCCCATGATCGCGCCGATGATGAGACCCGGAGTGGCATTGCGGCCGACGAAGTCGATCAGCAACCATCGGATCTTCGCGTGTCCGATCAGGTCGAGAACTTCGAAATCGACGACCAGATGCCGTGATTCGTCATTGTTGATCTTCTCGAACACCTGATGGCAAACAGGGTCGTGCACCTCGTCGAGAAGGAATTTCAACAGGGCGCCGTCCAGTGCGACTTCGAGCATCGGGATGACGGTGCCGAGCAGCGACAGCGGCATGTCGTCGGCCCAGCGGTCCAGCCAGTCGATAGCCAGCCGGATGTTGACGTTCGGCTCGGGAACTTCACCGTCCTCGAGCATGCCCCAACGCTTCATCAGCGCCAGTTCGGCGTTAGCGTGGCGCTGCTCCTCGGCGTGGAAATAGCGGTAGATCTCACCGATGGTCGGTGTGGGTGCCTTCTTCGCCAGCGCGGCGAACCCGCGGGCGCCGATGTTCTCGATCCAGCACAGGTCGGCCATGAACGCCTTGAGTTGTGGGCGCTGCGCGTCGGTGATCATCTCGGCGCCCGTTGCGTCCCAGTCGATGTCGGCGAGCGCCCACTGGCGGTCTTTGATCTTGGCCAGCATTGCTTCCATGTCGATACTCATCGGATCCTCCTTTTGATGGGATTCTTCAGAGCGGGGCGGCCCTGGACACCAAGCCGATGGCGCGGGCGTAGGTACCGGGTATCAAACGTTTGATGTTCCAGCCGATCTTGGCTTCGAGTTGCGGCATGCAGTACAGGTCGCCGCGATCGTGGGCGTCCAGGCAGGTTTGCGCCACTTTGTCCGCTGAGACGCCTGTCCAACGCATGATTCTGTGCGCGAATTGATTCGTCTCGGAGGAGATGCGGCCCGATTCGAGGATGTTGGTCTTGACGAAGGTGGGGCACAGGGCAGTGACTTTGACTCCGCTGCCGGACAATTCGGCGGCCAAGGTTTCCGAGAGCGACAGCGTACCGGCCTTGCTGACGTTGTAGGCCGCCATGCTGGGCGCGGCGGCGAATGCCGCGGCGGAGGCGACGTTGATGATGCCGCGCGGTGCATTCGAAGGGTCGGCTGTCCGCAGGATCGGCGCGAAGACATGGCAGCCGTGAATGGGTCCCCACAGGTTGATGCCCAACACCCACTGCCAGTCCTCGATGGGGAGTTCGCCGATCGGGGCCCCGCCGGAGCCGACACCGGCGTTGTTGATCACCAGCGTGGGCGCGGCGCCGAACCAGGATTGCGACTGCGTGGCCAGATCGACCACCTCGTCGAGTTGGGTTACGTCGCAAGTGATTGCGACTGCCTCGCCGCCGATGTCCGCGATCGCGCTCACGGTTCTCTTGGCGGCGACTTCATCGATGTCGCTGCAGACGACCCGACTGCCGCGGCGGGCCAGTTCGATCGCGAACGCCGCGCCGATGCCGCTGCCGGCACCGGTCACCACCGCACGCGCGTGATGGCTCACTTTGGGCGATTTTCCAAACGGCCCGATCATCCTCAGCCCGCCTTCCCTGATATGGCCTCGATACCGTTGTCTCGCATCGAGGTGTCGATGAAACGTGCGACGTGCTTCATGGCCATGACGGCTTCCGGTGACAGCCTCGGCAGCGCCTGGAACACGTGCACCTGATCCGGCCAAACCTGCAAAGTGCAACGGCCACCGGCGGCGCGAATGTCAGCGGCCAGGTGCCGCGCGTCGGCCAGCAGCATTTCGGCGCCGCCGGCCTGGATGAGCGTCGGGGGCAACGGCGGTCCGCCGGCGACGTCGAGCTTCAGCCGCCGGTGTGCGGGATCGACGCCATTGCTGTACAGCGCGACCAGGCGTGCCGCATCGTCGGCGCGGATCGCCGGGTCGCGCCGCAAATCCTCACGCGCACGGCCAAGCTCGAGCGTCAGGTCGATCAGCGGTGAGAACAGCGCTAGCGCCGCGGGGCCGTCGGCTGCCACGTCGGGCTGCAGTAGCAGATCCACCGAGAGATGGCCGCCTGCCGAATCGCCGGCGATCACCACGCGGTCCGGCGGCACCTGGCTGGTGAGCCAGTCCCAGCCGGCGCGCACATCATCGGCCGCGGTCGGGAAGCGGTGCCGCGGCGCCAAGCGGTAGTCGACGGCGAACACCGGCAGACCCGTCAGCCGGGACAACCACGATGTCAGCCGGCGGTGGGTGCGCGGCGAGCACAACGCAAAGCCGCTGCCGTGGACGAAATAGATGGCGCCGGCCCCAGTAGGTACGCCGGGCGCACGCACCCATTCACCGACCACGCGACGTCCGTCGTGGTGCACGTCAACCGGCTCGATCCGGCTCCCGGCCAGCGACGGTCCGAAGGCATCCATGATGCCGGCCACGATCTGTCGCGACAGCCACAGGCTCCATGCCTGCTCGGGCGGTAACACCGCGCCGACCTGCCGCAATGTCGTCATGCTCAGCAGAGCTGCGGAACGCGATCGCAGCGATCCACGGGTCGGCACTGACTCCGTCATGCGAATGAGTCAACACAAAATGGTGACATTCGTCAATGGCAACGTCCGGGGTGTCGCGCGAGGCTGGAATAATAACTGACCGGTCGTCTGTTAACACGGCCATGCCACGACCATCGAATCCCGAAGTCCGCAAGCGGCTGCTCGCGGCAGGCCTCGAGCTGATCCATGCGCGAGGGTTCGCCGCCAGCGGCGTCAAAGACATCACCGACGCGGCGGGCGTGCCGAAGGGCTCGTTCTATGCGTATTTCCCCAGTAAAGAGGGGTTCGCCGCGGCAGTCCTGGACGGCTATTGGGTCGATATCGAAACTCGGCTCGTGCCGATCCTTCGCGGCCACGGGTCGGCGCAGGAGCGGATCACCCGGTTCTTCCACGCGCTCACCGATGACCACGAGGCCGCCAACTTCCTACTCGGCTGCTTGATCGGCAATTTGTCGCTAGAGCTCAGTAGCTCCAGTGAACCGATTCGCACCCAGCTGATCAGCATTCTCGAGCGCTGGGGCAACGCTCTGGCCGCATGCTTGCGCTCCGGTGATCTTCACAAGGATCTCGACGCCGACGAGATTGCCTCCCAGCTGATCGAAGCCTGGGAAGGCGCGGCGCTTCGGGGCAAGATGATCCGCAGCCGCATTCCCTACGACCGGTTCGAAGCCGACACCATTCCCGCGCTGCTGCGCTGAACGGAGCGGGAATGGCGGGCTGTCAGCGGACGTTAGATAGACGACTGGTCATCTATAAAGTGAAGGAGGCCGACGGATATGGCATCAGGTGAGGATCTGAGGCAGGTCACGTTCCCGTTGAATGACGGTCGCGGCGCGATTCCCGCGCTCGGGTTCGGAACGTCGCTGTCCGATCGCACGAAGACGCGCGACGCCGTCAAAGCCGCGGTCAAGGTCGGCTTCCGCCACCTCGACGCCGCCGAACGGTATCGCAACGAGGCCGAAGTCGGCGCCGCGCTCAAAGAATTGTTCGCAGACGGCACAGTGCGCCGTGACGAGCTGTTCGTGACCACCAAGCTGTGGAACAACAACCATCGCCCCGAACGGGTCAAGTCGGCATTGCAAGCCAGCCTCGACAGGCTCGGGCTCGACACCGTCGACCTGTATCTCGTGCACACCCCGTTCGCGTTCAAGCCCGGTGACGACCAAGATCCCCGCGACCCGCACGGCGATGTCATCTACGACGACGCCGTCACGTTAGAGGAAACCTGGGCAGCGATGGAAAGCCTTGTCGACGAAGGGTTTACCGGAGCAATAGGGCTCTCCGACATCGACGTCGAGGGCGTCAAGCGGATCGCCGGCACCGCCAGGATCAAGCCGGCGGTGGTCGAGGTCGAGTCGCATCCATACCACCCGCAGTGGGAACTGCATCAACTGCGCGAGACGGACGGGATCATCCTGTTGGCGTTTGCTTCGCTTGGGCACGCGCTCGAGCCGCGACTGCTCGACGATCCGCTGATTGTCTCGATCGCGCAGCGGTTGGGAAAGACGCCCGCACAAGTGCTTTTGGCGTGGGGCATTCAACGTGGCAGCGCGGTCCTGACGGCATCGGTCAACCCGACGCGCATCAACGAGAATTTCGATGTGACCGCGATTCCCGAGAGCGCGGTCCAAGACATCAGCGAGCGTCTCGAGACCCGCTTCCGGTTCAATTCAGTTGTCGACGGCGGAGAACCGGGTTTCGCCAACGTGCCCACAGGCAGTTGACCGTCAGGCGGTCGACGTCGAGATGGCCTCGAGGGTTTCTTCGGCCGAAGTATTGCCGTCGCGTAGTCGGGGATGTTGATCTGCAACGCCGCGTGCATCTCGCCGTCGGGATAGCTGGCCGTCGCATCTTTTGACGACAGTCACCTCATAGCCCAGCTCCGCACCAAAGCGGACCGTCGCCGCTAGGCAGGTGTGCGCGATCAGGCCCCTCATGATCAGCTGCTGAATGCCGTGCCTCTTGAGCAGAAGGGTTGGCAAAACCCGGGCCGGTATCGGCGGTGCAGTGCGTAGACATTCTCCGGAGCGCCGGTGAGCACCACCTCCGCGATACCGTTTTACATATAAGACTTGATATGTAACATGGCCAGGTATGGCCGCCGTCACACTCGCGCAGCGTGATCTCAGCGACGGGGCCGGCGTTGTCGAAACGTAGGCCGCGGGTTGGCGTCATCGGGGCCGGTCCCGGCGGTATCGCCATGGGTATTCAATTGGCCCAAGGTGACTACGATTTCACCATCTTCGAACGCGGCGACGGGTTCGGCGGAACCTGGCGCAACAACACCTACCCCGGTGCGGCGTGTGATGTGCCGTCGCACTTCTACTCGTTTTCGTTTGCGCTGAACCCGTACTGGACCAAGACGTACGCGAACCAGCCCGAGATTCTCGCCTATCTGGAACGGGTCGCACACGACCACCAGCTGAGTCAGCACCTGAAAGCCGGCACCGTCGTGACGTCGATCCGATGGTCTGATGCCGACTCGCAATGGGCGATCGAGACCGCGCAGGGGAGTCGACACGAGGTCGATGTGGTCGTCAGCGCGGTCGGCATGCTTGATGTTCCCAATATCCCGGCAATTCCGGACCGGGAGCTTTTCGGCGGGCGAGTTTTTCACTCGTCACAGTGGGATCATTCGAAATCGACGGCGGGAGAACGGGTTGCATCGATCGGCACGGGCGCCAGCGCCGTGCAGTACGTGCCGGCCATCGCCGCGGAGACCGAGCATCTGACGGTATTCCAGCGCACGCCGATTTGGGTGGCACCACGGATCGACGACCCCTTCACCAGCGAGCAGCAAGAGTTGTTCGCGAGCGACCCCGCCGAAGCGCTGAAGCTTCGAGATGCCGCGTTCCAGCAGTACGAAGTGGCCGATTTCGATGTCGAATCCGACATGACCAAGATGCTGACCGAGATGTCGTACAACTACTTGATGAAAAAGGTGAGCGATCCGGAGTTGCGCTCGAAGTTGTTGCCGGACTACCCCGTTGGCTGCAAGCGGCCGCTGCAGTCGAAGACCTGGTTTCCGGTATTCGATCTACCGAACGTCACGCTGGAGACCGCTTCGATCGTTGCCTTCACCGAACGCGGTCTGCGCACCGCGGACGGTGTCGAGCACCGGGCCGACACGGTGATCTTCGGAACCGGTTTCAAGGCCGCCGACTATCTGAGCAATTTGGATGTCTACGGCAGCGGTGGCCGGCGACTTCACGACGACTGGCGTGACGGCGCCGAAGCGTATCTGGGCACGGTGGTGCCCGGCTATCCGAATCTGTTCACTCTGTACGGGCCGAACACCAACGGGACCACCTCGATGATCTACGTCCTGGAGGCGCAGGCCGAGTTCGTGCGCCGACTGCTCGACACGATGAGCCGAGAAGCGATTGATGCAGTCGAGATCAAACGCGACCCGCACGACGCATTCAACGCCGAGATCCAGGCGGCGCTGGACACCACGGTCTGGGCGGCGAACTGCAGCAACTACTTTCGCCACGCAAGCGGCAAGATGGTGACCCAATACCCGTACAGCGGAAGCATGTTCGCGCAGCGACTCGCCGCAGTCGACCTGGACATGTTCGACACCCGTCGGCAAAGTCGGAAACTCAAGGCAGAGGCCGGCAACGCATGACCGGTGTTCATCACACGGCGATCGTGACAACCGACGTCGAACGTGCGTTGAGCTTCTGGCGGGACGGACTGGGTCTCACGGTCTTGTTCGACCAAAAATTCACCGGTGATTGGCCGACCCTGTTCGACGCCACTAGCGATACCCTGCGGTCGATCTTTCTCGGCGACCTCGGCGCACCGGATACCGGCATCGTCGAATTGGTCGTGTTCGTCGATCCGGCACCCGAGCGCGAATCGATGGCCGGCCCCGCGGCCGGGTTCTTTCTGATCTCGCTGAACCGCGAGGTCGAGCCGACGCTTGGTCGACTGGCCGATCTGGGATTCGCCGATGACGCACGACAGATTGCCGTTCACGCACCGCATGGAAAGCAGGTTCAGATGGCCGTCGTCACGGCGCCGGACGGCGTCCGCGTTGAGCTGATCGGGCCCGCGCGGTGAGCGCCATCGTGACCGGCGGCGCCTCCGGCATCGGCAGCGCGGCCGCCGACCGGTTGCGGGGCGCTGGCCAAGATGTCATCACGTGGGATCTCCGTGGCGGCGACATTGCTTGCGACATAAGCGATCCCGACGCGGTGTCTGCTGCGCTGGAGCAGACGGTGGCGAGCGTCGGGGTGCCGGATCGTCTGGTCGCCTGTGCCGGTGTCGGTGCTTCCGGAATGTTGATCGCGCAAGATCCCGCCGACTGGAAACGAGTGATCGACGTCAACC
>NZ_JBAPRN010000483.1:0-1687 GCF_049281135.1 Mycobacterium sp. | reverse complement strand
GCAGGCCTCGCAGCAGATCCTGTCCAGCTAGCCGATCACCGAAACGTCTTAGGAGAACCCTCATGTCGATCAGTTACCAGTTCGGCGACGTGGATGCCCACGGCGCGTTGATCCGTTCCCAGGCCGCGTCGTTGGAGGCCGAGCACCAGTCCATCGTGCGCGATGTGCTGGCTGCCGGTGACTTCTGGGGTGGCTCGGGTTCGGTGGCCTGCCAGGAGTTCATCACCCAGTTGGGCCGCAACTTCCAGGTCATCTACGAACAAGCCAACTCTCACGGCCAAAAGGTGCAGACGGCCGGCAACAACATGTCGTCCACCGACTCCGCCGTCGGCGGCAGCTGGGCCTGACGCGATGGGTTAATCGCTGGGCCCGATCGAGGCCCGGATCGCGTTCGAGACCCTGCTGACCCTCTAGTCCGAACTCGAGCTGGTTGGAGGTCTTTTGCGACGAGACGCATATGACGCCCAGATGGCGCTGCTTGAGCCGCGTGCCGACGTGGTGGGTCAACGCTCAACGGCTCAACACATTCGAGCACTTTGCGACCTGTTCGGGCTTGAGGCTGCCTTTGACCCTCGGAGACGGTGACGGCTCATGAGCGTTGTCCCGATGGAGCTGGTCGCGCGTATGGAAAGTCGCTGCTTCACTAGCGACAACACCGCCGGTGGTTCACCCGAGATCCTGGCAGCTGTTGTAGCGGCAGCATCCGGGCAGGCATCGCCCTATGGCACCGACAGTTGGACTTTGAGCGCACGGCGCCGCTTCAGCGAGATCTTTGATTGCGAGATCGATCTGCTCCCTGTTTGCACCGGCTCGGCGGCGAACGCATTGAGCTTGGCCGCGCTGACCCCACCGTGGGGCAGCGTGTTGTGCCACCGCGACAGCCACATCAACAACGACGAATGCGGCGCACCGGAGTTCTTCACGGGCGGCGCCAAACTTATTGCCCTGGGTGGGGAAAACGCCAAGATCGACGCCGACGAGCTGCAGGCCGCAGTGCACCGCAAGGTTGGAGACGTGCACACCGTGCAACCCTCGGTGTTGAGCCTCACCCAGGCAACCGAGACCGGCGCGGTATACACCCCCGCTGAGATCGGGCACCTGGCCTGCATTGCGAAGCAGGCGGGCCTGCGCGTTCATATGGATGGCGCCCGCCTCGCCAACGCCGTCGCCGCATTGGGCTGCCACCCCGCCGAGCTGACCTGGCGCGCCGGCGTGGACATGCTGTCCTTTGGCGCCATCAAGAACGGGAGCATAACCGCCGATGCGATCGTCGTCTTCGAGCGCTCTCTGACCACTGAGCTCAACTTCCGGGCTAAGCGAGCCGGACAACTCGCCGCCAAGATGCGTTTCGCCGCCGCCCAGCTCGACGCCTACCTCGCCGATGATCTTTGGCTGCGCAATGCCTCGCACGCCAACGCGATGACCGCGCGGCTCGAAGAGGGGCTGAAGTCCATTCCCGGCACTCGCCTTGCGGGCACGCCAGGGGCGAACATCCTGTTCTGCCACCTGCCCCAGCAGGTCATCGACGGACTTCTGGACGAGGGTTACGGCTTTTACCACGGCCGTTGGGAGCCAGGTGTCGTCCGTTTCGTCACCGCCTTTACCACCACGACCCACGACGTCGACGGGCTGGTACATGCGGTCCGCCGACTCACCGCGGGCGCGGGCGAGGAAAGCTGGTCTAAGC
>NZ_JBAPRN010000482.1:0-29520 GCF_049281135.1 Mycobacterium sp. | reverse complement strand
GCGGTACAGTGCGCGGGCTGACGAGCGCCAACACGGGTCGGCAGCCCGCCAATCATCCGGTCGCCCACCTTCTCGAGGTAGACGACATCCGCTCCGTCCAGGACCGCAAGGTGTACGACAAGCCCAGTGGCACGGTGCAATTCGGCGAGAAGCGGGCCAGCCGCCCGCACCAGGCGATCCTGATGCACAGCCAGCGATCCCAGCTCCACCAGCCGCATGCCCAGCTCGTAGTCGCGACCGCTGCGGCGCAACCAGCGCAGCTGTACCAGGCGGTCGAGCATCCGGTGTGCCGACGAGCGCGGCAGGCCGGTGCGACGGACGATCTGTGCCAGCGTCAGCCGTCCCGGTCCCTCGAATGCATCGAGGACCAGCGAGATCCGGTCGATCACGGCGGTGGGGGTGGCTGGTTCGACGGTCGCGACGGCTTCCATGGTCATCGGCTTCTCCCATCTCTCTATTCCTGAGTGGTATATGACTATTAGTAATACATCATCAACGTGGCCGTTGTCACTAGGCACGCAGAAACTGCCGCGAGAAGGCGGTCGGGGAGGCAGGGTCAGCGCAGGTCAGGCCTTGGCTGCGGAGCGTCCTGCCCGTCGACCGTAGAAGCTGCCGTCACCGAGCGAGACGCCACTGGCATAGCCCCACGCGGCAAGGCCGGCGGTCGACCGGCCCGCAGCGAACAGTCCCGGGATCGGCTCTCCGCTGACATGCAGGACCTCGGCCTCCAACGTGGTGGCGAGCCCGCCGAGGGTAAAGCCACCGGTGCTTTCCCGCAGATCAACGGCGCCGACGGGTGAACCGATCGGCTTCACCCACTCAGGCTTCTTGTGCAGTAGCGGATCCTCGCCGCGCGCGGCGCCGTCGTTGTAGGCGGCCACGGTGGCCTGCAGTGAACCGAGCGGCAGGCCGATGTCGCCTTCCAGGTCGGCAACGGTATCGGCCACCCAGGTCGCCGGCCGCAACATCAACTTGGGCGACCAGGAGTTCATCGCCTCCTCCTGCGCATCGCCGTCGATGATCAGGTACGCGATGTTGTCTTGCTGGTACAGCGTGAGCTGGCCAATGCGGCCCGGATAGGTGTCCTCGGCGACGTAGCGCTGACCGCGGCCATTGACCAAGATGCCGCGCACCAGTTGCTGGGGGTCGATGAAGATCGCGACTTCGGTGGCGTCCATGTGGGCCAGATCGGCGCCCAGCGCCTGGGCCATCCGGATCGCCTGACCGTCGTGCTGTTCGATCGACGCGGCCGGGCGCCCGGCGATGCGCGGCGCGAACTGCGCCACCATCGCATCGTTGTAGGCGAAGCTGCCGGTCGCCAACACCACGCCGCGGCGCGCCCGGATCGTCATCTCATTTCCGTACTGGCGGGCGCGGATTCCGACGACCCTGCCGTCGGATTCGATGATCAGGCGCTGCGCCCGCACGTCGTAGAGCGCCCGCGCGCCGGCCGCCGTCGCCGTGTCGACCAAGGGCTTCATCAGCATGTAGCCGGCGCTGGCCTCACCCTGTTTCTTGTTCTGCATCTGCGGAACGTGCCCACGTGGCGCCGGGGTGGCAATGGTGTTGAACGGATAGGCGTTTTCGCCGCCGCTGTACATCAGACCTTGGTCGCCCATCGGCTCCCAGCCGGGCTCGGAGAAGAACTCCGCCTTGAAAGGCACACCGCACCCGACGAGCCAGTCGAAATGGGCAACGCTGCCGGCGCAGTAGTCGGCGATTCGGTTCTCGTCGGCGCCGGGTCCCATCGCCACGTTGAGGAAGGCCGCCATGTTGTCCACGGAATCGGTGAAACCGCAGGCTTTTTGCAGTGCGGTGCCGCCACCGAGGTAGATGAAGCCACCGGCCATCGCTGCGGCGCCGCCCCAGGATCCGGTGCGCTCGAGTACCAGGACTTCTGCGCCGGACCGGCTTGCCTCAACCGCTGCCGCGGCGCCGGCCACGCCGTAACCAGCGATCACAACGTCGGCCTCGTGGTCCCGTGAGCTGATCGATGACGCCATAACCGGCGTCACGTCGGCATCGGGTTTCATAGCCGCATGGCCGCCGGCATCTCGCCGACCCACTGATGGCCCCAGTAGCTGTCTGCCGTGATTTCCTCGGCGGTGTAATAGGTTTCGTCGACCCGCATGCCATCGGTGCCGAATTCGATGTCCCAATCCCCGGGCGCGCGGACATAGAACGACACCATCTTGTCATTGGTATGGCGGCCCAGGGTGGAAGACAATCGGAAACCCTCGGCATTGACTCGGTCAAGTGCCTGGCCGACCGCATCGAGGGTGTCGACCTCGACCATGATGTGGACCAAGCGTGGGTCACGTAGGTGCGCGGCCGGCACGATGGCCAAGCTGTGGTGCCGTTCGTTGATGCCGAGGAAGCGCACCCGCACCGGGCCGAATTCCTTTGGCAGTGGAACACGGAACGCGCCGCGGGAGCGAAAACCC
The DNA here is from genome assembly GCF_049281135.1 of Mycobacterium sp. Classification (GTDB taxonomy): domain Bacteria; phylum Actinomycetota; class Actinomycetes; order Mycobacteriales; family Mycobacteriaceae; genus Mycobacterium. The sequence continues at coordinate 27,076 of NZ_JBAPRN010000482.1, read as the reverse complement.
AGCACCTCCGTGTAGAAGTCGAACAGCCCGTTGGGGTCGGTCGCCGGCACGACGACATGACCCAACCCCTGGTCGCCAGTCACGAATGTCGCGCCAAAAGGGGTGATGACCGGGCTGTGGTCGAGCACCGCACTGTGGAAGACCTCGACTGCGGTGCCGGCCGGGTCTTCGAAGGTGATCACCTCTTCCACCCGTCGCGTCTCGGCCTCGTCGACGGACAGCTGCTTGAATGGCACTCCTGCACCGTCGAGGGCTGCTTTCACACGCTGCAGCGCTGGGTGGTCGCGCACTTCCCAACCCACGGCGAGCACACGATCGGTCTCACCGGGCACCACGATGAGCCGGGCCGCCCGCTCATCCGTCCGCAGATAAAGCGCCGACGGGTCAGGTCCCCTGCCTTCGGCGAATCCCAGGACGCCGAACGCGAATTGCCGCCAGCGGTCGACATCACTGGTCGAAATGGTGATGTAGCCAAGGCTTTTCATGTCAGTCACGCCTGCCTCCTAGATCAGGGCCCGCAGCGGACCGTCGGGTGGATCGACACCCAGTGAACTCAGCGCTGCCGCGTGGTATGTGGTGCCGGGAACATGGATGGCGTGCAGCTGGCCGACATGCACGTCACGCCAGTAGCGCTGCAGTGGCTTGTCCATGCGGGCGGCGTTGCCGCCTGATCGGGCGAAGATGTCGTCGACCGCCGACACCGCGCGCCATACCGCACGAACCTGGGTGCGGCGGCCCGCCGCCCGGTCGGCGAACGACACCTCCTTGCCCGCAGCGACCATGTCGTAGATACGGTCGGCGTTGGCCAGCAATTCCTGGCGGGCCGCGTTGATGTCGGCCGCGGCCTCGCCGACGGCGTACATGACGTAGGGATCATCCTTGATTGCGGTTCCGGTGGCGCCGACCCGGGACCGCTGGTAGTCCAGGTGGGCGGCCAGTGCTCCCTCGGCGATGCCGATGGTTGCCGCGGAAATACCTAAAGGGAACATCGTTGACCACGGCATCAGATACAGCGGCTCGGTCATGCCTGCCTCACGCTGGGCGGTGCCGTCCATCACCTTCGTCGCGTTCATGGTCCGATAGGTCGGAACGAATGCGTCCTTCACGATGACATCCTTGGAGCCAGTTCCCCTTAGCCCCACAACATTCCACGAGTCCTCGACGATCTCGTAGTCCGCGCGTGGCAGGATCATGTGCAACATCTGCGGCGGCATCAACGGTATGCCCTTCTCATCGCCGAGCATCGCCCCCAGGATGATCCAGTCGCAATGGTCGGTGCCGGAGCTGAACTGCCAGCGTCCATTGAAGATGTAGCCGCCGTCGACCGGCTTGGCCACTCCCTGTGGCGCATATGGGGAGGCCATCCAGGTGTCTACGTCATCGCCCCATACCTCGGCGGCCACCTTTGGATCGGCATAGGCCAGCTGATAGGGGTGCACGCCCACCACACCGACGATCCAGCCGGCCGCCGGATCGAGCGCCGCCGTCGCCATTACCGTCTCGGCGAACTCGCGCGGGTGGGCCTCGAACCCCTGGTAACCCTTCGGCTGCAACAGGCGGATCAACCCGGCCGCCTTCATCCCTTTGACGGTGTCGTCGGTGAGCCGGCCGATTTTCTCTGCTTCTGCGGCCTGGTCACGCAACTGGTCGGCCAGATCCATCACTCGGTCAAGTACGCGTTCACTCATGTTGTCGTCCTCAAGTATTTGGGCTTATTCATGGTCTACCGCAGTCAACGGTCGACTCGCTGCCGATCCCGGTGAGCGGACGGAAATACTTCAAGAAACAATTGCAGCGTCCAATGACCGGGAAAGCGCGATGGCGGCAAGTCGGCCTTACCTACAGTGAACCCTTGTGAAGCAAGATGAACCCCTGGACGCACTGGTGGTGGGCGCCGGGTTCGCCGGTCTGTATGCCCTGCACAAACTGCGCGCGCAAGGGCTCTCGGTCCGGGTGGTAGAGGCCGCTTCCGAGCTGGGCGGCACCTGGTACTACAACCGGTATCCAGGCGCGCGCTGCGATGTCGAGAGTGTCGACTATTCCTACTCGTTCTCCGACGAACTGCAGCAAGAGTGGAACTGGACGGAAAAATACGCCACCCAGGCCGAGATTCTCAGCTACCTGAACTGGGTCGCCGACAAACTCGACCTTCGTCGCGATATCACGTTCAATGCCCGGGCGGTCTCGGCGGTGCTCGACGAGTCGGCGCTGTGTTGGACCGTCAGCACCGAAAGCGGTGAGGTGCTGAAGGCCCGCTTCTGCCTGATGGCGACCGGGCCGTTGTCGGCCGCAATGACCCCGAATTTCCCCGGCCTAAAGACCTTCGCGGGCGAGATTTACCACACTGCGCACTGGCCCCATGATCCCGTCGACTTCACCGGCAAGCGGGTTGCGGTCATCGGCACCGGATCCTCTGGTATCCAAACGATTCCGATCATCGCCGAGCAGGCGGCGCACCTGTACGTCTTCCAGCGCACCCCCAATTACAGCGTCCCGGCCGGCAACAGGCCACTCTCCGTGAAGGATCTCGACGAGATCAAGGCAACCTACCCAGAGCGGCGCCGGGTGTCCTGGCGCAGCGGCGGCGGGTCGCCGCACATCACCGCGCCCCGGCCGACGCTGGAGTTCACTCCGGACGAGCGTCGCGCGGCGTACGAAAAGCGTTGGCAACTAGGTGGTGTTCTGTACTCCAAAACCTTCCCGGACCAGCTGACCGACATGGCGGCCAACGAAGAAGCCCGGAAGTTCTATGAGGAGAAGGTTCGCGCGGTCATCGACGATTCGGCCGTCGCTGACCTGCTGATTCCCAACGACCATCCGATTGGAACCAAGCGGATCTGCACAGACAGCAACTACTTTCAGACCTTCAACAAACCCAACGTGACCCTGGTCAGCGTGCGCGCCACCCCGATCGAATCCGTCGACGCCACAGGTATCAACACCACCGATACCCACCATGACCTCGATATGATCGTGTTCGCAACGGGTTTCGATGCGATGACTGGGGCGTTAGCCCAGATCGACATCGTCGGCCGTGACGCCGCGAGGCTGCGCGACGACTGGGCGCACGGCCCACGCACCTACCTCGGGCTTGGCGTCGACCGGTTCCCCAACCTGTTCTTGATCTCGGGCCCCGGAGCGCCGGCGGTGCTGGCGAACATGGTGCTGCACGCGGAGGCGCATGTGAACTGGATCGCGGATGCCATCGCCTATCTCAACGAACACGGCTACGCGGCAATGGAACCGACCCGGGACGCCGTGGACGGCTGGTGCAGCGAATTGGCCCGGCGGGCCGACGAATCGCTGTTCACCAAGGCCAACTCGTGGTACATGGGCGCGAATGTTCCTGGAAAGCCGCGGGTTTTCATGCTTTTCATCGGCGGGTTCGCGGCGTACAACGACATCTGCGCCGAGGTCGCCGACGCTGGATACAAGGGATTCTCTCTGGCGAAGATTCCTTGACGGCAGCGGGCAATCAGGACGCAGGAATTATGGAAAGCGATTGCGATGCAGAATAATTCAGGTCAGTTGGCCGGAAAAGTCGTGCTGATCAGTGGTGGCGCAGGAGGGCTCGGGGCGGCGTTCGCGCGGCACATCCTCGCCCGTGGCGGCAGTGTGGTGCTCGCTGACCTGCTCGACGACGAGGGCAGCCAACTGGTCGGGGAACTCGGACCGCAGGCGCGTTACGTCCATCTCGATGTCACCGATCCGGAGCAGTGGTCGGCCGCAGTGCAGTTCACCCTCGACGAGTTCGGCTCGCTCAACGGTCTGGTCAACAACGCCGGTGTGTCGACCGGGCAGTTCCTCGAACACGAACCCCTCGCACACTTCCGGAAGGTGTTGGAAATCAACCTGGTCGGGGTGTTCAACGGTCTGCAGGCGGTGATCAAGCCGATGCGCTCGGTGGGGGGTGGGTCGATCGTCAACATCTCGTCCGCTGCGGGGCTGTTCGGTTTGGCGTTCACCGCGGGCTACGGGGCGTCGAAGTGGGGAGTGCGCGGATTGTCGAAGATCGCCGCCGTCGAATTGGGGCCCGAGCGAATCCGGGTCAACTCGGTGCACCCGGGTATGGCCGCCACCCCGATGACCGCCAATATCGGCGTCCAAGTCGGTGAGGGCAACTACCCCAATCTCCCGATGGGGCGTATCGCGGTGCCCGAGGAGATCGCCGGCGCGGTCGGGTATCTGCTGTCGGACGACGCCGCCTACGTGAACGGTGCGGAGATCGCCGTCGACGGTGGGTGGACTGCGGGGCCGACTCTGAAATACGTTATGGGCCAGTAGTACTAGACAGGAGCACAGATGAAGCGACTAGCAGGCAACCGGATCCTGGTGACCGGTGCGGCATCGGGCATCGGCCAGGCGACCGCGCTGCGACTGCTCGATGAGGGCGCCGCCGTCGTCGCGGCCGACGTCGCGGCGGACGGGCTGGACAAGACCCGCGCCCAGGCCCAAGAGGCCGGCGGCGGTGAGCGCCTGACCACGCTCGAGATGAACATCGCCGACGAGCGATCGGTGGTCGACGGTGTGCGCTCGGCGGTGGACTCGCTGGGCGGCCTGGATTCGGTGGTGAACGCGGCCGGAATCCTGCGTGCCGTGCACACCGAACAGATGGGTCTGGATCTGTGGAACCAAATCATCGGGGTCAACCTGACCGGAACCTTCCTGGTGGTCCGCGAGACGCTGCCGGCACTGTTGCAGAATCCCCGCAGCGCCATCGTCAATTTCAGCTCGACGTCAGCGTCGTTCGCCCATCCCTACATGGCGGCCTACGCGGCCAGCAAGGGCGGGGTTCAATCCTTCACCCATGCACTGGCGCTCGAATACGCAAGCAAAGGACTGCGCGCGGTGTGCGTGGCACCCGGAAGCATCAAGTCCGGAATCACCGATGCGACGGGCGGATACATTCCGCAAGACGCGGATTGGGGCTTGTTCACCAGGTTGATGCCGATCATGCCGACCTCGGAAGAATCCAGCGGTGCCGGCATGGCTGCCCCGTCGGCGGTGGCCGGGGTGATCGCGATGCTGGTCTCCGATGACGGGGCGTTCATCACCGGCACCGAAATCCGCATCGACGGCGGAACACACGCGTGACAGCCGATTTCACTTACGAAAGCACGCTTCGTGAAATCACCACCGACGCTGGCGTTCTGCGCTACCACGAAGCCGGTCCTACCGACGGTCCGTCGTTGTTGCTGTTACACGGATCCGGCCCGGGGGTCACGGGATGGCGCAACTTCCGTGGTGTGCTGGGCACGTTCGCCGAGTTCTTCCGTTGTCTGGTTCTGGAGTTTCCCGGATTCGGTGTCAGCGACGATTTCGGCGGCCACCCGATGATCACCGCACTGGACGCGGTGGTGCGCTTCGTCGATGCCCTCGGCCTGGAAACGGTTGACATCGTTGGCAACTCGATGGGCGGCGGCGTTGCGATCAACTTCGCAATCGCTCACCCCGAACAGGTCCGCAGGTTGGTGACCATCGGTGGTATCGGCCGCAACATCCTGACTCCCGGCCCCCCGGAAGGTATCCGGCTGCTACAAGAGTTCACCGAGGAACCCAGCCGCGACGGACTGATCCGATGGCTGCATTCGATGGTCTACGACCCGGCAACGGTGACCGAGGAACTCATCGAGGAACGCTGGAACCATGCCACCGATCCGCAGACGCTGGCAGGCGCGCGGCGGATGTACAGCAAGGAAGCCTTCACTCAGATGATGAAGGCCATGGAGTCATCCAAAGGTCCGCAACCGTGGGCGGTAATGCACCGGGTACAGGCGCCGACCTTGATCACCTGGGGCCGCGACGACCGCGTCAGTCCACTGGATATGGCGCTGCTCCCGATGCGCACCATCCCCAATGCCGAATTGCACGTATTCCCGAACTGCGGCCACTGGGCGATGATCGAGGCGAAAGAGGCGTTCGAAAGCGCAGTGCTCGCTTTCCTGCTGCGCAAGTAGATCAGTTGACGCAGGGCACGCCACCGCCGCCGATCGGTGCACCCCGGTCGGGGGTCGGATCGGTGGAGGTGGTGGTCGTGCTGTATTGCCACCCGTAACTGCCGTAAATCGATGTCGGCGAGGTGGATTCAGTAGCGGATTCGTCTTGGGCGGGCACCGAGAAGTTGTCGTCGACGACGACCTCGATGTGCCCGAATTGCAGTGTGCGGTTCGGCTTGTCGGGTGCATCGATGCCCAGCAGGCTCGCCACTTCACGTGCGTCGGAGTCGGCACCGGGCGCGTATTCGATTGTGGTGGAGCTGGGTTCACCTTTGACCCGGTCGCGTATCGCGCCGGTGGTGTAGCCGTCGTGCTTCAGCGTGCGCGCAACCTTCGTAGCCAGACCGCCGACGCTGCTGGCGTTCACCACGTCGACGACCGTCGACGGATTAGGGACGCCCAAAGTGGTCGTGGTCGTGGACGCCGACGAAGTCCCGAAAGCGGCGGACACTTCGGCCTGGATCGCCGCGGGGTCGACGATGTTGACGTCTTGACCGTTGATGTTGTCGTAGCGCACCACCGGCAGCGTGCGGTATTCGATCGAACCGCCGGCCAGCGCACCCATCTTGCGGAACATGTCCTCGTCCCAGCCCGACGACAGCACCACGTCCTTACGTGCGACTGCCATCAGGCCCTTCAACTTGCCGAGGTTGGTGAAGGTGCCCGCGTCCTGAAGTTGGTGCATGACCGACGAGAGGAAGGCTTGCTGACGGTGCGTCCGGTCCAGGTCGCCGTTTTCCAGGCCGTGGCGCTGCCGGACAAACGCCAACGCTTGCTCGGCGTCTAGCGTCTGGGGCCCCGCCGGGAAGTCGGCACCGGAGTAGTCGTCGTAGACAGCGTGCTTGAGGCAGACATCGACGCCGCCGAGGCTCTTGGCCAAGTCGTAGAAGCCTGCCAGGTTGACTTCGGCGAAGTAATCGATCGGCACCCCGGTCAGCTTCCGCACTGCCTTCAACGTCGCGGCGCGGGCGGCTTCACGCCCCTTGGTCTCCAGCTCTTTCTGGTCGCTCACACCCTTGTCGATCATCTTCTGCTCGACATACTGCTTGGTGAGCCCGTAGGCCTCTTTGATCTTGATGTGGTTATAGCCGGGCACGCCGTTGAACGACACCCAGTCGTCACGCGGGATGGAGAACGCTGACACCCGGTCGTCCTCGCCGACATGGGCCAGGATCAACGTGTTGGTGTTGTAGCCGCCGTCATCGGAATCGCCGGCATGCAGGTGCTTCAGCAGGCTCCAAGGCAGGTCGTCGCCGTTCTGGTCTTTCCGGGAGTCGAGCCCGATCAGCAGGATGTTCATCCCGTTCCCGTTGGACTTGGGGTCCTCCGAACCCAGGGCCTGCGAGACGGTGATCCCGCTCAGCACGCCGTGCGCCATCCAGTAGCCCGATCCGGTGGCCAGCAGCGCGGCCACCGCCACCAGCGTCCAGGTGGCATGCACCCACCCGCGGCGTCGAGGTTTCGTCGACGCCGCCCGATGGCGATGCTTAGCGCTGGATCGCTGCAGGTCTCCCACCACAATCTCGGCTTTCGGGGTTCGCGCCTCACCCGGGGATGGAATGTATGTGCGCTGTTTCGTACGTGCCGTCTAGTATGCGGCAGCTTGATAAGGATCGTTGTGTGAGCCAGGTAACCGCAATATTTTGACGGCAAGGTCAAAAACACGCTGATCTGTGGCGATGCGCATCCTCATCGTTTCGGGGCGGGCGTACCAATTGTGGCCAAATCGTGCCTTCAGAGCTCCAGAATTGCCCCGTCGGCGGCCGATCCGGTGGCGTCGAAGCGGGTCTGTGCCGCCGCAGCGGTGCGCTCGGGCACACCCGGCAGGGGATGGTTGTGGGTGATCAGTAGGCGTGACACACCGGCTTCGACGGCGATGGTGCCGACCTCCTCACCGGAGGTGTGGCCGCGCTCGGCGTGGGTGGGTTCCCACGCTTCGTGCAGCAACGTCGTCACACCCGCCACGTGTCGGATGGTTTCCGGATCGAACTCGGTGTCGGTGCAATAGGCGAGACGGTCTCCGACGCGGAAACCGGCCGACGGCAAGGGGTGGCGGGTCTGCTCCCACGTCTGGATTTCGTGGCCGGCGAAGCTCAAGCTGTCCCAGCTCAGCTCTGCCCAGCGCGCCGATACCAGCGGCGAGGTCGTCTGGAACGGGGAGGCGAGAAGCCGATCTTCCACGATCGAGCGGGTGGGCCGGCCGTACGCCATCGAACCCGGTCCGGCGATCGTGAGTTCCCGGCCGCCCAGCGCGCGCGCACTGACGAACCCGAGGCCGGTCACATGATCGAGGTGAAAGTGGCTGAGCACCAAGATCACTGTCTCGATGCCGTCGAGAAGGGACGGGTCGATGTGCAATGCGCCTAAACCGGTTCCGGCGTCGAGTACCAATGCCTCGGTCCCAGAGGTAACCAGATAGCAGCTCGTCTGACGGGAGCTGGTGGGAATCCATCCACCGCTGCCGAGAACCGTCATCCGCATGGTTAGAGAATCTACGACGCCAGGGACTGTTTCAGTGCAGCGACGGTCTCCAGATCGGTCAGTGCGACCACTCCGCGTCGAACGCCTTCCAGCGCAATGCTTTCGTCCTGCATGCCGCCCATTCCGGCGGTGATCAGGGGTGCGACGTAGGCATACAGCGCGCCCTGCCGGTAGCGCAACCAGAGTTCATCGGCATCGAGTTCGGGGCCGCCGGCAGCGGCCAGGGCATGCCGGTAGACGGCGAGAAGGTCGCGTTCGTGGGCTTGGCGGTCGGCGGTGGTCATGCCGGTGATCAGTGTGTATGCCAATTCCCGTCCGGGGTGCCCGCGGCGAACCGCCTGCCAGTCGAGCAATCCGGCCTCGCCGTTGCGGAAGTAGACGTTCCCGGGATGCGCGTCGCCGTGGGTCACGGTGTTCGGTTGTCGGTCAATGATTTCCGCGACAGTGCGGTAGTTGTCGATGATGAAGCGACCGTCTTCGACTCCGATGTCGGTTCGCTCGGCCATGCGACGGGCCGACGTGTTCAGCAGCGGTCCGGTCAGCAACGAGGTGTGGTCGCCCGACGCGGAGTACACCCATCCGAGCGGACCGCGACTCCCGTTGATGGGCAGGCGTTCCCAGAATGCCGCGTGCAGCCGTGCGAGTAGCTCGACGATCGCGCTCGCCTGGTCTTCGTCCAGCGGATGCAGGGTGTCGGGGAACACGCAGTTATCGACCGCGAGGTCTTCCAGGACGAGCACGAAGCGACCGGTTACTGGGTCAAACGCCGACCCGTACGAGGTGGGCAGGCCGGTCAGTCGCGGCGCCAACTCGCGATAGAACATGACTTCGGTGTGCGCGAGCCGGCCAAGTTCGCCCATCAGTCGGGTGGCGACGGTTTCGGCGGGCATCTTCACGAACACCGAGGCGGGGACGCCGTCGCCGGTCAATGCCAGCCGGGCTCGCGATGACGTCCCGGCGTCGCCACCGATTACCGACACGGATGTGACCCGTCGGCCCACGATCGTCGAGAGTGCTTGGGCGTCAAGCTCGTTGATCGATCGCGGCAACGAGCGCAGGCGACCGATGACGGCATCGGTCGCTATTCGCTGGATGCCGCGGGCCAGGTGCGCCGCCAAGCCGAAGACCGACACGACCCTACTCACTGCTGTATCGTTACAAAAAGCCGATGACCTGTAAAGTAGACGCTACAGCCTGCGGTCAATCACCGGCAGGCTCTGTCGGCGTGAATGTGACCGGCATCTTTTCCAGGCCGCTGACGAAGTTGGCCGGCCGCAGTGGCAGTGGCTCCTCTGACGCCAGCCGCATGTCAGGAAGGCGCTGCAACAGCCGCTCATGCATCATGGACAGCTCCAATCGCGCTAGCTGATTGCCCAGGCAGAAATGGGTACCGAAGCCGAATGCCAAGTGGTTATTGGGATATCGATCGATGCGGAAGTTCTGCGGGTCGCCGAACACTGTCTCATCGAAATTTGCTGACTCGAACAGCAGGATGATCTTCTCGCCCTGCTCGAGATGCGTGCCGTGAAACTCGGCGTCGGCGGTCATCGTGCGGGCCATGTTTTTCACCGGCGCCGTCCAGCGCAGCATCTCTTCTATCGCGTTGGGCAACAGCGTCAAGTCGTTCACTAATCGCTGGTGCTGCTCTGGATGGCGCAGTAGTTGCGCGGTGCCGCCGGACAGGGTGTGCCGGGTGGTCTCGTCGCCGCCGATCAACAGCAGCAAGACCTCGTTGATGATCTCGTGGTCAGCCAGCTTTTCGCCCTCCACCTCCGCGTGCACCAGCACACTCACCAGGTCATCGGTGGGCTCCGCCTTGCGAGCGGTGATCATGCTCGTCATGTAGTCGGCGTAGGCGGCGAACGCGTCGACACTGACCTGAAAGTCCGTCTGCTCAGTCGTGCTGCTCAAAAAGTTCATCATGTCGTCGGACCACTGCAGGAACGTCTCTCGTTCATCGGGGAGTACGCCGAGGATGTCGCCGATCACCGCCATGGGTAGCGGAGCCGCGAGGTCCCAGACGAAGTCGCACTCACCGCGTTCGCACACCGCGTCGATGAGCACGTCGCACAGCGTCGCGATCGATGATTCCCGGTCCTTCACGCGCTTGCGGGTAAAGCCCGCGTTGACGAGCTTGCGCCGCAACAGATGTCCCGGGTCGTCCATGGCGATCATCATCGGCGGCGCGTCCTGGTCCGGCCGGATACCACCGGCGTTGGAGAACAATTCGGGTGCGCGCTCGGCGTCGATCACCGCCTGATAGGTCGCTGCCGCGGCCAAGCCGTTGCGATCCCGAAAGACCGGTTCGTTGGTCCGCATCCACTTGTAGACCGACCGCGAATCACCCGCGTAGAAAGCGCCGTCGGCCAGATCGACGTCAGGCCGTCCTTCTTTCGCCGGATCGATAGTCGATTGCACGAATGTGTCCACCTTCGCGCTACCTGTCGGCGTCGGTATAACAGATGACACCCCGGATATTGCGGCCCTCCAACATATCTGAGTAGCCCTCGTTGATCTGTTCGAGGCGGTAGCGGCGGGTGATCATGTCGTCGAGGTTGAGCCTGCCGGACTGGTACATCGATAGGAGTAACGGGATGTCGTGTTGGGGGTTGCCGCCCCCGAAAATGGTGCCTTGCAATCTTTTCTGCAGCAGCGCGAACAGCGACAGGTTCAATGTCGTATCGGTTTCCACGACGCTGCCCATCGCTGTGATGACGCACGTTCCGCCCTTGGCGGTGACGGAAACGTATTTATCGAGGTCCGCGCCGTCGGACCTACCGACGGTGATGATCACTTTGCGAGCCATTCGGCCACCAGTGATTTCTGCGACCGCCATGAGTGCGGTGTCGATGTCGGGATAAGCGTGTGTAGCACCGAATTTGACTGCCTGATCGCGCTTCCATTCGACGGGGTCGACGGCGAAGATCCGATGCGCACCGCAATGCACCGCGCCGAGCACAGCGGCTGTACCCACGCCGCCTATGCCGACGACGACAACATCGTCACCAGGTCGAACCTCAGCCGCTCGCGTTGCCGATCCGAATCCCGTTGTCACACCGCAGCTGACGAGCGCCGCAATCTCAAAAGGTACCGCGGGGTCGATCTTCACCAGTGAAGTCTGATGGACCACGACATACGGCGCGAAGGTACCCAGCAACGCATACGGGTAGACATTCTGGCCCTTGGCTTGGACTCGAAAGGTGCCGTCGGAGACGGCTGTTCCCGCCATCAGGCCCATCCCGACGTCGCATAGATTGGTCTCGCCTGCGCGGCAGGAGGGGCACTTGCCACACGACGGTATGAACGACGCTGCGACGTGGTCACCCACAGCAAGTCCGTCGACACCTTCGCCTACCTCGACGACGACGCCGGCGCCTTCGTGGCCACCGAGCATGGGGAACGACGCCATCGGGATGTCGCCGCTCACCACGTGATGATCGGAATGACACAGACCCGCAGCTTCCAGCTGGACCTTTACCTCACCCTTCCGGGGCTCGCCGATATCGATTTCCTCGACCGACCACGGCTGATTGAAGTCCCAGACCAGGGCTCCCTTGGTTATCACTGAGTGCCTTCGCTCAACGCAGTCAAGGTGATCTCCCACTGTTCCTGTGGAACTTACAGTTGCGACAACAGTACCGCAGGCCAACGTAAGTTGACCGGGTAAAGGCTGTGCCCATTAAGCCCAGGTTGAGTCGAAAGCAACCCAGTCCGTTGCCCGCTCGCTTACAAGGTGAGCGCTGTAGCTCGCCGGCTCAGGTAGACCACTTCATGGAACGCGCCCTCACCGGCTAGTCGTCGGTGTCGTCGGTGTCGTTGGGGTCGTTGGACTCGTCGGCGTCGGACGGCTCGTTGGGGTCGGTGGAGTCGTAGGGCTGGTCGGACTCGTCGGAGGTGCAGCGCCCGGGGGCGTGGCTCCAAGGCCTGGTCCTTCACCACACCAGTCGGCCACATCCTTCGGGTACTGCTCGAGCGGAGGAGGGCAACGGTACCCCGGCGGAAAGTTGGCGCCGGCGTTGAGCAGATCGCAGGGAACCAGGACCTGCTTGCCTTTTTGGGTGTTGCTCACACACTTCACGGGTTGACCCGGCGGCACCGATGGATCGGCGTGAGCCGGAAGCGGGGCGACGGCAGCCACCAACATGGCACCGAGCGCCCACCCGAGACGGCGATAGGTCATGGGAGCTCCTCTGACGATGCAGAGCCCCCTGTCAGGATTGAACTGACGACCGCTCGCTTACAAGGCGAGTGCTCTACCACTGAGCTAAGGAGGCTGGTTTTAACCCGGCCAGCCTAACGGCTCACTCGTCGTGGGCCGAGTTCTCGTGGTCGATGACCCGCTGTGAGCGCACCGTCCGGGTCGGTGAACGCCGGCTCGGACGACGGCCGGGCAGCGGAATCCGCTCAGCGATGCTGCTCAGGGGGTTGACCACCATGGTCAGCGACATGACCGCGTCTTGCAGCGTCGCGATGGCCGGCTCCAGCGCCTCCATCCCGGGCGCGAGCCGGCTCAAGGTATCGGCGACGGCAGCCAGCTGCTCCAGCGGCCCGTTGCGGGCGGTCAGCTTGTCGATCAGGCCGCCGTCGGCCAGCAGCCGATCGGCCAGCCCGTCCTCGGCGAGCAGCCGGTCGATCAGCCCGTCGTCGGCGACCAGCTGATCCGCCAGCCCGCCCGGCTTGAGAGCGCGCTCGAGTCCGCCACCCTCGGCGGTCAGCCGGTCGAGCAGGCCGCCCTCCGCGGTGAGCATGTCGACGACTCCGCCCGGCCGCAGCAACCGATCGACCGGTCCGTCATTGGCAATGGCGCGCCCGAGTGGCGCGTCGTCGTCCAGTAACCGGGCCAGCCGGTTGGCCCGGGTAATCGCATCGTCGATGCCCAACATGTGCGCGACTGCATTGGATCCGCTCGACGTACCCGTCTCGCCCAGGGTTCGGTGTGCCATCCCAAGCGCGGACGTCGCAAGACCCACACCCGCGTCGGCGGCGGCCAGTCCGACTCGCACCGGCGCGGTGGCGAGGCTTACCAGGCTCTTGCCGATATTCATCCCCCGAGTCTATTCAGGGCGGGGCATATCCCGTGGTCATTGGCCGGTATCAGCCTGGCACCGAACTCTCAGCCTCAGCACAGCCAGCTTGCAGGGTTCTTTTAGCTAAGTGCGAGGGAATTGATTCCATGTCAGCAGCAATGCAAGAAGCAGCACCAGAGGCACGGGTTCTCGTCGTCGACGACGAAGACAACATCGTCGAGCTGCTGTCGGTCAGCCTCAAATTTCAGGGTTTCGAGGTCTATACCGCGACTAATGGCGCATCGGCGCTCGATCTGGCCCGCGAAGTCAAGCCGGACGCGGTAATCCTCGACGTGATGATGCCTGGCATGGACGGCTTCGGAGTGCTGCGCCGGATGCGCGCCGATGGCATCGACGCGCCCGCATTGTTCCTTACCGCCCGTGATTCGTTGCAGGACAAGATCGCCGGGCTGACCCTCGGCGGCGACGACTACGTCACCAAGCCCTTCAGCCTGGAAGAGGTCGTCGCCCGGTTGCGAGTCATACTGCGCCGCACCGGAAAAGGCGTCACCGAGAACCACAATGCACGACTGACCTTCGCCGACATCGAAATCGACGAGGACACCCATGAAGTCTGGAAGGCCGGCGAACCGGTTTCGTTGTCGCCCACCGAGTTCACCCTGCTGCGCTATTTCGTGATCAACGCGGGCACTGTGTTGAGCAAACCGAAGATCCTGGACCACGTGTGGCGCTACGACTTTGGCGGCGATGTCAACGTGGTCGAGTCCTATGTGTCCTATCTGCGTCGCAAGGTCGACACCGGTGAGAAGCGCCTCCTTCATACGCTGCGTGGAGTCGGCTATGTGCTGCGGGAGCCTCGCTAACCGCCGATGCCGCGCCAATTTCGGGTCGAACTGCCGCTGCGCGTTGCGCTCGTCGCGGCCACTCTGCTGCTGGTCGCGTGTGGCCTGACAGCGTCGGGCATCGCGGTGACCTCGATCCTGCGCCAGCACCTGATCCAGCGGGCCGACCAGACGCTGGAGGAGGCATCTCGTGGCTGGGCGCAGGCGCCGAAAGGCGCGCTGAAGGTGCCACACGGGGCGAACCTTGACCGGCCGCCGTCGAATTTCTATGTGCGCAGCGTGACTTCGGACGGGAAAGGTCGGATCGTCATCAACGACCGGCACGCCGAACCCATCTTGCCGGCCAACAACGATGTCGGGCCCGAGCCGAAGACTGTCGGATCGGTCGACAAATCCGGTGTGCAATGGCGAGTGGTGTCCGTGCACGGGCCCAATCGACTGGTCACCGTGGCCTATGACCTGTCCGAGATCCAGCACACCGTTCGTTCGCTGGCCTGGTTGCAACTCGGCATCGGGGTGGCCGTCCTGCTGGTCCTCGGATTGGCTGGTTCGTGGGTGGTGAACCGAAGTCTGCGACCGTTGACGGAGGTCGAACAGACCGCCGCCGCGATTGCCGCCGGTCAGCTGGATCGCCGTATCCCCGAACGTGATTCGCGAACCGAAGTCGGCCGGCTTTCCGCGGCGCTCAACGGGATGCTTGCTCAGATTCAGCAGGCGCTGGCGTCATCGGAAGCCTCAGCGCAAAAGGCGCTCAGCTCCGAGAACCGGATGCGTCGCTTCATCACCGACGCCAGCCACGAACTGCGAACACCGTTGACCACCATGCGCGGTTTCGCCGAGTTGTACCGACAGGGCGCCGCGCGCGACATGGAGATGGTGATGTCGCGGATCGAAAGCGAGTCCCGCCGGATGGGTCTGCTCATCGACGACCTGCTGCTGCTGGCCCGGCTGGACGCCCAACGCCCGATCGAGCGCAAACTGGTGGATCTGCTGGCGCTGGCCACTGATGCCGTACACGACGCGCGTGCGGTGTCGCCCAATCGAACGATCACGATCGACGTGGTAGACGGTCCCGGTACGCCCGAGGTGTTGGGCGACGAGGCCCGGCTCCGTCAGGTTCTCGGCAACTTGATGACCAACGCCCTGCAGCACACCCCGGAAAGCGCGGACATCATCGTGCGGGTCGGCACCAGCGCGGAAGACGCGATCCTGGAGGTCGTCGACGAAGGTCCAGGCATGAGTCGGGAAGACGCACAGCGGGTATTCGAGCGGTTCTATCGCACCGACTCGTCGCGCGCGCGTAGCAGCGGCGGTAGTGGTCTGGGGTTGTCGATTGTGGATTCACTGGTCCACGCCCACGGTGGAACCGTGAACGTCACCACGGCGCTCGGGCAGGGGTGCCGCTTCTACGTCAGCCTGCCGCGTATCGCAGACGTGCCCGCAAAGGCAGGATCGGCCAGCCGTTAACTCAACTCGGCAAGTGCCGCTTTGATTTTCGCCTGCGCCTCGTCGAGGGATTCGGCGGACGGGTTGTGGTCGACGTTGGCGAAGCCGAAATCGCTCAGGCTCTTCGCCGGGAAGACGTGGACGTGCAGGTGTGCCACCTCGAGCCCGGCGATGATCACCCCGGCCCGGTCAGCCTCGAACGCCTTGATGACGGCTTTACCGATCAACTGGGCGACCGACATGATCCGGCCGAACACCGGCGGGTCGATGCTCTGCCACTGATCGATCTCGGCTCGCGGCACCACCAGCGTGTGTCCTTGGGTCATCGGATTGATAGTCAAGAAGGCAACGACCTGGTCGTCCTCGTAAACGAACCGGCCGGGCAGTTCGCCGTTGATGATCTTGGTGAAGATAGAAGTCATTGGCGCCGCTCCTTCTCATCGCTTCGCTCCGCATCGTCGCCGACGCGCGCCATCGCTTCAGCATAGGTTGTGCTACGAACGCCTAGGCAGCGCCGCCGTCGAGTAGCGCGGAAATCTCGTCCACCGACCATGGCGGTGCGTCGTGATGGTCGCGGTACCCGATCAGGCCCGGCGTCGCCTTGGGAAATCGGCCCACGAAACCGCCTGAGGCAGCGAAGATTTCACCTGTGAGATGATTGGCAAGATCGCTGGCCAGATAGACGTAGGTCGGCGCGGCGTAGTCCGGTCCTGCGACGTCCAGTGAACCCCGCATGGAGACTTCGTCGAGCAATCCTCGGCGGTGTAGATCGGTGATGTGGGCGATGTAGTCCGGCCCGGTGGACAACCGGGTCTTGGCACCGGGGCACACCACATTGGCCCGTACGCCATGTTCTTTCAGTTCGGCGGCGATCGCCAGCGTGAGGCTGTTGACCGCGCCCTTGCCGGCCGGGTAGCCGGTGCCGCCGTAGTCACCCAGGAACGCGAACGAGCCGCTGTTGACGATGCTGCCGCCGCCCTGCGCGACCATCCTGGGTGCGGCGGCCCGGCAGGTGGCGAACACCGTGCCCAGATGCGCGTCGAGCAACTCGGCGAACTGCACCGAGCTGATATCGAGGATGGACGAGCCCGGCGGTTCGGCGATGCCGGCGCAGTTGATCAGGATGTGGATGCCGCCGAACTCGTCAATGCACCCGTCCACCAACGATTCTGCGATCTGCTGATCCGACGCCGAACCGGGATGGGCGACGGCACGCCCGCCGGCGGCAGTGATGCCTTCCGCGGTCGAGTTGGCAGCGTCGGCGTCTCGGCCGTTGACCACCACACCGGCACCGTGCTTTGCCAACAACGCCGCGACAGCCGCGCCGATGCCTCGCGACCCGCCGACCACGATCGCGCCGCGGCCGGCGAGCAGCGAGGTCACTCGTCGTTGCCGAAGGTCATCATCTCGAGGTTCCAGTAGCCGCGCATGTTCGCGATCAACCCGGCGTCGTTGACGCGGTAGGTGAACACGCCTCGCACGCTGCTGGTGATTCCGTTGTCAAACTTGCTGCGCAGCACCAAGATATGCGCGACCTCGTTGGGGTCGCTGGACGGAAACGTTTCCTCGCAGGTGATCTGCAACTGGTTGGCGGCGATGTTGGTGTCGTAGAACTCGGCGACGCCGTCCTTGCCCCGCACGCCGGTGCCCTCGGGGTTGGTGATGGACTTGCCGATCGGATCTTCGACCACCACGTCGTCGGCCATCAGGGCCAGCCAGCCCTCCCGGTTGTGGGCCTGGACGCAGCGCCACGACGACTGGGAAGCGGCCAGCGCGGGTGACTTTTCAGCGGTTTCGGCCGACATCGCGTTTACCGGTCGGCGTCCGTGTAGCGGATGACGCCGCGAATGTTTTTGCCGTCCAACATGTCCTTGTAGCCGTCGTTGATCTGCTCCAGCTTGTACTGGCGGGTGATCATGTCGTCGAGGTTGAGCTTGCCGGCTTTGTACATCGACAGCAGCTGGGGGATGTCGAACTGCGGGTTACCGCCACCGAAGATGGTGCCCTGCAAGTTCTTTTGCATCAGGGTCAGCATCGCCAGGTTCAGGGTGACGTTGGTGTCCACCAGGCTGCCGATGGCGGTCAGCACACAGGTGCCGCCCTTCTGGGTCAGGATCAGGTAGTTGTCGACGTCAGCGCCGTGCAGCTCGCCGACCGTGACGATCACCTTGTGGGCCATCAGGCCGTAGGTCACTTCCATCATTCCGCCCATGGCGGCGAAGATGTCGGGGTAGACGTGCGTCGCGCCGAACTTCAGGGCCTGGTCGCGCTTCCACTCGACCGGGTCGATCGCAAAGATGTAGCGCGCGCCGGCGGTGACGGCGCCTTGCAGCGCTGCCATACCGACGCCGCCGACGCCGACGATCGCCACGTCTTGACCCGGCCGGATGTCGGCGGTGCGGACCGCTGAGCCGTAGCCGGTGGTCACGCCGCAGCCCACCAGGGCGGCGACCTCGAACGGCACCGACGGGTCGATCTTCACGACCGAACTCTTGTGCACAACCATGTATGGCGAGAACGTCCCCAGCAGCGTCATCGGAAAGACGTCCTGGCCGCGGGCCTGGATCCGGAACGTGCCGTCGGATACCGCCGCGCCGTTGAGCAGCCCGGCGCCGAGGTCACACAGGTTGCGCATGCCGGCCTGACAGGTCGGACAGTGGCCGCAGGACGGGATGAACGACAGCACCACATGGTCGCCCGGTGCGATGTCCTCAACGCCGGGGCCGACTTCGGTGACAATGCCGGCACCCTCGTGCCCGCCGAGAACCGGGAAGCCGCCCATCGGGATGCCGCCCGTGACCAGGTGGTGGTCGGAGTGGCACATGCCGGCCGCTTCCATCTGGATCTTGACTTCGTCCTTTTGGGGATCGCCGATCTCGATTTCCTCGATCGACCACGGCTGGTTGAACTCCCAGATCAGCGCGCCTTTGGTCTTCACCCTGAACCTGCTTTCGTCATTGAACGTCGGTTTAGCACGGCCCGAGCTCCACGCAAGCAACCGCTTGGTTGAGTGTAGGACAGCGGGTGATCCGGGTCACCGGGGGAGCCGGATGAGATCACCAGATGGGGACTGGAGCCTGCCCCAGCGGGTAGTAGCCGGGCAGCTTCTCACCGGCCACGCTGCGCGCGATGCGGTTCTGCATCCCGTCGCTGAGGTCGCCGGATTCGATCAGGTTCCCGAACATCTTCGCGACGTGCCCGAAGTCGAAGAAGTCGCGCTGCCACTCGATGAGCTCGTCGTCGTTGAGGCGGAACCAGCTGCCGCCGATGCCGTAGATCTCGTCCTGGCTGCCGTCGGTCTTGTTGACGATCTGCTTCCAGAAGCCGACGATTTCGCCCTGCTTGTCATCAATCAGGACCTTCTGGTACTCGTACACCCAGTTCTCCAGGCCCTCCATCTCCAGGCCCAGCGCGACGTCGCGGATTTCGTCGACCCCGACGCACATCACGTCTTCCTTAGGGCCGATATTCCAGCCGTAGGTCGCCTCGGGAGCGTAGAAGTCGCCCAGCGGTCGCCAGTCGCCGGCTTTCTCGCAGTCCTTGTTGGCCTGCAGCCAACGGTCGACCCATGCCTCGAGTTTTTCGCGGGAGTGTGACGCCTTAGACATTTTAAGCCAGTCTCCTTAATCTTCTTGGATCAATAGGGCTTGGGTAGGGCACATTTCGACCGCCCGTTCGACTTCATCGCGGGCCTCGTCCGGGGGTTCGGCGTCGAGGATCTCGACCTTTCCGCGTTTGGGCACCCGAAAGTAGTCCGGTGCCTCCAGCTCGCACATGGCATGGCCTTGGCATAAATCCAAGTCGACTCCGACCCGGTATCCCATCGTCAACTCCCATTACGCCGGCGGTAGCGCGCCTTCGCCGGCCGGGCCAGCTGCACAACCATCTTGGAGTGGTCGTTGTGGTAGCTGTCGGCGGGCTGCGCCATCTCGAACTCATACTCGCGCAACAGAACCGAGAAGATCGCCTTGATCTGCATCTGCGCGAACGCGGCTCCGACGCAACGGTGCCGGCCGGCGCCGAACGGGATCCAGGTCCACCGGTTGACGATGTCGGCCTGCTCGGGCTTGTTGTACCGGTCGGGGTTGAAGGCGTGCGGTTCGGAGAAGTCCTCAGGGATCCGGTTCGATATCGCGGGGGAGGCCGCGACGAAGTCACCCTTGTGGATCGGGAAGCCCTGCACCTCGAATTCGCCCTGGGCCACCCGCATCAAAATAATCAACGGCGGATGCAGCCGCAGGGTCTCTTTGACCACGTTGTCCAGCTTGGGAATCTGCCGCAGCGCATGGAAACTCACCTCTTGGCCATCGGAGTACAGCTCCTCGAGCTCGGCGAGTACCTCGGCGTAGGCCTCGGGATGACGAATCAACTCGATCAACGTCCAGGCCGATGTGCCGGAACTGGTGTGGTGCCCGGCGAACATCAGCGAGATGAACATCCCGGTGACCTCGTCGGCGGAGAACCGGGGATTGCCCTCCTCGTCCTTGATCGACACCAGCACGTCGAGCATGTCGCGGTCGGCCTTGTCGGTGGGCGGGTTGGCGATCCGGTCGTTCATGATCTCCTGAACCAGCGCAACCAGTTTCACGCGCGCCTCGTCGCGGCGCTGGAAGCTCTCGATCGGAAGATATGGATCGACGTAGCACAGTGGATCGGTGCCGCGCTCCAGCTCGTGGTAGTACTCGGCGAACCGGTGATCTAGCTGTTCGCGGAATTTCAGGCCGATCAGGCAGGCTGTCGACGTGTAAATGGTCAACTCGGAAAAGAAGTCGAGCAGCTCGACCTCACCCTCGTCGCCCCAGTCGGCGATCATCTTCTTGACTTCGCCCTCGATGGTGACGGCGTGGCCCTTCATCTGTTCGCCACGCAGCGCGGAGTTGTGCAGCATCTCCTTGCGGCGTTCGGGGCTGGCGTCGAACACCACGCCTTTACCGAAGATCGGCGTCATGAACGGGTACGCCTCGGCCTGGTCGAGATCCTCGTCGGCGGAGCGGAAGAAGAACTCGTTGGCCTCGGCGCCCGACAGGAAGATGACGTGCTTGTCGACGAGCTGGAACCAGCCGACGTCGCCGCATTCGTCGCGGATCCGTTGCATCAAACCGATTGGGTCGGTTCGGAATTCCTCGAGATGGCCGTGTTCTTCGGCGCCACCGGAAACCCGCGGCACGATGGCAGTGGTCACTGTCCTGGTATCCCCTCTTCACCGAGAGCGAGTTTCTGGCGATCTCTGTTGTCGGCCAACGGGGCTTCGGGCTGAAGCTCCATGTTCGCGATGAATCCACCGCGCGGTGTCTCGGCGACGAACGTGATGGCCCGTCCCAGGTCCGCCGCGCGTAGGAAGTAGTCGTGGCGGGCCTGGCCCCACTTGGCCCAATCCTCCAGCGCGGGGCCGATCTTCTCGGCCGGCAGGCTCCAGCCCATCGCTGTCTTGGTGGGGCCGGGGTGCACGATTGACGCCCGCACGCCGGTGCCTTCGAGTTCCATCTGCAGGTTGGTGACCATCGCGACCAGCGCAGCCTTGGCCGCGCCGTAAGCACCCATGTGCGGCCGCTGGCGCAGTGCCACGTCGGAGCCCACGAAAATCAGGTCGCCACGCTGACGGTCGAGCATGCCCGGCAGCACCGCCCCGGTCAGCCGGTTGGCGCCGACGAGGTGGATCTGCAGCTGTGAGTCGAACTCGTCGGTGGTGATCTCGGCGAGCTTGCCGAAGTAGGTGTCGCCTGCGCCGGCCACCAGGACCTCGATATCGCCGAGTGCGTCTATCGACTGTGCAACAAAGGATTTGACTGAGTTCGGATCGGTGACGTCCAGATGGAAGCCGACTGCCTCGCCGCCGTCGGCGTTGATCTTGCCGACGATGTCGTCGAGCTTCTCTACCCGGCGGGCACCCAGGGCGACCGGGAAGCCGTGTGCGGCGAGTTCGATCGCGGTGGCCTCACCGATGCCGGAGGAGGCGCCGGCCACGATGGCCGGCCGGCGTTCGGGCAGGGGTTCAAAGCGGGGCATTCAGCCGACCTCCATGGTCATCGGTAGGTGAGCGAACCCGCGGACGTTGCTGGAGTGGACGCGGACGGCATTTGCCTCGTCCACTTCATAGCCGCGGATTCGCTTGAACAACTCGGTGAGGGCGATCCGGGCCTCCATCCGCGCCAAGTGCGCGCCGAGACAGAAGTGCGCACCACTGCCGAAACTCAATAGTTTGGAACCGATGTCGCGTCCGATCACGTAGTCATCGGCATTCTCGAATGCGCGTTCGTCGCGGTGCCCTGATCCGGGCAGCAGCAGCAGTATGTCGCCGTCGGGAATCGTGGTGTCGTAGAGCGTCAGTTCGCCGGCGACGGTGCGGGCCAGGATCTGACTGGAGGTGTCGTAGCGCAACGTCTCCTCCACCCACGCCGGCACCAGCGAGAGGTCCGCGTAGACCGGGGTCAACTGGTCGGGGTTCTTGTGGCCCCAAAATGCGGCATTGGCAAGTAGTTTGGTGGTGGTCTCGTTTCCGGCGATCACCATCAAGAACATGAAGCCGAGGACTTCATCGTCGGTGAGGCGGTCGCCGTCGATCTCGGCCTCCAGCAGCGCGGTCGTCAGGTCGTCGGTCGGCTTCTTGCGGCGCTCCGCGACCATCTGCTGGTAGTAGACGATCAGATTGATCGACGCCTCGACCGCGGCGGCCGGCACGTCGGTGACGCCATCGTCGCGGTGCATGACGCCGTCGGCCCAGGCGCGCACCTGGTCTCGATCCGGCTCGGGGACCCCCATCAGTTCGGAGATGACGTCCATCGGGAGCTTGCCGGCGAACTCGTTCACGTAGTCGACAAGTCCGTCGGCTGCTTTCTCCACCATGATGTCGAGGTGTTGATGCGCGATCTCGGTGACGCGTGGCTCGAGCTCACGAATGCGCCTGGGGGTGAAGCCTTTTGATACCAGGGTCCGCAGCCGCAGGTGCGCGGGATCGTCCATGGCCAGAAACGACATGGTCTTGGCGGCGTGCGGTCCCCTGGATGCTGGGTCAAGCGAGACACCGTACTTGTTGGACAGCGTGGTGCTGTTGCGAAAACCTTGGTGTACGTCGGCGTGCCGGGACACCGCCCAAAAGCCCAGTTCCTCGTTGCAGTACAACGGCGCCTCGTCCCGCAACCTCTTGTAGTACGGGTACGGATCCTCGTGGAAGTCGTAGTCATAAGGGTCCAGAAAAGGCGGGCGTGGCTTGTCGATCTGAAGGGTCATCAGTCTTCCGTTTTGACAATGAGGCCGACCGCGTAGGCGAGGTGGTCGGCGATCTGGTGATAGGTGTAGGCCCCGCTGGCGGCGTTGACCAGCGCGCCGAAGAACGCCATCTCGAGGACTGACACGATGCGGGGCTCGGCGTCGGGTCCGATGGCCGAGGTGATGCGACGGTGGATCTCGGCACCGATCCGGTCGCGGACCGCCCGCACGGCGGGATCTCCGCCGCCGCCAAGTAACGCCGTCGTGCACGCCGCGGCGACCTCGGGTTCATCGGCGACCACCAGCGCGAGGTGACGCAGCGCCTTGTCCACTCGTGTCGGCATCGGCTCGTTGACATCGGTGAAGTACGGCACCTGTCGCACCAGATCCAGGTAGACCTCGGCGATCAGATGGTTCTTCGACGAGAAGTAGGTGTATGCGGTGGCCGGGGCCACCTTGGCGCGGGCCGCCACTGCGCGCACGGTCAGGTCGGCGTAGGACGTCCCGCGCAGCACCTCGACACCTGCGGCCAAGACCTTGCGGAAGGTCTCTTCTTGTCGGCGGTTGCGTGGCACATCCCGGGCCGGACCGCCGGCGTCGGGCGTGATCGTGACGACTGGGTCGCTGGACACTTGTCCAAGCTATCCGATGCATCCCGAACGAGGCAAGACCGTTCTAGAAAACAGCAGATAAAGCTGCTGATTCAAACCAAGAACGGCAGCCATGACCAGCCCACCCTTGCATTTTCAGCAGCGCGAAGACTATGTTCAACTGGGTTATTCCGGACATGTGTCCATCCTGACGAACGGTGGAGGCGAAGAATGGCATTGCTGGCCGACGGCGTGAGCCCGCTGCTCATCGACGGCAAGCTGACGAGCGGCAGCCAAGGCACTTTTCCCACGATCAATCCGGCCACCGAAGAAGTGCTGGGTATGGCGGCTGATGCCGACGCCGAGGACATGGGTCATGCGATTGAAGCGGCCCGCCGTGCCTTCGACGACACGGACTGGTCGCGCAACACCGAGCTGAGGGTGCGGTGTATTCGGCAGCTGCGCGACGCGATGCGCGAGCACGTCGAAGAACTGCGCGAGATCACCATCGCCGAGGTCGGTGCGCCACGAATGCTGACCGCCGCCGCCCAATTGGAAGGGCCGGTCGGCGATTTGAGCTTCGCGGCCGACACCGCCGAGAACTACCAGTGGAACTCCGATCTCGGTGACGCATCGCCGATGGGAATCCCCACCCGCCGAACCGTTGCGCGGGAGGCTGTCGGCGTGGTTGGCGCGATCACCCCGTGGAACTTCCCGCATCAGATCAACCTGGCCAAGCTGGGTCCGGCGCTCGCCGCCGGCAACACCGTTGTGCTGAAGCCCGCGCCGGACACCCCATGGTGTGCGGCGGTGCTTGGCGAAATCATCACCGAGCACACTGATTTCCCGCCGGGTGTCGTTAACGTCATCACCTCTAGCGACCACAGCGTGGGGGCGCTGCTGGCCAAAGACCCTCGGGTGGACATGGTTTCGTTCACCGGCTCGACCGCCACCGGCCGCAGCGTGATGAGCGACGCGGCCGTGACGCTCAAGAAGGTGTTTCTGGAACTGGGCGGCAAGTCGGCGTTCGTCGTGCTCGACGACGCGGATCTGAATGGCGCGTGCTCGGTATCGGCGTTCACCGCGTCGATGCACGCGGGGCAGGGTTGTGCGATCACCACCCGGCTCGTCGTGCCACGGGCCAAATACGACGAGGCCGTGGCGATCGCGGCAGGAACCATGGGGTCGATCAAGCCTGGCGACCCCAACAAGCCCGGAACCGTCTGCGGGCCAGTCATTTCGGCGCGGCAGCGCGACAGGGTGCAGAGCTACCTCGACCTGGCGATCGCGGAGGGCGGAACGTTCGCCTGCGGCGGCGGCCGGCCGGCCGACCGGGACACCGGGTTCTTCATCGAGCCCACCGTCATCGCCGGACTCGACAACGACGCCAGACCCGCCCGCGAGGAGATCTTCGGGCCGGTGCTCACCGTGATCGCCCACGACGGTGACGCCGACGCCCTTCGTATCGCCAACGATTCGCCGTATGGGTTGTCGGGCACCGTGTTCAGTGCTGATCCGGAGCGAGCCGCCAAGTTCGCAGCGGGAATGCGAGTGGGCACCGTCAACGTCAACGGAGGCGTCTGGTACTCCGCGGACGCGCCCTTCGGCGGGTACAAGCAGTCCGGCAACGGGCGCGAGATGGGCCTCGCAGGTTTCGAGGAATACCTGGAAATCAAAACCATCGCGACAGCGGTCTAGTGACGTCCTCGAGAGGAAAACATGCGGTTTGACAAAAAGGTCGCCATTGTGACCGGGTCTGGCGGCGGCATCGGCCAGGCCTACGCCGAGGCACTGGCGCGGGAGGGCGCGGCGGTTGTCGTCGCCGATATCAACACCGAAGCGGCGCAGGGAGTGGCGAAGCAGATCGTCGCGGACGGCGGAACCGCCATCAGCATTCCGGTCGACGTCTCCGACCCCGCGTCGGCAAAGGAAATGGCCGACCGCACGCTGTCCGAGTTCGGCGGCATCGACTACCTGGTCAACAACGCCGCGATCTTCGGTGGCATGAAGCTCGACTTTCTGATCACCGTCGACCCCGAGTACTACAAAAAGTTCATGAGCGTCAATCTCGATGGCGCGCTGTGGTGTACCCGCGCCGTATACAAGAAGATGGCCAAGCGCGGCGGCGGCGCGATCGTCAACCAGTCATCCACTGCGGCGTGGCTGTATTCGAATTTCTACGGCCTGGCCAAAGTCGGCGTCAACGGCCTCACCCAGCAGTTGTCGCGCGAATTGGGTGGTCAGAACATCCGGATCAACGCGATCGCCCCAGGGCCGATCGACACGGAGGCCAACCGGACCACCACCCCCAAAGAGATCGTCGACGACATCGTCAAGGGGCTCCCACTTTCCCGGATGGGAACACCAGAAGATCTGGTTGGCATGTGCCTGTTCCTGTTGTCCGATGAGGCCTCCTGGATCACCGGACAGATCTTCAATGTCGACGGCGGACAGGTCATTCGGTCATGACTGACAGTCCGACGCTCGGCTACATCGGGCTGGGCAACATGGGCGCCCCGATGGCCACCAAGATGACCGAATGGCCGGGTGGTGTAACCGTTTACGACATCCGTGCCGAGGCGATGACTCCGCTGGCCGAGAAGGGCGCCAGCCTGGCCGACAGCATCGCCGACGTGGCCGCCGCGGACATCATCCACATCACCGTGCTCGACGACGCGCAGGTGCGTGAGGTTGTCGGCGAGCTGGCGCCACACGCCAAGCCCGGAACGGTCATCGCGATCCACTCGACCATCAGCGACACGACGGCAGCCGAACTTGCCGGCGAACTCAAACAGCAGGGCATTCACATCGTCGACGCGCCGGTCAGTGGTGGCGCGGCCGCTGCCGCGAAAGGCGAGCTCGCGACCATGGTGGGCGCCGACCGCGAGGTCTACGAGCGGATCAAGCCGGCGTTCAAACACTGGGCGGCGGTCGTCATCCACGCCGGCGAGCCGGGCGCGGGCACCCGAATGAAGTTGGCCCGCAACATGTTGACGTTCACCTCCTACGCGGCGGCATGTGAGGCGATGAAACTCGCCGAGGCCGCCGGGCTGGATCTGCAGGCGCTCGGACGGGTGGTGCGCCACACCGACGCCCTCACCAGCGGCCCGGGGGCGATCATGGTCCGTGAAGACATGAACGACCTCGATCCGGACAACTTCCTGTATCAGCCGTTCCTGCACACCCGCGGGCTCGGCGAGAAGGATCTCAGCCTGGCGTTGGCGTTGGGTGAGGCGGTGTCGGTCGATCTACCACTCGCCCAGCTGGCCTACCAGCGACTGGCGGCCGGCCTTGGAGTGCCGCACACAGAGAAAGAGGCGTAATGGACGAGTTGCGGAGCAAGGGCCTCGCGAAGATGAACGAGGTTTACGGCTGGGAGATGCCGAACATCGAGGGCGACCCGTATTTCGATCTGACGGTCGATCACCTGTTCGGCACGATTTGGAGCCGACCGGGGTTGTCGATGCGCGACAAGCGCATCATGACGC
>NZ_JBAPRN010000481.1:0-16411 GCF_049281135.1 Mycobacterium sp. | reverse complement strand
GCTCGGGATCGCCGCGGGGCCGACCGGGTGGCCTTCGCGGCGGCCACCCTGTATGCGCAGGGCCGGCCGGTCCCGCAGAACGCCATCGCGGCGATCCGACGGGCTGGATCACAGATCGCGGAGGCGTCGCCGGTATCGGTCGGATTCTCGGAAGCGGATGCTGGTAACGATCCGGGACTGGTGGAATTGGCCGACGCGCTGAGCCCGGATCCGAAGCGCCCGGGTGCGCCGCGACCCACGACTCAGCGGCTGTCGGGGTTGGTTCGTGTCGTCACATCGCGCGACTCCCTGGCCAACGGGGTGCGGATCGGACTATGCCTGGCCGTGGCCACCGGAATCGCGGCGGCGATGCAGGATCGGATCCACGGGTTCTGGTTGCCGTTGACCACCGCCGTCATCGTGCGGCCCGAGTACGCATCGGTCTTCGTGCGGACGGTCAACCGCATATTCGGCACCGTCATCGGCGCGTTGGTCGCGACCGGGGTGTTGGCGGTGCTCTCGTCGGGGCTGCCGTTGGTGATCGCGACCGCGCTGGCGCTCGGCTTTGTGGTGCTGTCGGCGCCGAAACTGTACGGCTTCAGCGTCATTGGTATCACCACCTCGGCTCTGCTATCGCGGTCGATCGGGCAGGTCGATCCGGTCGCGCCCGTGTACCGGTTGCAGGACACCTTGCTCGGCGCCACGATCGCCATCGTTTTCGGCTATTTGCTGTGGCCGGGTGCCCGCAGATTCCCGGCGTACGCGCAACTGGCCGGCGCGCTGGAGTCGGCCCACGATTACTTGCGCGAGGCGGTGAAACCAGCAGCCCAGCGGAGGCATCTGCAATTCGTCAGGGCCGACGCCTACCGGCTGGCGCACCAGGCGCGTGGCACGGCGGAGGCCGCGGTGCTCGAGCCGCCACGGGTGAGCTCAGTCGCCGTGCGGGTAATCCCGGTCGCCATCGAATTGGAGGACACTGTCGACGCGATCACCGCGGTCTGCTCGGCGATAGATGCCGGCAGCGATTCGACGGGGCTGATCGAGGATGTGCGACGTCGGCTGAAGCACCTCGACCAAGCCGCAGGTGCGGTGGAATCCCCGCCGGTGCGGCGCGCTGGGGGCCGTGCCGAGAGCCCGACGCCGTGAACAACGGCGCGTATTAGTTGCGGACACGGGGAGGTCACGTTTAGCTTAGGGAAACCTGACAGAAACACAGGACCGTTAAGGTCCGCAGGTTAGACAGCTCCACCTACACGCCCGCGGGGGACTAAATGGCTGGTCACGACCGTAAGAAGCAGGCACGCAGCGCCAATGTCGGTCGCCGCCTGCTGGTCGGGATGGGCGCCGGCGCGAGTGTGTTTTTCGCGGCAGCGGCGATGGCGACCGGGTCGGCCGCACCCGCCAAGGCCGACTTCGAGGACCTGCTCGACCCGATCATCCAGCCCCTCCTCACCTCGCTGACCGACTCGATCGGCGCCTTTGACCCGGCCGCCGCCGTCGACCTGACCAGCTGGACCGACAGCTTCCTCGCCAGCCTGAACTCGATCGACTCGGCGGTTCCGGCCGCCTCGGAGTCGGCGGCCAGCGCCGCCGTGCCTGCGGCGTCCGACCCGACGGGCACCTACGACATCCCGATAACCATGCAAGAGGTCACCGAGCCGACCGTGCAGGCGACGATTGACGGCACGAGTAACACGTTGCTCGTCGACACCGGGTCCAGCGGCTTGGTCATCCCGTGGGAATCCCTCGGGTCGAACCCTTTCACGGCGCTTGAGAACCTCTTCGAGCTCGGGTCACCCATCCATTCCGGCTTCAGCGGCTACAGCGGTGGTGTGGAATATTATTATCTGACTTACGACACGCCGGTCGATTACGCCACCACCACGGGAACCCTTGACACCGGGAGCACCCCCGTCGACGTGGAGATCTTCTCCTATCCGACTTCGTTCAGCTCGCCGGCGAACTTCGAGACC
Source organism: Mycobacterium sp. (assembly GCF_049281135.1). Lineage (GTDB taxonomy): Bacteria > Actinomycetota > Actinomycetes > Mycobacteriales > Mycobacteriaceae > Mycobacterium. The sequence goes on along the minus strand of NZ_JBAPRN010000481.1, from coordinate 14,459 downwards.
TTCGTTGCCGATAACCAATCAACGGGGATTCTGGGTATCGGGGACGGCGTGGGTCCGAACGCCATGGGCCCGTTGCAGGCCGACGGTTACGAGGGTGTGACCGTTGACATCCCCAAGAACGAGTTGGTCGTCAGTCCCACCAATGCGGGAACACCCGTAGCCACATTCAGTGACGCGTCAAGCGGAGCGCCGATCACCGCCCTGTACGAATCAGTCAATGGCGGAACCCCGATCGCGGTTTCCGACGACGTCGACTCCGGCGGTGTGTACGGAACCATCCCGTCATCCCTCCTCGGAAACGCCACCACCGTGCCGTCGGGAACCACGATTTCGGTTTACGACAACGCCGCCGGTACCGGTACTCCGCTGTACACCTACCAGGTGGGGACCGACAGCATCGGTAACAGCACCGCGCCATTCGTAACAAGCGGAACCAACATCGACAGCGGTGTCGAACCGTTCCTGTTACACCCGATCTACATCGACTACGCCACCGACTCGCTGATCTTCGACAAGTAGCGCACGCCCGTTCGAGCCGCCCGTCGCAGGCCGGTAAGGTGTGGGCCATGGAATTGGCCCTGCAGATCACGCTGGTGGTCACCAGCATCCTGACAGTGCTGCTGGTGCTGTTGCACCGCGCCAAGGGTGGCGGTCTGTCGACTCTGTTCGGCGGTGGTGTGCAGTCCAGCCTGTCCGGGTCGACCGTGGTGGAGAAGAACCTCGACCGGCTGACGTTGTTCGTCGTCGGCATCTGGCTGGTCGCCATCGTCGGGATGGCGCTGCGCATCAAGTACAACGCCTGACCCCACGAAAGGCGAAGACGGCCAACCGCCCCGATACTGATAGGTATGGCTGAAGCTCCCGACTCGCTCGAGCCCTTCGGCGCGGTACAACGCACCCGGATAGGCCGCGAAGCCACCGAGCCGATGCGCGAGGACATCCGGTTGCTCGGCGCCATCCTCGGCGACACCGTCCGCGAGCAGAACGGCGACGAGGTCTTCGATTTGGTCGAGCGGGCCCGGATCGCCTCCTTCCGGGTGCGTCGCTCGGAGATCGAGCGTGCCGAGGTGGCGGAGTTGTTCGACGGCATCGACATCGACCGAGCGATCCCGGTGATCCGCGCCTTCAGCCACTTCGCTTTGCTGGCCAACGTCGCCGAGGACATCCACCGCGAACGCCGCCGCGCCATCCACGTCGACGCCGGCGACCCGCCGCAGGACAGCACCCTGGCCGCCACCTATCAGAAGCTGGACTCCGCGGATCTGGACGCCGCCACCGTCGCGGAGTCACTCACCGGCGCACTGGTCTCCCCGGTGATCACCGCCCATCCGACCGAGACTCGTCGCCGGACCGTCTTCGACGCCCAGCACCACATCACCCAGCTGATGCGGCTGCACGCCCACGGCCACACCGAAACCGATGACGGCCGCGACATCGATACCGAATTACGCCGCCAGGTGCTGACGCTGTGGCAGACCGCCCTGGTTCGGCTGGCGCGACTACAGATCTCCGATGAGATCGCGGTCGGCTTGCGGTTTTACCAGGCAGCGTTTTTCGACGTGGTGCCGAAAGTCAACGCCGAAGTCCGCGATGCACTGCGTCGGCGCTGGCCCGACGCCGACCTGCTCTCCGAACCGATCCTGCGACCAGGCTCGTGGATCGGCGGCGACCGTGACGGCAACCCCAACGTCACCGCCGACGTGGTGCGACTGGCCACCGGCAGCGCGGCCTACACCGCGTTGGGTCGCTACACCGCAGAACTGACCGCGCTGGAACAAGAGCTGTCGATGTCGGCGCGGCTGGTCGCTGTCACCGACGACCTGGCTGCGCTGGCCCGGGCCTGCGACGAGCCGGCTCGCGGCGATGAGCCCTACCGCCGCGCGCTGCGCGTCATCCATGGCCGGCTCACCGCCACCGCTGCGCACATCCTCGATCAACAACCGGAAAGCCTGCTCGACCTCGGCCTCCCGCCCTACGAGACGCCGGGGGAGATGCTGGCCGACCTCAACACCGTCGACGCGTCACTGCGGGCCAACGGCAGCGCATTGCTGGCCGACGACCGGCTGGCCCGGTTGCGGGAAGCCGTGCACGTCTTCGGTTTTCACCTGTCCGGTCTGGACATGCGGCAGAACTCCGACGTCCACGAAGAGGTGGTTGCCGAGTTGCTGGCTTGGTCCGGCGTGCATCCCGACTACTGTTCGCTGAGCGAAGACGAACGGGTCAACATCCTGGCCGACGAGCTGAGCACCCGACGGCCGTTGGTCGGCGACCGCGACCAACTCTCGGAATTGGCCCGCAAAGAACTCGCGATCATCACCGCGGCCGCACGCGCCGTCGCCATCTACGGTCCGTCCGCGGTGCCCAACTACATCATCTCGATGTGCCGGTCCGTCTCCGATCTGCTGGAGGCCGGGATCCTGCTGAAAGAATGCGGGCTGCTCGACGCCTCCGGCGGTGAGCCGTACTGCCCGGTGGGCATCGTCCCGCTGTTCGAGACGATCGACGATCTCCGTCGCGGCGCGTCGATTCTTGAAGCGGCACTTGACCTTCCCGTCTACCAGGGCATAGTGCGCGCCCGCGGCGACAGCCAAGAGGTCATGCTCGGCTACTCCGACTCCAACAAGGACGGGGGTTACCTGACCGCCAACTGGGCGCTCTACCGCGCCGAACTCGACCTCGTCGAATCGGCACGCAAAACCGGAATTCGGTTGCGGCTCTTCCACGGTCGTGGTGGCACGGTGGGCCGAGGCGGGGGGCCAAGCTACGAGGCCATCCTTGCCCAACCGCCGGGAGCGGTGAACGGATCGCTGCGACTGACCGAACAAGGAGAGGTGATCGCCGCCAAATACGCCGAGCCGCAGATGGCTCAGCGCAACCTGGAGACCTTGCTGGCAGCCACCCTGGAGTCGACCCTGCTCGACGTCGAAGGGCTCGGCGACGCCGCCGAGCCGGCCTATGAAATTCTCGATGAACTGGCCGACCGTGCGCAGCGGGCCTATTCCGAATTGGTGCACGACACCGAAGGTTTCGTCGATTACTTTCTGCAGTCCACGCCGGTCAGCGAGATCGGTTCGCTGAACGTCGGCAGTCGGCCTACGTCTCGGAAGCCGACGTCGTCGATCTCCGACCTGCGCGCGATACCGTGGGTGATGGCGTGGAGCCAGTCACGAGTGATGTTGCCCGGTTGGTACGGGACCGGCTCGGCAATCGAGGACTGGATCGCCGGCGGCGACGGGCGTCTCGAAAAATTGCGTGACTTGTATCAGCGGTGGCCGTTCTTCCAGACCGTGCTGTCGAACATGGCGCAGGTTCTCGCAAAAACCGATCTGGGCCTGGCCGCTCGTTACGCCGAATTGGTCGAAGACGTCGCGTTGCGGCGGCGGGTGTTCGACAAGATCGCAGCGGAACACCAGCGAAGCATCAACGCGCACAAGCTGATTACCGGCCAGGACAATCTGCTCGCCGACAACCCGGCGCTGGCCCGGTCGGTGTTCAACCGTTTCCCGTACCTGGAGCCGCTGAACCACTTGCAGGTCGAGCTGTTGCGGCGTTTCCGCTCCGGCGACGACAACGAACTGGTACAGCGCGGAATCCTGTTGACGATGAACGGTTTGGCCAGCGCGCTGCGCAACAGCGGCTAACGGCTCTCGCGCCGAACGTGAAACTATTGCGACTTTGCGGCCGATTTTTCGCAATGGCTTCGCGTTCGGCGAAGTTGTGACCAGTTACTCCATGACGTAGCTGAGGATGCACGGTCCATCGGCTCTGGCCACGCCGCCGATCTGCGCCGGAACAGGCCGTGGATGCGCCGTCCAACCCGGGGTCATCCGATAGGTGCCCAACAACCGCGTCATCGTGGCGGTCATCGCCGACAGTGAAAACGGCTGCGCCGGACACGAATGGCGGCCGTGGCCGAACGCCGTCACCAACATCGGTGAAGGAAGCGACTTCTCCTCGGTCAGCCGGTGCCGCGTCCACCGGTCGGGATCCCACCGCCCGAGCCCGGGTGCGACCGAGGTGTTGAGCAAGGGCAGCAGCGTTGCGATGGTCCAACCGGGCGGCACTTCGTAGCTGACCTCACCGGTGTCGAGCACGATGGGGGACAGCACAGCGCGGGACATGATCGACCGCTGAGCCAGTCGCGTTGATTCCAGCGCGCACCGCTGCGCCAGGTCCGCATCACCGGCGACGACCCGCGCGAGTTGCACCGGATGCTCGAGCAGATCGACCAATGCCCACCCCAGCGCAGCCGCAAGGTTGGACATCGACGCGATGTGGATCAGCGAGACGTCGAGGGCGATGCCACGAATCCGGTTGTCGCCCAACTCGTCGCACCAGGCATCGACAATCCGGTCGAACAACGTCTGGTCGCCGGAGCCGTCTCGACGGTGCACGGCATCGGCGATGATCTGAACCGCCTCGTCGAGGGCAGCGCGCTCGGCCCGCTTCTCCGATGCGGCGACCGCTGCCATCGCGTCCGGATGCACGAAGGCGTCGGATCCGTCGAGTGTGTCGAAGGCCCGCACCAGATGCTCGAACGCCTCACCCCGGGCTGATCCGGGCCCTGCCCAGGAGGCCAGCCCCATCCGGTGGCCGAGTCGACGGGTCAACCCGAAGACGTCGACCGATCCCGACACCCCCAATTCAACGACTGTCTCATCGAGCGCCCGATCCAGATTGACGAGATACCCGGCAACGTCGTCGCGGCGAAACAGCGTGCTCGGCAAGAGGCGTCGACCGTCGAAGATCTCGTCGGGAAGCTTGCGGCGCAACATCAGAAAGTCCGCGACCCCCTTGCTGGCCTTTTCTTCGGGCAGCCCGTAGAACGACTCGACGCCGGTAGGGGAGAACGTGAACAGGTAGCGGTCATTGCCGCTGTGCACAGCGAAGGTGTCGCCGTGTTGAGCGCGGGCTGCCGCAATCGCGGCCACAGCGTCGGTGACTGACACATCCCATGGCAAACCGGTGCCCTCGGCGTAGGGCGGATTGGGAACCGGTTGGGGATGTGGCACGGTTTAGCGGCTGGCGCGATTGCGTAAGGTGCTGAAGGCGTTGCGAATTGCGTGTTCGGTGACCGATAGCGGCGACATCACGGTCTCGCCGACGCCGACCATGTAGTCGATGCGTTCGACGATCGCCTCGACCGGCGCCACCAGCGTCACCAGTCGCTGCATCAGGTCGTCAATCCGGCCGAGGGTGGCCTCGAAATGGTCGAGCCCGTCGTCGAGGCGGCCGATCGCGCTGTTCAAATTCGACAGCGACGTGTTCAGGTCGCCCAACGTGTCGCCCAGCCCGCCCAACACATCTTCCAGTTGGTTGACGGTGACGTCGGCGTTCATCGCCGCCTGAGTGAGCGTCCTGATCCGCTGCCGCGCTGGGCGATCACCGGCGCTTTTGTCTGCCATGCCGCCCATTATGGCGGTCGCGGGAACCTCCGGGACCGGATACCCATCTGATGGGTATGCACCGACCAGATCGGGACCACTACTGCGCTGCTGCGGCGATCAGACGCGCGGCGTTGCCCAGCAGCCTCCGACAGCAAGAGGACTACAGGCGCGGTTACGCCGACGCGCAGGCGGAGCGGCGGTCGGGCTAAGAGGGCAACTCGCTGGCGGCCCCGCTGTCGAGGAACCAGACCGTGTGCTCGCGGCCGATAGCGCCGGCTGCCGGTATCGACACCGGCTTGGCGCCACCGACCGCGGCGGCGACCGCCCCGGCTTTCTCGGCACCCGACACCAGTAGCCATACCTCGCGGGAACGCTGGATCGCGGGGAGTGTCAACGTAATTCGCAGAGGTGGAGGCTTGGGCGAATCCTCGACGTCGACCACCATCCGGCTTGTCTCGCGCACTGCGGGAGTGTCTGGGAACAGCGAGTTGATGTGTCCTTCCGGCCCCACGCCGAGGAGGTGAACGTCGAAATTCGGTGCGGGATCGCCCGGCTCAGCATTCGCGGCGAGGATCTGCTCGTAGGCCAGCGCGGCGGCGGCGATGTCGTTGCCGAATTCGCCGTCAGCGGCCGGCATGGCGTGCACGTTGCGCGGCGGAATGTCGATGTGATTCAGCAATTCCTCGCGGGCCTGTTTCTCGTTGCGTTCGTCGTCGTCTTCGGTGACGTATCGATCATCGCCCCAGAACAGATGCACCTTGGTCCAGTCGATTCGCGCGGATTCTGCGGCCAGGAAACGCATCAGCCGGTTACCGTTGCCGCCGCCGGTCAAGACGACCAGCGCCCGCCCGCGCGCGGCGACGGCAGCGTCGACGACGTCGATCAATCGCTCGCCCGCCGCAGCAACCAGGCCGTCGCTGTCGGCGAACGTCTCGACGCTGGTGCTCACACGTACTCCACTCGGTCGATGCCTTCCAGCGCTGAGAAGTAGATCGCGTCCGCGTCCAATCGGCGCAGGTCCTCGGCAAGGCATTCCCGAGTTTCTCTGCGTGGCAACGGAACAAGCGCCTCCGGCTTGGCGGTGCGGCTCAATGTCGCCGTCGTTCCCTCTTGTGGTCGACTCAGCGTGACCGTCTCACTGTTGCGCACCAGCTCGACCTTGAGCTCGCCGACCGCGCGCCGCACCGGCCCGTCGATCCGGCCCGCCAGCCAGCCCGCGAGGACGTCGAGTGCAGGTTCGGTCTTGAGCCCCGACACCAGCGCCGAAGTGATGGGCTCATGCGGTGGCAGGTCGATCGCCGATGTCAGTAGCGCCCGCCAATACGTGATGCGGCTCCAGGCCAAATCGGTATCGCCGGGGGTGTATCCGGACAGCCTACTTTTGATGCACGCCAATGGGTCGGCCCCGTTGGTCGCGTCGGTGATACGACGAATAGCCAATTGGCCCAACGGATCCTGCGCCGGTACGGCCGGGGCGAGGTCTGGCCACCACGCGACCACCGGGATATCGGGCAGCAGGAAGGGCACGACGACACTACTGCTGTGTCCGGCGAGCGGACCCGACAGCCGCAGCACCACGACCTCGGTGGCGCCGCTGTCGCCGCCCGCTCGCAGTTGCGCGTCCAAGCGCGCCTCGGCGGCGTCCGCGTCGCCATTGATCACAACGATTACCCGGCTGGGATGTTCGTGGCTGGCCGCGTTGGCCGCTTCGATGGATTCTTCGAGGATCGCCTCGCTGTCGGGCGCGATGACCAGAGTCAACACCCGGCCGAGTGTTACCGCGCCGGTCTTCTCGCGCAGCTCGTCGAGTTGCTTGTTGATCTCGTTGGTGCTGGTGCCCGGCAATTCGACAATCACGGCCGCCGCCATTCGCGGCCGGTCCGGCGCAGCATCTCGAACGCCGAAGCCGGGCCCCAGGTTCCTGCCTCGTATGGATCGGGTTTGCCGTGATCGGCCCATTGATCAAGCGCCGGATCGATTATCTCCCAAGCCAATTCGACTTCCTCGTTGACCGGAAAGAGTGACGGTTCGCCCAGCAGCACGTCGAGGATCAGCCGTTCGTAGGCCTCGGGTGATTCCTCGGCGAACGCCGAACCGTAGGAGAAGTCCATGTTGACGTCGCGGACTTCCATCGCGCTGTCCGGCACCTTGGAACCGAATCGCAACGTAATCCCTTCATCCGGCTGCACCCGGAGAACCAGCGCGTTGGCACCGAGTTCATCGGTCATGGTCGCGTCGAATGGCAGATGCGGTGCCCGTTTGAATACCAGCGCGATCTCGGTCACCCTGCGGCCCAGGCGTTTTCCGGTTCGAAGGTAAAACGGCACGCCTGCCCAGCGACGGGTGTCGACCTCCAGCGTGATGGCAGCGAACGTCTCGGTGGTGGAGTCTTTCGAGAAGCCCGCTTCGTCGAGCAGGCCAACTACGTGCTCGCCGCCCTGCCAGCCGGCGCTGTACTGGCCGCGAGACGTGGTCTCGTCGAGCGGCTCCGCGAGTTGAGTCGCGGAGAGCACCTTGATCTTCTCCGTCTGCAGCTCCGACGGGTGGAAGCTCACCGGCTCTTCCATCGCGGTCAACGCGAGCAGTTGCATCAAGTGGTTCTGGATCACGTCGCGGGCCGCACCGACCCCGTCGTAATAGCCGCCGCGCCCGCCCAGCCCAATGTCTTCGGCCATGGTGATCTGCACATGGTCCACGTAGTGCGCGTTCCAAATCGGATCGAACAACTGATTGGCGAAGCGCAGCGCCATGATGTTCTGCACCGTTTCCTTGCCCAGGTAGTGGTCGATGCGGAACACCGATTCCTCGGGGAACACGCTATTGACCACCTTGTTGAGGTCACGGGCGCTGTCCAAGTCGTGGCCGAACGGCTTTTCGATGACGACACGCCGCCAGCTCTCTTTCTGCGGACGCGCCAATTCGGCTTTGCTCAGCTGCTCGAGCACGTCTGGGAAGCTCTTCGGCGGAATGGCCAGGTAGAAACAGTGATTGCCCCCGGTGCCGCGTTCGGCATCGAGCTTGTCCAACGTCTCGGCCAGCCGGGCGAAAGCCGATTCGTCATCAAAATTGCCCTGTACGAAGCGGCACCCCTCAGCCAGCCGATCCCAAGTAACCTGCCGAAACGGCGTGCGCGAGTGCTGTTTTACCAGCTGGCATACCTCGTCGCTGAAGGCTTCGTCATTCCAGTCGCGGCGGCCGAATCCGACCAGCGCAAAGCTGGGTGGCAACAGGCCCCGGTTTGCCAGGTCGTAGATGGCGGGGACCACCTTCTTGCGGGCCAGATCTCCGGTCACGCCGAAGATCACCACCGCGCACGGCCCCGCGATTCGGGGTAACCGCTTGTCGCGCTTGTCTCGCAGCGGGTTTTGCCACTGTGCGGCATCGGCTGCGCTGCGGGCCGGGCTCATTTGTTGGCGCTGTCCAGCTGCTCCTGAGTCGCGTCGAGCAGCTCCTTCCACGATGCTTCGAATTTCTCGACGCCTTCGTCCTCCAGAACAATGAACACGTCGGTCAGATCGATGCCGATCGCAGTGAGCTTGTCGAAGACTTCCTGGGCGGCCGATCCGGTGCCGGTGACCGTGTCGCCGGTGACGACGCCGTGGTCGGCGACCGCGTCAATCGTCTTCTCCGGCATGGTGTTCACGGTGTTCGGTGCCACCAACTCGGTCACGTACAGCGTGTCGGAGTAGTCCGGGTTCTTCACGCCGGTCGATGCCCACAGCGGCCGCTGGACTCGGGCACCGTCAGCCTTGAGCGGCGCGAAACGCTCGCCGCTGACGAACACTTCCTGGTAGGCCGCGTAAGCGAGGCGCGCGTTGGCAACGCCGGCCTGGCCGCGTAACGCCAGCGCATCGTCCGAGGCGATTTTCTCCAGGCGCTTGTCGATTTCGGTGTCGACCCGCGACACGAAAAACGATGCCACCGAATGGATCTTGGACAGATCGTGTCCAGCCGCCTTGGCCGCCTCCAGCCCTTCGAGGTAGGCGTCCATCACCTCGCGGTGCCGCTCGACCGAGAAGATCAGCGTGACGTTGACCGAAATCCCTTCTGCGAGCACCGCACTGATGGCGGGCAGACCGGCCTTCGTGGCCGGGATCTTGATCAGGACGTTGGGCCTATCGACGATCTTCCACAGCTCGATGGCCTGCGCGATGGTCTTATCGGTCTCGTGTGCCAGTCGCGGGTCGACCTCGATCGACACCCGGCCGTCGACGCCGTCGGACGCCTCCCACTGCGGCTTCAGCACGTCAGCGGCGTTGCGGACGTCATCGGTGGTGACGGTACGAATCGTCGCGTCGACGTCGGCGCCGCGCTCGGCGAGTTCGGCCACCTGACTGTCATAGGCATCGCCGTGCGACAGCGCGGCCTGGAAGATCGACGGGTTGGTGGTGACACCGACGACGCTCTTGGTGTCGATCAGCTCTTGGAGGTTGCCGGACTGCAACCGCTGCCGTGACAGGTCGTCCAGCCAGACCGACACGCCCGCGGAGCTCAGAGCGGCAAGGTTGGGATTCTGAGTCATCGTCTTTCCCTTCGGTTAGTTGTCTAGTGTGCGTTCGGCGGCGTCGACAACGGCTTCCGGGGTGAACCCGAACTCGCGGAACAACGTCTTGGCATCGGCGGATTCCCCGTAGTGCTCGATCGAAACGATCTCGCCGGTGTCGCCGACCAGCTTGTGCCAGCACTGCGCGATGCCGGCCTCGACGGCAACCCGCGCCGACACCGACGGTGGCAGCACGCTGTTGCGGTATTCGTCGGACTGGGACTCAAACCATTCGACACAGGGCATCGATACCACGCGGGCAACGATGTCCTTGGCCGCCAACAACTTCTGCGCTTCGACGGCCAGTTGAACCTCGGAGCCGGTGGCGATCAACACCACATCGGGCTCTTGATCTTCCCGGCCGTCGGCCTCTTTGCCCAGGATGTATCCGCCCTTGGCCACGCCGTCATAATTCGTGCCCTCGAGAATCGGCAGACCCTGGCGGGTCAGAATCAGACCGACCGGACCACTACCGTTGCCGCGGGCCAGGACGGTGCGCCAGGCGTACGCGGTCTCGTTGGCATCCGCAGGCCGGACCACCGACAGGTGCGGTATGGCGCGCAGCGCCGCCAAGTGTTCAATCGGCTGGTGCGTCGGGCCGTCTTCGCCGAGCCCGATCGAGTCGTGCGTCCAGACGTAGATGGTGTCGATATCCATCAGCGCCGCCAGTCGCACGGCCGGGCGCATGTAATCGGAGAACTGCAGGAATGTTCCGCCGTAGGCGCGGGTCGGGCCATGCAGCACGATGCCGGACAGGATCGAACCCATCGCATGTTCGCGAATTCCGAAATGCAAGGTGCGGCCGTACCAGTCCGCCGTGTAATCCTTCGTCGTAATGGACGGCGGACCAAAGGATTTCACGTTATCCATGGTGGTGTTGTTGCTGCCCGCAAGGTCGGCCGAGCCGCCCCACAACTCGGGCAGGTGCGGGCCCACCGCGTTCAGCACCTTGCCGGACGCGGCGCGGGTCGCCAGCGCCTTGTCGCCAGGTTCCCAGTGCGGAATGTCAGCGTCCCATCCGTCGGGCAATTCGTGGGCGGTCAACCGGTCGAGCAGTTTCTTGCGCTCGGGCTCACGCTTGGCCCACGCCTCAAAATCGACGTTCCACTTGTCGTGGGTTTCCTTGCCGCGCTGCACCAACTCGCGGGTGTGCGCGATCACCTCGTCGCGCACCTCGAACTTCTTGTCCGGGTCGAAGCCGAGGGCTTCCTTGACCGCCGCAACTTCTTCGTCGCCGAGCGCTGAGCCGTGTGCCTTTCCGGTGTTCATCAATTTCGGCGCCGGGTAGCCGATGATCGTCCGCACCGATATGAACGACGGCTTGTCGGTAACCGCCTTGGCGTTGGCGATGGCCTCTTCGATAGCGACGACGTTCTCGCCGCCCTCGACGCGCTGCACGTGCCAGCCGTAGGCCTCGTAGCGGGCCGCAGTGTCCTCGCACAACGCGATGTTGGTGTCGTCCTCGATCGAGATCTCGTTGTGGTCGTAGAACACGATGAGGTTGCCCAACTGCTGCACGGCCGCCAGCGATGACGCCTCCGAGGTCACCCCCTCTTCGATGTCGCCGTCGGAGGCGATCACGTAAATGTGGTGATCGAACGGACTGGTTCCGGGCGCGGCGTCCGGATCGAACAGGCCGCGCTCGTAACGTGCCGCCATCGCGAAGCCGACTGCAGATGCCAAACCCTGGCCGAGGGGCCCGGTGGTGATTTCCACGCCCTTGGTGTGCCGAAACTCGGGATGGCCGGGCGTCTTGGACCCCCAGGTACGCAGTGACTCGATGTCGGACAGCTCGAGTCCGAAGCCGCCCAGGTACAGCTGCAGATACAGCGTCAGGCTGCTGTGCCCGCAGGACAGCACGAACCGGTCGCGGCCCAGCCAGTGCGTGTCGCTCGGGTCGTGCCGCATCGCACGCTGAAACAGGGTGTATGCCAAGGGCGCCAGACTCATCGCCGTGCCGGGATGGCCGTTCCCGACTTTCTGGACCGCGTCAGCGGCCAGCACCCGGACGGTGTCGACGGCGGCTGAATCGAGCTCGCTCCAGTCGTCGGGGTGGTGCGGTTGAGTCAGGGTCGAGATGTCTTCGAGTGTGGTCACGTACTGAAGTCCTCGGGTCGGCAGAATGATCCTGTTCCTACCCTAATGCCGGAACGTTGCGGGCGTGTCAAAGGATATTTCGACCGCTGATTGTTCAAGCGCCGTCAACTGTGCGTTGTGCCTCGATGGTTGCCGATTGGCTGTCAATAGACCCTGCGGTGCATGCTGGGCTAGTCGTCCGGTCTACCATCGTGCGTAGTAGAAGCTGCGCGCTGCTGTGATCCGAGGAGTCCTTGCGTGAGCATTCGCGAGCGCGTTGCGCCGAGCCGAGTCAGCACGATATTGCTGGCTTATTTGGCACTGACCAAGCCGCGGGTCATCGAGCTGTTGCTGGTCACCGCGATTCCGGCGATGCTGCTCGCACACCGCGGCAGTGTGAACCCGCTGCTGATCCTCAACACGTTGATCGGCGGGATGCTGGCCGCCGGCGGCGCGAACACGTTGAACTGCGTGGCGGACGCCGACATCGACAAGAAGATGAAGCGGACCGCGCAACGCCCGCTGGCGCGGGCCGCCGTACCGACCGGACATGCGCTGGTGTTCGGGCTGGTGTTGAGCGTCGCCTCGTTCGTCTGGCTGTGGTGGACGACCAACCTGCTGTCGGGTTTGCTGGCGGTGGGCACGATCGCGTTCTACGTGTTCGTCTACACCCTGCTGCTCAAGCGCCGCACCTCGCAGAACGTGGTCTGGGGCGGCGCGGCCGGCTGCATGCCGGTGATGATCGCCTGGTCGGCGGTCACCGGCACGATCGCGTGGCCGGCCCTGGTGATGTTCGCGATCATCTTCTTCTGGACGCCGCCGCACACCTGGGCGCTGGCGATGCGATACAAGGACGATTACAAGGCGGCGGGCATCCCGATGCTGCCGGCCGTCGCGACGGAACGTCAGGTCACCAAGCAGATCCTGATCTACACCTGGCTGACCGTGGCCGCGACGTTGGCGCTGGCCCTGGCCGCCGGGTGGCTCTACACCGCGGTGGCCGCGGTGGCCGGAGTGTGGTTCCTGGGAATGGCACACCAGCTCTACGCCGGCGTGCGCCGCGGCGAGCCGGTCAAGCCGCTGCGGCTGTTCCTGCAGTCGAACAACTACCTCGCGGTGGTGTTCTGCGCCCTGGCGCTCGATTCGGCCCTGGCGCTGCCGACGCTTCTGCGGGTCTAACTCTTAGCGCACTGTCTTAGACCTGCGCATACCCCCTACCCGGTCGGGGTCTTGTAACTACGACACAGCGTCGTATTAACTGCCCGACGTGGTTACCCGTTTGGTTCGCGACCGCGCGGCTGCCGTTGGTATGGACGGCTGATGACGGCACCGGTCTGGATGGCGTTACCGCCAGAGGTGCCTTCGGCGTTGCTGAGCAGCGGCCCGGGGCCCGGGTCGCTGCTGACGTCGGCCGGCGCGTGGAACTCGTTGAGCACCGAATACGCGTCAGTCGCTGAGGAGCTCAGTGCGGTTTTGGCGGAGGTGCAGGCCGGGGCGTGGCAAGGCCCCAGCGCCGACCAGTACGTGGCTGCGCATCTGCCGTACTTGGCGTGGCTGGTGCAGGCCAGCGCCAAAAGCGCGTCGGAGGCTGTCCAGCAGGAGACCGCAGCCACCGCGTACACCGTGGCGTTGGCCGCGATGCCGACCTTGCCGGAGCTGGCCGCCAACCACGTGATCCACGGGGTGCTGATGGCGACGAATTTCTTTGGTGTCAACACCATTCCGATCGCGCTCAACGAGGCCGACTACGCGCGGATGTGGATTCAGGCGGCTACCACGATGACTACCTATCAATCGGTCTCCGCAGCCGCGGTCGCTGCGGCGCCGCTGACTGATCCAGCGCCGCAAATCGTGCATGCCCGCCCCGCCGACGGCGTCTACGGTGGCGGGGGCATCGCGGACAAGGGGATCCTGCCTATCGTCGACAATGACTCCGGCAATCCGTACCAGTTGAGTTGGTATATCAATCGAATCACTGAGGTCTCCCAGACCTTGGTGAGGGACATCCAACTCATCGGACAGAACCCGGCGCAAGGGCTACTCCAGCTGGAGTACGACGTTGTCGGAGTTGCATCGGACGAATTCGGCCACGCAATTGAATTCGTTAACGCCTTCCCCGAAGTTTTGGCGCTTCCTTTGGTCGTGCCCGTCGGAGCTGCGGGAGGCCTCGCAGGCCTTGCTGGGCTGGCAGGGATCCAGCCCGAAGCCGTCCCCGCCGTGGCGGACGCACCAGCTCCCCAAACACCGAACTTGCCGGCGACGAGTAGCCCCGCAGTGGTGACCGCGTCTGCTGCGGCGCCCGCCTCGGCACCGGCGCCTACTCCAGCGACGACGGTGAGCACTGTCGCCAGTTCCGTGCCGGCTCCGCCTGCCGCCGGGGGCGGGCCGGGTTTTGTGCCGCCGTATGCGGTGGGGCCTCCCGGTATCGGCGTCGGGTCGGGGCTTAGCGCTCA
>NZ_JBAPRN010000480.1:0-15262 GCF_049281135.1 Mycobacterium sp. | reverse complement strand
GATCGTCGCTTCGGCGCGGGCCGATGTCGAGCTGGAGTCGCAGCGGGAGGCCTTCGAGGAAATGCGTGATCTGGTGGTCAACGCGCCGTCACGACTGGACGCTCTGACCCAACAGGTCGTCGACCTGACCGCGCGCATCGCACCTGCTGAGCAACGAATGACCGAGCTGCACAGCGAGTTCGACTCCGCGGCATTGGCTTCGGTGGCCACCAACGTGACGACAGCCAAGGACCGGCTGGCCTTCGCCGAGCAGAACCTCGGCCGGGCCCGCGAGCTGGCGGCCAAGCCGGTCAGCGGCGAGCAGAGCGGCCTCGTCGACGCGGTACATGCCGCGGAATCGTCGCTGGGACAAGCCCGCTCGTTGCTCGACGCCGTGGACAGCGCCGCCAACGACATTCGGCACGCGGTCGCGACCCTGCCGACCCTGATCGCCGACATCCAGTCCGGAATCGAGCATGCAAACGCCGCGCTGCACAACGCCCAGCAGGCCAAAGCGCCACACCTGCGCGATCTGGCCAGCGCCCGGGCAGCCGCCGCCCAGGCGCTCGACCTGGCCCGGACCAACGGTTCGTCCGATCCGCTCGCCTCGTTCACCGGATTGACCAAAGCCGACGCCGACTTGAACGGGCTGCTGGCCACCGTCGCCGAGGAACAGGCAGCCGCCGAGCGGCTTGCCCGGACTCTGGAACAGGCGTTGTTCACCGCGCAGTCGCGGGTACACGCCGTGTCCGAGTACATCGACAACCGCCGCGGCAGCATCGGACCCGAGGCACGTACCCGGCTTGCCGAGGCGTGTCGCCAGATCGAAGCGGCGCAGGATAAAAAAGCGAGCGACCTCAGCGAGGCGATCACCCACGCCAACAACGCCGCATCACTGGCGGCGCAGGCCCAGTCGCTGGCCGAGGCCGACGTCCAGTCCGCGCAGCGCGCGTACACCTCCCGCTACGGCGGCGGCAACCAGACCGGCGCGATGATGGGCGGGATCATCATCGGCGACCTGCTCGGTGGCGGCGGGTTCGGCGGCGGTGGGTTCGGCGGCGGTTGGGGCCCGACGTCATTCGGCGGCTCCGGATCCGACGGCGGGTTCATGGGAGGCGGCGGCCGGTTCTGACGGCGACAACTGCCAAAATGGTGGACGCGGCAGCTCACCACGCCCTAGTGAGCCGCCGCGTCGACGCACTCATCATATTGATCATGTGAGCAATAGGGGAAGGGTTTTTCCGAAATTCGTTAGACGAGTTTCGCTTATCCCCACGCTCGGCAGGCTAACAACCCCGCAGCCGCGAACCCAGGTACTCGGACACCGCGTCGATCGCCACCCGCTCCTGCGTCATGGCGTCCCGCTCCCGGATCGTCACGGCGTGGTCGTCGAGCGAGTCGAAATCCAGTGTCACGCAATAGGGCGTGCCGATCTCATCCTGACGTCGGTAACGCCGCCCGATCGCACCGGCGTCGTCGAAATCGACGTTCCAGCACTTGCGCAACTCGGCAGCCAGGTCGCGGGCTTTGGGGCTCAGGTCGGCGTGCCGGGACAGCGGCAGCACCGCGGCCTTCACCGGCGCCAATCGGGGGTCCAGCCGCAACACGGTCCGTTTGTCCACCCCGCCTTTGGCGTTGGGCGCCTCGTCCTCGTGATAGGCGTCGACCAAAAACGCCATGAACGAACGGGTCAACCCCGCCGCCGGTTCGATCACGTAAGGCGTATAGCGAGTTTCGTTGGCCTGGTCGTAGAACGACAGGTCGACACCGGAATGCTTTGAGTGCGTGGACAAGTCGAAGTCAGTGCGGTTGGCGACCCCCTCCAGCTCACCCCACGGGTTACCTGAGAAGCCGAACTTGTACTCAATATCGACGGTGCGGTCGGAGTAGTGCGACAACTTCTCTTTGGGGTGCTCATACAGCCGCAGGTTCTCTGGATCGATGCCGAGGTCGGTGTACCAGGCGAACCTGGTGTCGATCCAATACTGGTGCCACTCGGTGGCGGTCGCGGGCTCGACGAAGAACTCCATCTCCATCTGCTCGAACTCTCGGGTGCGGAAGATGAAATTTCCTGGCGTGATCTCGTTGCGGAAGCTCTTGCCGATCTGGCCAATGCCGAACGGCGGCTTGCAGCGTGCGGTCGTCACCACGTTGGCGAAGTTCACGAAGATGCCCTGCGCGGTCTCGGGCCGCAGATAGTGCAGCCCCTCTTCGGTCTCGATCGGACCGAGATACGTCTTGAGCATCATGTTGAATTCGCGCGGTTCGGTCCACTGACCTTTGGTGCCGCAGTCGGGGCAGACGATCTCGCTCATCGGCACTGAGTCGGGCTCGACGGCCGCCTCGCCCTTGCCCTTCTTGAGTGCATAGGCCTCCTGCATGTGGTCCTGGCGGTGCCGCTTATGGCAGTTCAGGCATTCCACCAGTGGGTCGTGGAAGACCTCGACATGTCCCGAGGCAACCCACACCTCGCGCGGCAGGATGATCGACGAGTCCAGGCCCACGACGTCGTCGCGGCCGGTCACCACGGCGCGCCACCACTGCCTTTTGATGTTCTCTTTGAGTTCCACGCCCAACGGCCCGTAGTCCCATGCCGATTTGGTCCCGCCGTAGATCTCGCCAGCGGGATAGACCAGGCCACGCCGTTTGGCGAGGTTGACGACGGTGTCGATGACGGACGCCACGAGGTGATATCTCCTGATGTTGGGAAAGGCGGACGATCCGTCATCCTAGCGATCCACTCCGGGCTCTTTGACATGCGTGATCATGCATGTGACAGTGGAGGCAGTATGTCCCTCTCATCCTCGACCGCAGCCGATGGCGAAGAGCTGGTCGTCGAGCACCAGCACAGCGACTCCGCCGAGCTGCCACCGCCACCGCCGCGCGAGATTCTCGACGCTGCCGGCGAGCTGCTGCGCGCGCTGGCCGCACCGGTGCGTATCGCAATCGTGCTGCAGCTGCACGTGTCCCAGCGCTGCGTCCACGAGCTGGTCGATGCGCTCGGGGTGCCGCAGCCGCTGGTCAGCCAGCACCTGAAGATTCTCAAAGCCGCGGGTGTGGTCGCCGGCGAGCGGTCAGGTCGCGAGGTGCTGTACCGGCTGGCTGATCACCATCTGGCCCACATCGTGGTCGACGCCGTCGCGCACGCGGGCGAGGACAAGCCGTGAGCCACGCCGGCA
This sequence comes from Mycobacterium sp., assembly GCF_049281135.1. GTDB lineage: Bacteria > Actinomycetota > Actinomycetes > Mycobacteriales > Mycobacteriaceae > Mycobacterium. The sequence goes on along the minus strand of NZ_JBAPRN010000480.1, from coordinate 12,104 downwards.
ACGATGCAGCGCGCAGCGATGCTGAGGAGCGGCGCCGATGAGCGCCGCAGCGGACGAAACCAAGGCCGGTGTGCGGTCGACTCGTCAGCGGGCTGCGATCGCGAGCCTGCTGGACACCCTGGACGATTTCCGTTCGGCTCAAGAGCTCCACGACGAGCTGCGCCGGCGTGGCGAGAACATCGGGCTGACCACCGTCTACCGCACGCTGCAGTCGATGGCCGGTGCGGGCATGCTCGACACGCTGCGCAACGACACCGGTGAATCGGTCTACCGGCGCTGCTCCGAACACCATCACCACCACCTGGTGTGCCGCAGTTGCGGGTCGACGGTGGAGGTGGGCGATCGTGAGGTCGAGGCGTGGGCGGCCGAGATAGCGACCAAGCACGGGTTCTCCGACGTCAGCCACACCATCGAGATCTACGGCACCTGCTCGGACTGCCGCCGCTGACGCGGCGCTATGCCGTTACCGCGCGCCGGATTTCGGCGCCCTTGTCGAGCACCATCAACGCCAGCGTGCGCAGCGCCTCGTCGTTGAGGCCGTTGCCCGGAAAGTTGTAGCGCAACACGACGTCCGCGGCCTTGCCGGAATTACGTTTGGCCGGCCCGTCGGCGGCCTTCTCCACCAACGCCACCGATCCCAGCAGGGTGGAGTTCGACTGCTCGGCCACACTGTCGCGGATCTTCTTGGTCAACACGAGATCCCACGCCACCATCTGCGTCAGCGACACCAGATCGAGGTCCTCGTTGATCGTCACCACCCGCAGCGACGCGATCGTCCCGCCATGGTGCACGGTCAGCGCTCCGTCGGATTCCTCCTCGACTGGCAGCACTTCGGAGAGCACCGTCAGCAACCGCTCCTGCAATGACGGCATCAGAGTGGACCCATTCTTCGCAGAGGAGACGGGGTGCGATGTGCCCGCCTCTGAGCGACAACTGGCCGCGCGACGGTCGAAAGTCGCTCGAAGGCGGGCAAAAAGGCAAGTCCCTCGCCGTGCTCACGCGGGTTACCCATCACGCCGTCCCGAAACGTCGATGCCGCAACGCGTACTCTTCGCAGGCCGCCCAGAGGTCGCGGCGGTCGTAGTCGGGCCAGAGGGTGTCCTGAAAGATGTACTCCGCGTAGGCGGCCTGCCACAGCATGAAGTTACTGGTCCGCTGTTCACCGGAAGTCCGCAGCAACAGATCCACGTCGGGAATGTCGGGGCGATGCAAGTGCCGGGCGACGGTCGCCTCGGTGACCCGTTCGGGGTTCAGCCTGCCCGCCGCGGCCTCGCGCGCAATATCCCTTGCAGCTTCGGCAATTTCGGTGCGACCCCCGTAGTTGACGCAGTAATTCACCGTGATCACGTCGTTGTGCAGGGTCATCTCCTCCGCGATCGCCAACTCGTTGATCACGCTGCGCCACAGGCGTGGCCGCGAGCCCACCCAACGGATCTTGACGCCCATCTCGTTGAGGTTCACTCGGCGACGGCGCACCACGTCGCGGTTGAATCCCATCAGGAACCGGACTTCGTCGGCGGAGCGCTTCCAGTTCTCGGTGGAGAACGCGTAGAGGCTGAGCCACTTGATGCCCATTTCGATTGCACCGCAGACGATGTCGATGACGACCGCCTCGCCCATCTTGTGGCCCTCAACTCGTGTCAGCCCACGCTGGGTGGCCCAACGGCCGTTGCCGTCCATCACGATCGCGACGTGGTTGGGCAACTGCTCGACGGGGATCCGCGGTGCGGCCGCTTTGGAGATGTGCTGTGGTGGCCGGCGGGGGCCGCCGTCGGGTGAGCGCGGCAACGCGGGGAAAACCACCGGCCATGTGGACGTGTCAGGGAAAACCGGATAGTCGTCGGGTGCCGGGGCAAGCTGCGGGAAGTCGGACTTCCGCCTGCGCTCAGCCCTCCGCTCTGAGCGGCTCACCCGGCTCGTCTCCATGGGCCACATCCTGCCTGACCAGAGCTACCCGGCGGTCGAGGAGGCTGCGATCTATGCGATCCATCGGATCGCCAGGCGGCCTCCGCTCGACCAACGGCAGTGTTCGCAGTTGCCGCTCCAGATGCCATTGCAGGTGAGCGGCCACCAATCCGCTGACCTGACTGTGGGCAGATTGCGGCGCACCCTCCGCGGCTTCCCAATCGCCGTCGCGCAGCGCTGCCATCAGATCCAGCACGCCCAGCGGCGGTGTCGTCGCACCGGCCGGGCGGCAGTAGTTGCACACGCTGCCACCCGCGGCGACATGAAACGCCCGGTGCGGGCCCGGCGTCGCACAGCGCGCGCATTCGGTCAGCGCCGGGGCCCACCCGGCGATGCTCATCGCACGCAGCAGATACGCATCGAGCACCAGCTCGCGGGGTCGGCTGCCGTCGGCCACCGCCCGCAGCGCACCAACCGTGAGCTGATGTAGCTCCGGGGCGGGTGCCCGCTCCTCGCCGGCCAGGCGCTCGGCAGTTTCCAGCATCGCGCACGCGCTGGTGTAGCGGCCGTAGTCGCTGACGATGTCGGTGGCGAACGCGTCAAGCGAGACGACCTGCGTGACGATGTCCAGGTTGCGGCCCGGGTGCAGTTGTACGTCGATATGCGCGAACGGTTCGAGTCGCGCGCCGAATTTGCTGCGAGTACGGCGCACACCCTTGGCCACCGCGCGGACCAACCCGTGGTCGCGGGTGAGCAGAGTGACGATCCGGTCGGCTTCGCCGAGCTTGTGCTGGCGCAACACCACCGCTCGATCCCGGTACAGCCGCATAGATATCAGTTTGTCACCACGTTGCAACGGCACCCGGCGCACGCGCCGATAATGTCGATACCGATGAGTAACTCCCCCAATCGCCGCTTTCCGACGTTGACCGACCAGCTCTACCAGCTGGCCAGCGGTGAGGCGACCTCTGCCGAGCTGGTGCGTCACTCGCTGCGCGCCATCGGCCTCAGCCAATCGACGCTGAACGCCTTCCGGGTGGTGCTCACCGAGACGGCGCTGGCCGACGCCGCCGAGGCCGACCGCCGGCGCGCCGCCGGCGACCAGTCACCGCTGTTGGGCGTGCCGATCGCGGTCAAAGACGACGTCGACGTCGCCGGGCAACCAACCGCCTTCGGCACCTCCGGGTATGTGCAGCCGGCCACCCAGGACGCCGAGGTGGTGCGTCGCCTCAAGGCCGCCGGCGCCGTGATCGTCGGCAAGACCAACGCCTGCGAACTGGGCCAGTGGCCGTTCACCAGCGGACCTGGCTTCGGCCATACCCGCAACCCGTGGTCACGCAGGCACACACCGGGCGGATCTTCCGGGGGTAGCGCGGCTGCGGTGGCCGCCGGACTGGTCACGGCCGCGATCGGCTCGGACGGCGCGGGCAGCGTTCGTATCCCGGCGGCCTGGACCCACCTCGTCGGCATCAAACCCCAGCGCGGCCGCATCTCGACGTGGCCGCTGCGCGAGGCATTCAACGGAATCACTGTCAACGGCGTGCTGGCCCGCACGGTCGCCGACGCGGCGCTGGTGCTCGACGCGGCATCCGGCAACGTCGACGGCGACCTGCACAAGCCGCGACCGGTCAAGGTGTCCGACCATGTCGGCATCGCACCGGGTCCCCTTCGCATCGCGGTGTCAACCGGGTTCCCGTACACCGCTTTTAGGGCCCGCCTGCACCCGGAGATCAAGGCGGCGCTGGAATCGACGGGCGACCAGCTTCGACTGCTCGGCCACAGCGTCGTCTCGGGTAATCCCGACTACGGGCTGCGGCTGTCATGGAACTTCTTGTCGCGGTCCACATCCGGGCTGCTCGACTGGGCCGAGCGGTTGGGTGACGGTGTGGAGTGGGATCACCGGACGCTTTCCAACATGCGGATCGGCCGGGTGCTTTCACAAAAGATATTGCGCGCGGCCCGTGCGCATGAAGCCGCCGATCAGCGCCGGGTGGGCTCGATCTTCCGCATCGTGGATGTCGTTTTGGCGCCGACGACCGCGCTGCCTCCGCTGCCGGTGCATGCCTTCGACCGGCTCAGCGGCCTGGGCACCGATCGCGCGATGATCGCCGCCTGCCCGGTGACCTGGCCGTGGAATGTGTTGGGCTGGCCGTCCATCAATGTCCCGGCGGGCTTCACGTCCGAAGGCTTGCCGATCGGCGTGCAACTGATGGGCCCGGCCAACAGCGAACCACTGTTGGTGTCGCTGGCGGCCGAGCTGGAAGCGCTGGGCGGCTGGGCGTCAAAGCAGCCGGACGTCTGGTGGAACACCGAGACCGAAGCGCTCCGATAGCTCGCGTTATCTCCCTCAAAAGCCAAGTCTTCCAAGCTGTTTAGGGTCGCGCTGCCAGTTCTTGGCAACCTTGACGCGCAGGTCGAGATAAACCTTGGTGCCCAGCAGCTTCTCGATCTGCGTGCGTGCGGCGGTACCCACTTCACGCAGCCGCGCCCCGCCCTTGCCGATCACGATGCCCTTCTGGCTGTCCCGCTCGACGAACAGCACGGCGTGCACGTCGATCAGGTCGTCGCGTCCCTCGCGGGGATTCACCTCGTCGATCACCACCGCCAGCGAATGCGGCAACTCATCGCGCACGCCTTCCAGGGCGGCTTCCCGGATGAACTCGGCCATCAGAACTTCTTCGGGTTCGTCGGTGAGCTCTCCGTCGGGGTAATACGGCGGTCCGGGCGGCAGCGCGGCAACCAACACGTTGATGAGCACGTCGACTTGCTCGCCGGTCGCCGCCGAGACAGGAACGATCTCTGCTGCGTCGCCGACCAGTTCGCTGACCGCGACGAGCTGGGCAGCCAGCTGATCTTTGGGAACCTTGTCGATCTTGGTGACAACGGCGACCAATATTGTTCTGGGCGCACTGGATCGGATCTGCTCGACGATCCACCTGTCCCCCGGGCCGATCGCCTCGTCTGCCGGGATGCACAAGCCGATGGCGTCGACTTCGCTGTAGGTGTCGCGGACCAAGTCGTTGAGCCGCTTGCCCAGCAGGGTGCGCGGCCGATGCAGCCCCGGCGTGTCGACCAGGACGATCTGGAAATCATCCCGGTGCACGATACCCCGAATCGCGTGCCGGGTGGTCTGCGGCCGGCTCGACGTGATCGCCACTTTCGAGCCGACCAGCGCGTTGGTCAAGGTCGATTTCCCGGTGTTCGGCCGCCCCACGAAACAGACAAAGCCGGAACGGAATTCAGTCATTCTCCGCACCCACCTCCTCCGCGCGGCTGAGCAGCACGGTGCCGATGCGGACCCGCCCGCGGTGGTCAGGCCCGCCCTCGGCATGTAGCAGCAGCCCGTGCGATACCACCTCGGAGCCGGGTAGCGGAACGCGTCCCAGCTCCAGGGCCAGCAGCCCACCGACGGTGTCGACGTCGAGATCCTCCTCGAATTCCACGCCGTACAGATCGCCGACATCTTCGATCGGCAGACGCGCTGATACCCGAAACCGGTTGTCGCCCAGCTCTTCCACGGGTGCGACCTCGGCGGCGTCGTATTCGTCGGCGATTTCACCGACGATCTCTTCCAGTACGTCCTCGATCGTCACCAGCCCGGCGATCGCGCCGTATTCGTCGACCAGCAACGTCATGTGGTTGCGGTCGCGCTGCATTTCCCGCAGCAACTCATCCAGCGGCTTGGAGTCCGGCACGAACACCGCCGGTCGCATCACCTCCGTCACAGTGGTGTCGCGACCACCGGCTGACGAGTAATAAGCCTGCTGGACACAGTCTTTCAGGTACACCACGCCGACCACGTCGTCGACGTTCTCACCGATGACCGGGATCCGGGAGTGCCCGCTGCGCACCGCGACCGACGTTGCTTGATCCGCGGATTTGTCGCTTTCAATCCAGATCATCTCGGTGCGCGGCACCATCACCTCACGGGCCGGCGTATCGCCGAGCTCGAACACAGACTGGATCATTCGCCGCTCGTCGGCGGCGACCACACCGCGTTGCTGCGCCAGGTCGACGACTTCGCGCAACTCGATCTCGGACGCGAACGGCCCGTTACGGAAGCCCCGGCCGGGGGTCAGCATGTTTCCGAGCACGACCAGGATCCGGCTGATCGGGGTCAGCAATACCGAAATCACCTGCAGCGGTAGGGCTGACACCAGGGCAATAGAGTAGGCGTTCTGGCGACCGAGTGTCCGCGGACCGACGCCGATGACGACGAAGCTGATCACCACCATGACGACTGCGGCGATGAACAGCCCCCATTCGCGGCTGACCGCACGGTAGAAAAACTGCGCGAGCAGCACCGTGGCGCTGATCTCGCAGACGATCCGCAGCAGCACCACCAGGTTGATGTACCGAGGGCGATCGGTCATCACCTTGGCCAATCGCACCGCACCGGGCCGCTCGTCGCGAACCAGCTCTTGCACCCGCGCCATCGACACCGTGCTGATCGAGGCGTCGATGGCCGCGAACACGCTGCCCAGAGAGATCAGCACGATCGCACCGAGCAGCGACGCGGTGCTGTTCAATTCTCGAAATACCTTGATTTGTCTAGCAACCGCTGGTCGCGATCGTGCTGTCGCTGCTCATGGTAGTGCTCGACTTGGTCGGCGACCCACTCCTCGAGCAGGCGGTGCTGCAAGGCGAACATCTCTTTGGCCTCGTCCGGCTCGGCGTGGTCGTAGCCCAGCAGATGCAGCAAGCCGTGGATTGTCAGCAGCGCCAGCTCATGCCCCAGAGTGTGTCCGGCGGTGTCGGCCTGTATTGCGACGAATTCGGGACACAGCACGATGTCGCCGAGCATCGCCGGTCCCGGCTCCGGTGCGTCGGGACGACCACCCGGCTCCAGCTCGTCCATCGGGAAGCTCATCACGTCGGTCGGGCCCGGCAAATCCATCCAGCGCATGTGTAGGTCAGCCATCGCCGCCATGTCCAACAGCACCATCGACAGCTCGGCCGCTGGGTTGACTTCCATCTGATCGATGACGAACCTTGCGACGCTGATCAATTCGGATTCAGAGACGTCGATTCCGGATTCGTTGGCTACTTCGATGGTCACTGGAGCCGCTCCTCCTCAGTAGCGTCGTTCTCGCGACGCACAGTCGGGCCGTCGGCGCGGGTCATGACGTTGTCACCGACGGCTGCGTGCGCTCGGGGCGCGTCGCTCGGCCCGGTTCAACCGCAGCCCGGGCTCCTCGTGTCGCGCGTAGGCATCGACGATCTCGGAGACCAGCCGATGGCGGACCACGTCGGCACTGGTCAACTCCGCGACGTGAATGTCGTCGATGCCGTCCAGGATATCGACCGCCGCGCGTAGCCCCGACCTGCCGGGCCCCGGCAGGTCGATCTGCGTAATATCACCGGTGACAACGACTTTGGAGCCGAATCCTAACCGAGTCAGAAACATCTTCATCTGTTCGGCAGTGGTGTTCTGAGCTTCGTCGAGGATGATGAATGCGTCGTTCAGGGTCCTACCCCGCATATAGGCCAGCGGCGCAACCTCGATCACCCCGGCAGACATCAGCTTCGGGATCATTTCGGGATCCATCATGTCGTGCAGGGCGTCGTAGAGCGGACGAAGGTACGGGTCGATTTTCTCGCTCAGCGTGCCCGGCAGAAAGCCAAGTCGCTCACCGGCTTCCACCGCCGGCCGGGTCAGGATGATGCGGGTGACCTGCTTGGCCTGTAGTGCACTGACCGCCTTGGCCATGGCCAGGTAGGTCTTCCCGGTTCCGGCCGGGCCGATCCCGAACACGATGGTGTGGGCGTCGATGGCGTCGACGTAACGCTTCTGATTGAGCGTCTTGGGCCGAATGGTCTTGCCACGACGGGACAAGATGTCCAGGGTCAAAACCTCGGCCGGTGACTCGTTGCCGGTGCCGACAAGCATCGCGACGCTGTGCCGCACCCCTTCCGGGGTGAGCGGCTGGCCGCCCGCCACGATCGCCACCAGTTCGGAGAGCGCCCGCTCGGCGAGCGCAACGTCAGCGGGCTCGCCGGACAGCGTCACGGCGTTGCCGCGCACATGCAGATCCGCGGCCAGGAGTCGTTCGAGGGCGCGCAGGTTTTCGTCTGCGGAACCGAGCAGGCCCATGACGAGGTCGGGCGGAACATCGATGCTGCTGCGAACCGGAGAGGTGAACGGGCCGGCAGCGTTGGTTTCGCGAGGCGTCACGTGCGTCCTAATGCCTGCTCTCTGTGGTGTATCCAGCGGGTTAGCGGTCCCAAGTCTACCGCCGGTCGGTTGACGAGCCCAACGGTTGGCCACCGGTTAGCCGGGACTGCACACCGGCCAGCAGCATGTCGACGGCCCGCTCGAAATCCGCAGCGGCATTGGAGTGCTGGCTGGTGACGGCAAGGGCCGCAAGCAGCGGGTGCTCGACGCTGGCCAGCCGACCGATCCGCGAGGCCACGGCGACCTGTTCGGCGTTTCGCTCGGAGCCGGCCAACGGGCCGGCCAGTTCCGCCTGTGCGCTACCCATCACCAGACCGAGCACTGCCCGAAACGCCGCCAGCAGATCTACCCCCCGCGGTTAAAGCTCAGCAATGCGTCGTCGAGATCGACGCTAGCGCGGAGAAAGTCGAGAACGCGTCACGCTGGCGTCGATCTCGGCGCCTGACGGGCCATCATTCGGGGTGATCCCACCGCGGCGTCAACACGCCCAGTGCGCCCAATGCGACGGCCGCCGCGGTCGAGGTACGCAGCACCGTCGGGCCCAGCCGAACGGCGATGGCGCCCGCAGCCGCGAACCCGGCCAACTCGTCCGGAGCGATGCCGCCCTCGGGGCCCACCACCAGCGTCACCGACTTCGCCTGCGCCAAATGCAGATCCGTCAACGGTCCATCGGCAGACTCGTGCAGTGCCAGCACCGTGCCGCCGGAGGCCACCTCGTCACCGATCCGCTGGGTCAGTGCACCAGTCGACAGCACGCCGTCGACCGAGGGGATGTACGCGCGACGGGATTGTTGCGCGGCGGCGCGTGCGACCGCGCGCCAGCGCCGCAGACCCTTGTCGGCGCGGGCGCCGTCCCAACGGGCCACACAGCGTGCGGCCTGCCAGGCCACCAGCGAGTCGACGCCGGCTTCGGTGGCCAGCTCGATGGCCAGCTCGGAACGCTCGGATTTCGGCAGCGCCTGGACGACCGTCACCGGTGGCTGGACCGGCGACACCTGCCAACGCTTTACCACCCTGGCCCGCAGACCGTCGCGGCCGGTCTGCTCGACGACGCAGCGGGCCAGGCCGCCGACGCCGTCGCCGAGCATCAGCTCCTCACCCTCACGGATGCGTCGCACGGTGGCGGCGTGGAAGCCTTCGTCGCCGTCGACGACGGCCAGCTCACCGGTGTCGGGCAGCGCGTCGATGTAGAACAGGCCAGGCAATTAGCGCCCGGTGAAGGTTTCACGCAGCCGGCTGAACAATCCGCCGTTGGTGGCAGCCGCGTGCGTCGATCGAACCTCGGCCACGTCACGGCCGCGGCGGCTCTTGAATTCCCGCAGCAGTTCGGCGTCGTTGTGGTCCAGTCGATCCGGGACCACCACGTCGATGTGCACATGCAGATCGCCGCGCGCACCCGAACGCAGATGCGGCATCCCGTGGCCGCGGCGGGTAGTCACCGAACTGGGCTGGGTGCCCGCCGGGATGGTGATCTCGGTCAGGCCGTCGAGGATGGCGTCCACGGTGACTGTGGTGCCCAGCGCCGCGTCGACCATCGGCACCGAGATCGTGCAGTGCAGATCGTCGCCGTCGCGGACGAAGATGTCGTGCGGCTGTTCGTGAATCTCGACGTAGAGGTCGCCTGCCGGTCCCCCGCCGGGCCCGACCTCGCCTTGGGAGGCGAGCCGGACCCGCATTCCGTCGCCGACGCCCGCGGGGATCTTGACGGTGATCTCCCGGCGAGCCTGCACCCGCCCGTCGCCGCCGCACTGGTGGCACGGGTCCGGGATGACTTCGCCGACGCCGCGGCAGGTCGGGCACGGCCGCGCGGTCATCACCTGGCCGAGCAACGAGCGCTGCACGGTTTGCACCTCGCCGCGACCGCCACACGTGTCACACGCAATCGGCGCCGAGTTGCCGTTGGTACCGCGGCCTTGGCATCGATCGCAGAGCACCGCGGTGTCGACGGTGACCTGCTTGCTGACGCCGGTCGCGCAGTCGGTCAGGTCCAGTCGCATCCGCAGCAGCGAGTCCGAGCCCGCCCGGACCCGCCCGATCGGGCCGCGTGATGTCGCGCCGCCGCCGAAGAAAGCCTCGAAGACGTCTCCCAAACCACCGAAGCCCGCGAAGCCACCTCCGGCCGCCGCGGCGTTTTCCAGCGGGTCGCCGCCCATGTCGACGATGCGCCGCTTGTCCGGGTCGGACAGCACCTCGTAGGCGACGCTGATCTCCTTGAACTTCGCCTGGGCGACCTCGTCGGGGTTGACGTCGGGATGCAGCTCGCGGGCAAGCTTGCGGTACGCGCGCTTGATCTCCGAGTCGCTCGCGTTCCTGCCCACGCCGAGCAGAGCGTAATAGTCGCGTGCCACGCTTGACCTTCCTTGGGCCTTAGGCCTTGTTCGGCCGCACAACAACGGCCACCAATGAATTGTGCCTGGAATGCGCCGTCATCGCGTACCCAGCACTTCGCCGATGTACATCGCAACTGCCGCGACACTAGCGATAGTTCCCGGATAGTCCATTCGGGTAGGCCCGAGCACACCCATGCCGCCGTAGACGGTGTCGAGGGTGCCGTAGGTGGTGGACACCACCGAAGTGCCCATCATCTGCTCGGCCTCGGTTTCGTGCCCGATGCGCACGGTGACCTTGCCGGACTGTTGCTGGGCGGCCAGCAGCCGCAGGACGACGACCTGTTCTTCGAGCGCTTCCAGGATGGATCGCAGCGAACCGCCGAAGTCGGCGGTGTTGCGGGTCAGGTTGGCGGTGCCGCCCAGCAGCAGCCGCTCTTCGGTGTGCTCGACCAGCGACTCGAGCAGCACCGTCGCCGAGCGGCCGACCGCATCGCTGAGGCTCTTGGACTGGCCGCTGCGCCCCTCGAGCTGGGCGGCCAGGTCAGCGACGGCGACGGACGCCGCGGAGAGCTTTTTGCCGTCCAGCGCCTGCCCGAGCATCTCGCGCAGCTGGGACAGCTGGTGCTCGTCGATGACATCGCCGAGCTCGACGACACGCTGATCCACCCGGCCGGTGTCGGTGATCACCACCATCAGCAGCCGGGCCGGGGTCAGCGCGATGACTTCCAGGTGCCGCACCGTCGACGTCGACAACGTCGGGTATTGGACGATGGCGACCTGACGGGTCAATTGGGCCAGTAGCCGCACCGCACGCCGCAGCACGTCGTCGAGGTCGACACCGGACTCCAGAAAGCTCTGGATGGCACGCCGCTCAGGCCCCGACAGTGGCTTGACGTCGTCGAGCCGGTCGACGAACTCGCGGTAGCCCTTTTCCGTCGGTACCCGACCGGAGCTGGTGTGCGGCTGAGTGATGTAGCCCTCGGCCTCGAGGACGGCCATATCGTTGCGCACCGTCGCGGACGAGACGCCGAGGTTGTGCCGGTCCACCAGCGACTTGGAGCCGATCGGCTCTTTGGTGGCGACGAAGTCGGCGACGATCGCGCGCAGCACCTGAAAGCGGCGCTCGTCGGCAGTTCCCATCTTCGATCGTCCCTCCTATCCCGACCAGTTTACGGGGATCACCAGCAACTACTGCCCAGCGCACGTCACACCCGCCGCGATAGCCTGTCCTGCATGGCCGCATCGGGGAGGTCCGCGCCGGAGACGAGCGGCGGATGATCTTCAAGGGTGTGCGCGAGGGCAAGCCGTACCCAGAGCACGGCTTGTCCTACCGGGACTGGTCGCGGATTCCCCCGCGACAGATCCGGCTCGACGAATTGGTCACCACCACGACGGTGCTGGCGCTGGATCGCCTGCTCTCCGAGGACTCCACGTTCTACGGCGATCTCTTCCCGCACGCCGTGAAGTGGAAAGGCATCTGCTACCTGGAAGACGGCCTGCATCGGGCGGTGCGCGCGGCGCTACGAAATCGCACCGTTCTGCACGCGCGGTTGCTCGATCTGGATGCGGTCACCATGCACGCCGACCAGGCCTAGCGCCTGCCGGTCACGTTTCCGTGCGGCCCGGTGTCGAGGTAAGTGACACCGCCGCGACGCTTGAAGGAGACCGTGATGCCACGACTCGCAGGACTGTCC
>NZ_JBAPRN010000479.1:0-7980 GCF_049281135.1 Mycobacterium sp. | reverse complement strand
GAACCAGGCCACGTCGTCGGTCTCGACGCCGCGCAAGCTGGTCTCGTGCACGTCGGAGGGGTGGTAGCGGGCGGGCGACAGCTTGTCCAGCCGCGGCACGATCCCGCCGAGCAGCTTGCGCGCGGTGATGGCCGGAAAGAGCATCTCCCACAACTCCAGAGCGGCCATATCACCAGCACCGAGCAGCAGCCGGTGCAGAAATGTGGTGCCGCTGCGCGGATTACCGATGATGAAGATCGGTCGGTCGATCGGCTGCTTACGATGACTGGGGTAGAACACGTAGTCCAGAGCGAGCGTTATCGCTGAAATCGCCTGGCGCAATTGCAAAAGCCCGAACGCGCCGAGCGGCCGAAACCACACCCCGAACGTCTTGCCGATCACCCGGTAGATCCGTAGATAATGCCGCATTCAGCTCTCCCACACTGCAGATGCGCAAACAATCGTGAACCCTGATGCGGCGCTTGCGATCACGAGCTTGTCACCGTTGTTGATGGTGCCGTGCTTCAGACGGTGGTTGAGCGCGACCGCCCAGGAGGTACTGGCGGTATTGCCGTATACCGAGTGCGTATGCACGCACGCCTCGGGCCGCGCACCGACTGCGGCGAAGACCCGCTCGAGGATCGCCTGGCTGGGCTGGTGGAAAATGTAGTGGTCGACGTCTTCGGCCCTCCAGCCCGCGGAGTCGAGGAGGCGCTGAAGCTCTCCCGGCACGTGAACCGCAAGTGCGAACAGCTCTTTCGAGCGCGACACGAAGTGGCCGTCGATCGGCGCCGAGCACAGGTCGTAATGCTCGGCAAGTGTCTTGTGCTGGAAGCCCAGCAGCCGAGCGCTGCCCGCCCGCAGCGACTCGCGAGTCACCAGGAATGCCGCGGCCGCGTTCCCGAGCGTCAGGCCGGCGGCGAGCTCCGCGACGTCGTCGAGCGTCTGGAGGTCATAGGTGACCCGATCGCGCCAAAGTTCGCCCGCGCACACCAGCGCCGTGTTGATCTCGGAATGCAGAGCGAAGTAACCGGCGACGACGTGTATCGCCTCGAGCAGCCCGGCGCAGGCACAGGTCACGTCGAACGCGTGTAACGGCCTCGCTCCGAGCCGCCCGGCGACCTCAGCGGCGGTCGCGGGCTCGAAGTTCTCGCGGGCAATTCCGCCATAAATCAAAAGGTCGATCTCGCTCGCATCGATGCCGTTCTCGAAGAGGCAGGCGGTCGCCGCGCGAGACGCGAACTCGCCAGGCGAAAGCGTCTGGTCGGGGTCGACGTAGCGGACCTGGGTATTACATCGGCCCAGCACATACTGAATGCCTTGCGCGATCGAATCCCACTCAGATCGGGTTCCCCGGAAGGACTCTCTTACCCGCGCCAACACCGTCTCGTTGTCGAGGGCGGCGTCCGGAATGACAACCGCAGGCCTCGACAAGTACATACACGGAAGGTTCATACGGCGGCCTCAGCAGCTACCTGAACGGGCAGACACTCGTTGGAATCCCGGGTCATCAGTACGCGCCCCCTTTCAGCCGCTCCGGCCAGCCGTATCAATTAGCTTTACAAAATACCGCCCACCCGACCGGCCGACCATCAGAGTCCAACTAATCGGACCCTAGCAGTCCGTTCCACGCCGAGCGGCGGATTGTATCGGGGTCGTCGACCGCGACATCGGAGAACGACCGAATGACGCGGGTGGCCCGGCGAGTCGTGTCGTAGCGGGGCCAGTCGCGAGACCAAATTTGGCGATCGGACCCGGCCGCGTCGGCGAATTCCAGCCAGGTCCTCTGCATCCGGCGGCCCACCGCCGGCGTCAGCCATCTCCCCAGCGGATGCAGTCGTCGGCCCAAGTGCGATCCATAGGTGTGCAAGATGTGCACGATCTCGCTGCCGTGAACGGCGCCCAGGCCCGTCGCCCGCAGCGTCGCTGACGTGTGATCGAAGCGGTAGGCATAGGTGGGCGCGTGAGCACTGTAGGCATCGGCGAACGCCCACGTCGGGGCCACGAACATCGCGTCAGCACCGATGTTCTCCAACGCGCGGCGGCGCGGATGGCCCGGATACGCCGCAAGCACCCGCGCCCTCGGCTCCGGCGCGAATCGCGCGAAATATTGATCGACGGTCGCCTGCGTCGTCGGCAGCATCGCCGTCTTGTCTCGGGCGAACAGCGACGCCTCACGCCGGTTGGAACCGATGACCAACGGGACACAGGCCGTCGCACCCGTCCGCGCGGCTTCGGTCGGGTGCAGTGGCAGCAGCTCGGTCCCGTAGGTCAGGCCATGCGCCAGCGTCGGTGTCGTCGCTACACTCGCAAGTTGGAATTTCCCTGCCGCGCGGCGTAAGTCACGCTGCGGGAGCGTTTTCAATTCCCCCGCCCGCACCCCGAGTCGACTGAGAAATCGTTGCGCCTGCTCAGCGCGCGTCGCACGGTCGGCGATCAGTGGCAGCGCGGGGCTTTGCGCGATCGCCTGGGCGAAAAGGCCTTCGGCTGCCGGGCTGGCCAACAGAGCCAATACCGAAGTGGCGCCCGCGGATTCGCCGAACACGGTGACCCGGTTGGCGTCGCCGCCAAACGCCGCAATGTTGTCACGAACCCAGGCCAAGGCGGCGATCTGATCGCGCAGGCACAGATTGTCGTCAAAGCCGTCGCCGAGATCGCCAAGTTCGAAACCGCCGAAAACCCCCACCCGGTAGGTGACATTGACGACCACGACGTTGCCGTTCGCGGCCAACTGCGACCCGTCGTAGAGCTGCAACTGCCCGGCGCCGTTGAGGAAGGCTCCGCCGGGGATCCACACCATCACCGGCAACGAGCCGGACACGTCCGGCGACCACACCGTCGCCGTCAAGCAGGCTTCGTCGCGAATCTTCGGGTCTCTGCGGTCGCCGGCGACCATCGAGCGGCTCTGCAGCGGCAACGGTCCGTGCTCGACGGCGTCGCGCACACCTGTCCAGGGCGGCAGCGGCGCCGGTGCGGCGAATCGACGCTCACCGATGGGTTGTTGCGCGTACGGCACGCCGCGCCACACCGCGAGGCCGCCTTCGACGGTGCCCCGCAGATCGCCGATGGACGTGCACGCGAGCGCAGGAACTTCGGCAACCGCGGGCACGCCTGAATCGTAGTGTGCAAAGCTGATCTTGCCGGGCCAGAAATATCCGGGAGCTACGCCAACACCGCAACGGAGAGTGCGATGACCTTCAACGAGGGTATGCAGATCGACACCAGCACGACGGCGTCGTCCGGAGGTGGCGGAGGACGAGGAATCGCGATCGGCGGCGGGCTCGGCGGGCTGTTATTCCTCGTGGTCGCGCTGTTACTCGGGGTCGATCCCGGCAAAGTGGTCAACCAGCTGCCGGCGCCGAGCGCCAGCCAGGACGTGGCGCCCGGGTTCGATCTCAGCAAATGCAAGACCGGGGCCGACGCCAACCAGTACGCGCAGTGCCGCGTGATAGCCACCGGCAACTCCGTCGACGCGGTGTGGAAGCAGCTGATGCAGGGATACACCCGGCCGCGGGTGCGGCTGTTCAGTGGTCAGGTCAACACCGGGTGCGGACCGGCCAGCACCGAAGTTGGCCCGTTCTATTGCCCGGTCGATAAAACCGCCTATTTCGACACCGGCTTTTTCGACGTGCTGCGCACCCAATTCGGTTCAAGTGGTGGGCCATTGGCGCAGGAATACGTGGTAGCTCACGAGTTCGGGCACCATGTGCAGGATCTGCAGGGATCACTGGGTCGCGCCCAGCAGGGCGCGCAAGGCGCCGGCGGTAATGGCGTGCGCACCGAGTTGCAAGCCGACTGCTATGCCGGCGTGTGGGCCCACTATGCCTCCACCACCAAGCAGGAAAGCACCGGCGTGCCTTTCTTGGAACCACTGAGCGACAAGGACATTGCCGACGCGTTGTCGGCGGCCTCGTCGGTCGGCGACGACCGTATCCAGAAGACCGCCACCGGCCGGGTCAACCCGGAGTCCTGGACCCACGGCTCCTCGGAGCAGCGTCAGCACTGGTTCACCGTCGGCTACCAGACCGGCGACCCCAACCAGTGCGACACCTACCACGCACCCGACCTGAACTAGCTCAGAACAGCGTTGGCGGTAGCACCTCGACGGCTTGCGGTGGCGGGGCGGCATCGAAGCGCCGCGGATCGCCGGCCAGCCCGTATGTGGCGATCAGGGGTGCCACCCTCGCGCGAAGCTCGTCTCGGTAGGCCTGCGGCAAATACGCCCCACGCCGGTACAACTCGCGATACGGACCGACTAGCTGCGGATAGGTGCGCGTCAGCCACGACATGAACCAGCCGCGGGTCGATCCCCGCAAGTGCAGGCCGAAAACGGTGACGCTGACGGCCCCCGCCTCCGCGATCTGGCGCAGCAATCCGTCGAGATGCTCGACCGAATCCGTCAGATAGGGCAGTACCGGCGCCACCATCACGTGACAGTCCAAGCCGGCTTCGCGAATCGCGGCGACCAATCCGAGGCGGGCCTGCGGGCCCGGCGTGCCGGGCTCGACCCGCTTGTGCAGTTCGGGGTCACCGACCGCAAGCGAGACGGCGAGGCTGACTGGCACCTGTTCGGCCGCGTCGGCGATCAGTGGCAGATCACGGCGCAGCAGCGTGCCTTTGGTCAGGATCGACAGCGGCGTGCCCGCCGCCGCCAGCGCGCCGATGATGCCGGGCATCAACGCGTAGCGACCCTCGGCGCGTTGATAGGGGTCGGTGTTGGTACCCAGCGCAACCGTCTCGCGACACCACGACTTCCGGGCCAGTTCGCGACGCAGCACATCGACGACATTGGTCTTGACGACGACCTGGGTGTCGAAGTCGTTGCCGCAGTCGAAATCCAGATACTCGTGGGTCGGCCGGGCGAAGCAGTACCGGCAAGCGTGCGAGCAACCGCGGTATCCGTTGACGGTGTATTGGAATGGCAATGCTGCCGCGCGCGGAATTCGGTTGAGCGCCGATTTACACAGGATCTCGTGAAACGTGATGCCCTCGAACTGCGGCGTCCGCACACTGCGGACGAAGCCGATGCGTTCCAAACCGGGCAGCGCGCCGTCGTCGACGTCGATGCTCTGGTGGTCCCACCGCATACTATATTCGAACGCTTGTTCGAGTCTATGTCAACCCCCACGACCGGGTTGGTTCCTGTCGCAATCAGCGTCTCGGCTCGTCGCCAATACGCCTGCGGTGAGCCAGTTGTCATTTAAGCTGGGTCATCGTGACGTCTGATACTGACGCCCCTAAAGAAAACAAACATCTTAAGTGGGCAATGGGTGGGGTGGCCGCGGTAGCGGTCTTGGCAACGATCGTCGCAGCGGTATTGCTATTCGGCGGTGGGGATTCGGGGGCGCCCAAGGGCGGCTCGGATAGTGATTCGAACCACGAGACCGCCGCCGTGGCCAGCGCGAAAGATACCGGGCCCGTGGCGGTGATCACCGATGATCCGAGTTGCACGGCGTGGACGGCGATCAACAATCAACTGGCGAACGGCGGCCAGGGCCTGTGGAACGATCGCGACCGGTCGGTGCCCGCTTCGGCGTGGACGCCGAAGCTGCGTGCGCAATACATCGCAGCCGGCCAGTCGCTGCGCGGCGCGGCGGCCCAGACGGTCGGCCTGGTCAAGCTGACGCCGCATCGGGTGATGCGTGAGCTCTACCAGCAGTTCATCGCATATGCGCGCGCCTACTCCGAGCGGATCCCCAAATACACGCCGGCCGACAACAACTTGGCCGGCGCGGCGAACAGTGCCTCGTCCGCGCTGGGAGCGATCTGCGCCGCCATCACCGACGGGTCGGCAGCGGCCCGCGGTCCGCTGGTGTCGCCGTCGCCGCCGCCGTCCGACATCGCCCCGGTGGGCAACCTGGCGAACCCGCAGCCCATGCTCACCAACGACAACTCCGTGTGCCCCGACTGGAGGTCGGCGTTGGACGAGTTCGGCAAGCAGACCGCCGCGTGGCAGCAAATGGATCCCAATGTCCCGTCGATCTATTGGAATAAAGAGCAGAAGGCGGTCAATTACGCGGTTGGACCCGTGATGAACTCGTTCGCCGGCAAATTGGAACAGCTTGGCCGGCAAAGCGATAACGCGGTCTTCCAGGATGTGGCGAATCTTTCGGCCCAGTACCGTCGCGCGTTTGTCACGGCGCTGCCGACCTACACTCCGACCGACAATCACTTGGCCAACGCGGCCAACTTCACCTCCACGACCATCCTGGGTGCGTGTATAGCAGTTGCCGAGTAGGCGCGTCCGACGCCTACGGCGTCACCACCTCGTACACTCAACAGCGCCAGTGTGTTTCGGCGTCCACGGCAATGAGAACGGGTGCGCAAGGTGCCTAAACGAAAACACACCGGGCATCCCGATGCCCGGTGTGTTTCGAACTCTTACTGGCTGAGGCGTCAGGCCCAGCTGCCGCCGACGGCGGAGTCGGTGGACGACATGTTGTTGCCGGCCGTCTGGACCTTTTGGCCGTGAGAGTTGGCTTGTTCGTAGATGACCTGGAAGTTGCGGCCCAACTGGGTGATGAACTCCTGGCAAGCCACCGAACCCGAGCCACCCCAGAAGTCACCGGCAGCCAGCACATCGCGCACGATGGACTGGTGCTCGGCCTCCAGCGAAGCGGCCTGCGAACGGATCAACGCGCCGTGGGCGTCGACATCACCGAACTGGTAACTGATCGACATTTATCTGTCCTCCTGATTGTTGAAGTTTACGCTGCCAGTGGAGTTAGCTGCTCAGAATCTGCTGAGAGGCCTGCTCTTGGCTCTCGTAGTGGTTCGCGTCGCGGATCAGGCCGTCCCGAACCCCGTGCAGCATGTTGACGATGTTGCGGAACGCGGTGTTCATCTGGCCCATGGTGTCGTACGAGGTGGCCTGCGCGGTACCACTCCAGCCGGCCCCGGCAATGTTCTGGCTCGATGCCCACATCTTGCGGGCCTCGTCCTCAACCGTCTGCGCGTGCACATCGAAACGGCCCGCCATCGACCGCATCTCGTGCGGGTCAGTCATAAAACGTGAAGGCACTTGCTTATCTCCTAGCTTCTAGTGATGGACTGCAACGAACGTGGTAGTCGGACTGGTTACCTGGGGCAACCGCCGACCTGAAACGCACGGCTGGACCCCCCTTTCCCGCTAACTGGTAGCCACTGGGAGTGGCACCACAGTGGGACGGTCTTCATCGACAACACTCAGCCGGCAGCGGCTGCGTTGGCAGCTTCGGTAGCCGCATAGGAACCGGCGCTGGTGCCCAATGTGTTGACGAACATCTCGTGGATCGCCGCAGCTTGGGCGCTGACCGCCTGATAAAGCTGAGCGTGCGCGACAAACTGGGCGGCGGTCAGAGCTGAAACCTCATCGGCCGCAGCCGGAACGACGCCCGTCGTGGGAGCCGCCGCCGACGCGTTCTGGGAGTTCAATCCCGCGCCGATTCCTTGCAGGCTGGTGGCCGCGGCCGACAGTGCCTCAGGCTGTGTAGTCACGAACGCCATTTGGCTTCCTCCCTAGGTCAGTTCCGGCCATCTGTTCGTGCATGAGAATAGACGCGCGTATCGCCGTGTGCTGGGGCTCAAGCCTGGTGTTTGCAACTATTCACCCGGTGGCAACAACTGTTCATCTGCGGTAACAGCTGTGTAACCGGCGCAGCTCCACGGGTGCCGGTCAGCAGCTCGAAAAGGTCCCTGAAGTGCTCAAATGCGTTGGTCTCGGTCGGGCACTGGTCTCCGCGTCGTTATCGGCGCCTGCCGCGCGTCGCGGAGCGGTGGATGCCGCGGCACTGCGGTGAGGCGAAAAAATCTAACCGCGGATAACGCCCGCACCCGCTCCACTCACGCGGCCTCCCCTCTTTGACGGCCACCTGGAGTTCGGCTCCAAAACTGCTCCTCCTGCGTGGCCACCGGGCCCTGCTCGACGACGCGACCATGCAAAGCTGAGCGCAGCGGTAGACAGCGGCGCTTCGTCCTGGATTGCCGCATCGGCGTCCAGCGACATTCCACGTGAGCCGGCGC
>NZ_JBAPRN010000478.1:0-3939 GCF_049281135.1 Mycobacterium sp. | reverse complement strand
CGCTCGTCGACAGCCTGCTCGACGACTTCGACGTCGTCGAATTGCTCACCGAGCTCACCGAGCGCTGCGCGAACCTGTTGGATATTGCGGCGGCAGGACTTCTGCTCGCCGATCCGCTGGGGCAGCTGCGCCTGCTCGCCGCCACCTCCAAACAGACCTGGGAATTGGAACTCTTCCAGTTACAGGCCGATGAGGGACCCTGCGTCGATTGTTATTCCACCGGCCAACCGGTGTCGGTGGCGGATCTGCGCCTCGCGACCTCCCGGTGGCCGCGGTTCGTTCCGGCCGCGCTCGAGGCAGGCGTCGCCTCCGTGCACGCCATACCGATGCGTGCCGCAGGCATCGTGTTGGGCTCGATGGGTCTGTTCGGCGTTCGACCAGGCGAACTCACTGAGTCCGACCTCCTGGTGGGGCAGACCCTGGCACATGTCGCGTGTGTAGCGATTTTGCAGGAAATTCCGCCGACACCAGCGACGGTCATGCCGCAGCTGCGTGCCGCGCTGATCCACCGCATCGTTGTCGAGCAGGCCAAGGGCTTCCTGCGCGAACACTTCGACATTTCCGTGGACGAGGCATTTTCGCTGCTACGCAGGTATGCGCGTGCCAACGGCGATCACCTGACCGACGTGGCACGGCAGTTGATGGCCGATCCCGGCGCCCGCCCGGCACTGCTGCACAACATGACTCAACTGGCTTAAGGCTGAGCCCGCCGCGCATGGGCGCGCCGCACTGCGTCGTCGACCAGTCGTGCCGCGACCACCCGCAGCTTGATGTTGTCGCTTTGACTCATCTGGACGAGCCGGCTGAACGCGACCTCGGCGCTGACACCCGACCGGCTGCGGATGATGCCGACCGCCTGATCGATCACCGCGCGGTGCTCCAACGCCTGCTCCAGCTTTTCCGTCCGTGATCGAGCGGCGGCCAGCAGCCCGGCGTTGTGGATCGACACGGCCGCCGGCGCGGCGAATTGCGATCCCAATCGCACGGCGTGCTCGCCGAACGCGTCCTGGGCGTCCGCGTAACAGTTGATCGCGCCGATCACGTGGTCGCCGACGCTCAGCGGCAGCGACAGCGCGGAATGCACGCCCATCCTCGCGACCCGGCCACCGAAGTGCGGCCAGCGGTCGTCGGCGCCGAGTGATCCACTGACGGTGGCTCGGCGTGACTGCATACACGTGATGCACGGCCCCTCGTGCAACTCGTCGTATTGAACGGCGTCGATGCGGTGAACGAATCCCGCTGTGGCAGAGGTGGTCTGCAGTGTCGGCTGACCTTTGCTCTGATCGATCAACGCGACTCCGGCGCCGTCGACCCCGGGAATGGCATAAGCGGCGAACCCGGCGACTTCACTGAGCAAGTCGAACACGCCGCGGGCGCCGGCCACCATACCGGCCAGGCCGCGGAGGCCGTCGCGCAAGTCGACTTCGTCCGCTTCCTTTTGGGCGGTGGACAATTCGATCTGCTCCGGTGGTTCGCGACCGGGCTGGGCATCAAAGTCGGTCATGTTCTACAACGATTTTAGACGACCAGTGCGAGCGCGTGGGCGCGACGCAATTTTCCTGACGGCGTCTTCGGGATCATCCCTGGCTCGAGCACGACCACGTTGCGGGGGCGGACATCGACCTCGGCGACGACCTCGTGGGCAACCTGACGCTCGACGCGGCGCACCTCGGCCGGATCCTCCCAGACATTGGCTTCGACGGCGACCGCGAAGCTCTCCCGTGCGTGGCCGGCTTGCAAGCGCACCGCGACGGCACAGCCCGGCCGGACCCCGTGGACGCGGCCGGCGGCGCGCTCGATGTCGGTCGGGTAGATGTTGCGACCCGCCATGATGATCACATCCTTCAGCCGGCCACACACCACCACGTTGCCGGTCTCGGTGAGATACCCCAAATCGCCGGTGTCATACCACCCCTCGGGATTTTGCGCAGGTACGAAGCCGGCGATTGTGGTGTATCCCAGCGTCACCGGTTCGCCGCGCACGTGGATGACCCCGACGCTGCGAGCGGGGAGCACCGTGCCGTCCTGGTCGACGATCCGGGCCTCCAGCCCCTTGAGTGGACGACCGAGGGAGGCCAATCGCCGGGTCTTACCCCGCGACGCCGGAACAGCCCGGTGCAACACGGCAAGCAGATCGGCGTCGACCTCGTCGACGATCAACCCGCGGCCGCACTCGGTGAACGACAGCGCAACCGTCGTCTCGGCCATGCCGTAGGCGGGCACGAGCGCTTCGGGCCGCAACCCGAACGGCGCGCCGGCTTCGCACAGATCCTCGACGTCGGCCGGTTCGACTTGCTCTGCGCCTGAGAGTGCCCATCGCAGCGTGGACAGGTCGAACTGGCCGGGCTGAGCTTGTTTGCGCAGGCGTTTGGCGAACATCGTATAAGCGAAGTTCGGCGCCGCCGTCATGGTCGCTTGATATTTGTCGATGAGCCTTGCCCAGAGCAGGGTGTCGCGCAGGAAGTCCATCGGCGTGATCTTCACCAGCTCGATGCCGAAGTACATCGGGGCGGTCAGGTAGCCGGTCATGCCCATGTCGTGGAAGCAGGGGAGCCAGCTCACGATCACGTCGGATTCGGGGTCGACGTCTGCGCCGACGAGCATCGCCTCGGCATTTGCGACGACGTTGCGATGACTGATCCGGACCGCTTTCGGGGCTCCGGTCGAGCCGGACGTCAGCTGTAGGAGTGCAACGTCGTCTTCGTCGGTTTCGACCGGATCGATCGGCCAGTTGTCGAGTAATTGGCCGACGGTGCGCACCCGCATCCCCAGTTCGGAAAGCAGCGGCGCCGCAGGCATGAACGGTTCGGAGACCACGACGGTCTTGGCGCGGATCATGTTGATGACGGCCGTCGTCTCCTCCGCCCAGCGCTGCAGGTCGGTGCGCGGCGTGGGCTGATGAAGCATCGTGACGCTGGCGCCGCGCATCCAGATGGCCTGCGCGGTCGGGGCGATCTCGACGGGCGCCCCGGCCAGCACGGCGACCGCATCGCCGTGCCCCACGCCGGCGGCGGCCAGACCGCCCGCGATGCTTCGGGCCCGCTCGTGCACCTGACCCCAGGTGTGCCGGACGGGGGCGTCCGGTTCGCCGGTAATCATGCCCTTGCGGCTGGTCTGGGCGTTGTCGTACATGGTCTGGGTGAATCGGCTCAAGAGAGATCCCCTGGCCCCCACGCCTGCGGCGTGGAGCGTTTCAGCAGGTGAACCGGCGGTCGACGGCGACCTCCAGCGCACAAGAGCAAACCTGATGTGGCGGCCTACATCGACGCTTGGGCGCTCTTCGGCGGGGAATTCGATCGCCGCCGCGATGTTTCCGAGAGGCTGGAGTGTCAACCGTGAATGACGTTACCAAGCCGCCTACCGGCTCTCCAATTATTCGGCGGAGCTGTTACCTCCCTGCGTCCCGCCCGAAACCGCTTGCCAATTCGAGTAGTTCATCGACTGACCACTGGTCATAGGCGTGCACGCCGTATTTGGCGGCGGCAACGGTGCCGTCGGCGGTGATCAGTAGATCGGCGGGCAGGCCAAGGTTGCCGTTGGTGGGAGCCAAGGGCAGCGGTGCGCGCCGGTGCGCGACGGCATTGCCGATGGCGTGGCGCCAGCCGACCGGAAGGGCACGCCAGGCGCGCGGGTTGAGCACTGCCTTAGCCGAGGCCTCCACGCCGAATCGGCGGTACAGCGTCTTGTCGGGATCGCCGATGACGGGAAAGGGCATGTCGCTCTGATACTTACGCAATTCTGTTGCGGTGGAATGAAATACGACGACCTCGCGAATGCCTGCTGCACTGATCTCGTCCACACGGGCGATGACCGAGTGCAGATGCAGGTTGCAGATTGGGCAGCCCGCGAATCGGCGGAACTGCAGATGTGTGAGGTGACCGGCGGTGTCGGGGATCGGGATGGCCTCTCCCGTAATCGCATTCAGGCGTAATTCAGGGA
>NZ_JBAPRN010000477.1:0-7662 GCF_049281135.1 Mycobacterium sp. | reverse complement strand
GCCGTACTGGCCAACTCGCGGCTGCGCTCGGCGCCCACATGCAGACCGTGGGCGATCCGTTCGGCCAGCTCGGAATCGAGCACCGAGTCATCGGACCCGTCCAGCGGTAGGGCAGCCGACACCTTCTCCGAGAGTCGATTGGCCGCCCGTCGACCACGCCATCCCAGCGACGGCTTACCCGCTGTGTCCGCCGACGCGATGATCAGCCCGCCGAGCAGGCTTAGATCGGTGAGCAGGTCGCGGCGTTTCTGCACTTTCCGTTCCGGGTCGGGTTCGTTCCAGAACAGATGTCCGCCAAGGCTGCCGGGTAAGACGGTGAACGCCAGCGCCGCCGAGGCGATCCGCGGCAGCTTGCCGGTCGCAAGCAGCAGCCCACCACCGACCTGGACAGCCGCGTTTATCCGCGCAACCGTCTCGGGGTCCGACGGAATCTTGCTTCCGACCGGATCCGGCAACGTCTGCAATGTCGTCACAGCGGTCTGCGCTGCATCGAGGGTGACTTTGGGGTTGCGTAACGTCTCAACACCTTGGCCGATGAATACCGCGGACAGCAGGGGACGAGCAATTCTGCGAAGCAACATGGCAGCTGTGTTCCCGGGTTGCCCGCTGTGCAAACCGGACCGGCAAATTGCATGGCTGCCCTTACGTACTCAGTGGGGGTGCATGACGTCGCGCCCACAGCGGGAACAACACCCAGAAGCCGAATTGAGCCACGAACGCGCAGGTCCCGGCGATGGCACCGGTGACCGGACCGGCCACTGCGCCGAAAATGATCACCACGACGCCGGTAAGGGCCAAGCCCATCAGTAATAGTCCGGAGTAAGCCAACCGGTCGGCTGCGGAGACCAGAAACTGAGTTCGATGCCGACGAAACAACAAGCGATGCATCGCGACCGGAGATTCCAATAACACCGTGGCGGCGATCGAACAGCCCACCGTCCCCAGAAAGATCACGCGCATGGTGGCGCTCAGCTCATCGAAGCGGGCCTGGAAGGGCAACGTCAACAGAAAACCGGTGAGCAGTTGGACGCCGGTCTGAACGACCCGCAGCTCCTGCAGCAGGCTGAGCCAATTGCGGTCTAATCGTTGGGTTTCGGTCTCAGATCGCGCCGTCTTATCCCAGTCTTCGTCGCGCTCAGGATGATCGACGACGTCCATGGGCGTTGATCATGCCAGCCTGCGGCGGGTTGCTAGGACTTCGGTCCAATTTCAGACTTCGAGATCGACGCCAGCGCGCAAGTCACTCGAACTTATCCGCGCCACCGTCAATCTCGACGAAAAGTCACGCCCTGTTACGGCTTCTCGTGCAAGAGAAGCCGCGCCGATACCTCCAGCCGATTGGCGATCTCGGTGTACGAGGCGTATCCCGTACCGGCGCGTACCAGAGCCCCCGCATAGAGCAGCTCGAGTGCTTCGACCAGGTCGGGAGCCTGACCAGGACCCAACGCGGTGACCAGGCGTTGATGGATCTCACCGCCGATGCGCAACCGCAGATGCTCGACCTCGGGATCCTTGCTCAGCAAAGCGTTGGTCACCGCGCCGGCGAGTGTGGGTTCGTCGGCCACCAACAACGCGATGTGACGCAGCACCGCGATCACCCGTGCGGTCGAATCTGGCGAATCGGTCGGCGGAACCGGGCTGGACGCCAACCGTCGCCAGAAAACTTCCGCGACGAGGTGCTCTTTCGACGAGAAATAGGTGTAGGCGGTGGCTGCGCCGACTCCGGCCTCGGCCGCGACCATACGAATCGTCAATCCGGAGAAGCCTTCTCGGCTCAGCACGCCGATCGCGGCCTGGCCCAGCCGGTCAACGGTGTCGGCTTGCTTGGCGCTCAATCGCCGTCTGGTCGATTCCCGAGCTAACGGGTTGGACACGTGTCCGGACACTACTACGCCGACCCAGGTGCGGCAACCGGCTGCGCACGCGTGTGCATTACCGTTCAGCTGATGACGCCACCCCCGGATCGCACTGCTCATGACGAGCTGACCAGTCGCTTGTTCGCATTGGCCGAGCGGGTTATCGGCTTCATGCCTACTGACGAGGGCCGCGCTCTGCACGATGCGGCGCTGAACTACCTCGATGGCGGTGTCGCGGTGGAGATCGGAACGTATTGCGGAAAGTCGACGGTCCTGCTGGGTGCGGCAGCGCACGCGCGTGGCAGCGTTCTCTACACCGTCGACCACCACCACGGCTCCGAGGAGCATCAGCCCGGCTGGGAGTACCACGACACGTCCATGGTCGATGCTGTCACCGGCCGTTTCGACACCTTGCCGACGTTGCGGCACACGCTCGACGAAGCCGGCCTGGACGACAACGTGGTAGCGGTGGTCGGCAAGTCGACGGTGGTGGCCACGGGCTGGCGCACTCCGCTGCAACTGTTGTTCATCGATGGGGGCCACAGCGAAGACGCCGCGCGCAAGGACTACGACGGCTGGGCGAAGTGGGTGGGTATCGGCGGGGCGCTGATCATCCACGACGTCTTCCCGGACCCGCGCGACGGCGGGCGGCCGCCGTACGAGATCTATTGCCGCGCACTGGAAAGCGGTGCGTTCGTGGAGACGTCCGTCACCGGGTCGATGCGGGTGCTGGAGCGGACGGCAGGCGGGGCCGGGGTGGGGGTCTAACGATCGGACTGGCTGGCCGCGCACTCGCAGTCGTAGTCACTCTCCAAGCCGCGCGGCAAATCGGTGCCGCGGAAGATGCCGCTGCCCGCGGTGGTGGACGACAGTGCGTCCGCGGCGAGAATGACGGCCGCTCCGGTCCACGTGGTTCGCTCGACGGGCCAACGCTTTCCATCGCTGAACACCAACCCGGTCCAGTAGGAGCCGTCCGTCTCGCGCAGGTGCTGCATCGCGGCGAACTGTTGCAGGGCCGCCGCCCGGTTGCCCATCGCTTCGAGTGCCAGTACCAGTTCGCAGGTCTCTGCGCCGGTCACCCACGGGCGGTCGTCGACACACCTGATTCCCAGACCGTCGACGACGAAATCGCCCCAGCGGTCGGAGATCCGGTCTTGTGCTGCGCGACCGCGTAACGCGCCGCCCAGGATCGGGTAGTACCAGTCCATCGAATGATGCGGCTTCTCGGTGAACGCCGACGGGTGGTCGGCGATCGCATGACCCAGCCGGCCGAGCCCAAGCTCCCACTCGAGTTGTGGTTCGTCGACCAGGTTCGCCAGGGCCAGTGCACAGCGAATGCTGTGAAAAATGCTCGCGCACCCGGTCAGCAGCGCGTCCGCCAGCGGGCCGGAAGAGCTACGCGCCCAACAAATTTCGCCGCCTGCCAGCTGCAGATCCAAGACGAAGTCGATTGCGGCGCGCACCGTCGGCCACATCGAGGCCGCAAAGGCGCGGTCACCGGTGACCAATACGTGGTGCCATACACCCACTGCGACGTAGGCGCAGAAGTTGCTGTCGCTGTTGGCGTCCTCGACGACCCCCGCACGCAGCTGGATCGGCCATGAGCCGTCCGCCCGCTGCTGGTCACGACACCAATCGAAAGCGCGTCGCGCCGGTCCGATCAGGCCTGCCGCCGTAAGGGCCATCGCGCATTCCACATGGTCCCACGGGTCGGTGTGCCCGCCATCAGACCAAGGGATTTCACCCGACGGCTCTTGAAGTGCCGCAATCGATTCCGCCGTCTGCCGGCATTGCGTGGGGGAAAGGACGCCTGCGACGGCCGGTACTTTAGACGAATTCAACGGCGGGTACCGGTTTCTCGAAATACAGCGCGACACTCTTCCCGATCAGCGGGTTGAGTGCCGATTCGGCCACTCGGGTCAACAGGGGTCGTCGCATCATGTCCCACACCAGCATTTTGTGGTAGGCGGCGACGGCCGGGTGGTCGGAGTTGTCGACCCCGAGCACACATTTCAGCCACCAGAAGGGCGAGTGCAACGCGTGCGAGTGGTGGGTGTGGGTGAAGGTCATACCGCGGTCGGCGATCTTGCCGCGCAGCTGATTTGCGCGGTAGATGCGAATGTGGCCTCCCTCGTTGCTGTGATAGTCGTCGGAAAGCAGCCAGCAGACTTGTTCGGGCAACCATCTCGGCACCGTGACGGCGAGCTGGCCACCGACCTTGAGTACCCGGATCAGCTCGGCGATGACGGCATCGTCGGCCGGGACGTGCTCGAGGATCTCCGATGCGATGACGCAGTCGAACGTTCGGTCGGGATAGGGCAACGTCCGTGCATCACCGACGACGGTTTCCGCGTGCGCTGACGGCGGGGCCTCTCCGGCATCGGCCATGGCCCGGAACAGAGTGTCGACCTCACCGAGTTCGGTGGCGTTCTGGTCGAATGCCACGACGTCGGCGCCCCGTCGGTACGCTTCGAAGCTGTGCCGGCCCGCCCCGCAGCCGACGTCGATGACTTTGCTGCCGGGACCAATACCGAGACGGTCCAAATCGACTGTCAGCACGGCTCGCCCACTGCTTGGCGCTGGTCGCGGGTCGGCGCTGTTCGCGCGATGGCCTGTTCGTAGACGCGCACGGTCTGCGCCGCCACGGATTCCCAGCTGAACACCTCGACGGCGCGGCGGCGACCGGCCGCGCCCAGTCGTTTGAGCTCGTCGGGGGAGTCCAGCAGTTCACCGATCACCCGAATCAGCTCAGCGGCGTCTCCCGGACGCACCAGCCTTGCGCAACCGTCGTCGGGCCCGAGTACTTCGGGCAATGCGCCGGCACGGCTGGCCACGATCGGTGTTCCGCTTGCCATCGCTTCGACGGCCGGTAGTGAGAAACCTTCGTAAAGCGATGGGATACAGGCGATCTCCGCGGAGGCGAACAGCCGAGCCAGTTCGGCGTCGGAAAGTCCGTTCGAGATGTGGACGATGTCGGAGATTCCCAGCTCGGCGATCAGCTTCTCCGTCGGGCCGTTGGGTTCGAGCTTGGCGACCAGCTGCAGCTCCACATCGTGTTCGCTCCGCAGCTTGGCCACCGCATGCAGCAGGTGCCCGACGCCTTTGAGCGGCCGGTCGGCACTGGCAATTGCGATGATGCGACCGGGAATTCGCGCCTGCGACGACGGCGCGAACATGTCCGTGTCGACGCCGAGCGGGACGACATGAAGCTGATCGGGGTGCACGCCGAAGTCCGTGGTGATGTCGGTGGCCGAGGACGACGAGACGGTCAACAATTCCGGGATGCTGCGAGCCACTCGCTCCTGCATCGTCAAGAAGCCATACCACCGGCGCACCGAAGGTTTCCGCCACCAGCGGGCCGCCGCGAGATCCAGCACCCGGTCGCGGGTGATCGGGTGGTGCACGGTCGCGACCACGGGCATACCGGTCTTGGCGATTTTCAGCAGGCCGACACCCAAGCTCTGGTTGTCATGCACGACGTCGAAATCGTCTAGCCGATCGGCCAGCAGGCGCGCGGCGCGCAGACTGAAGGTGCGCGGCTCGGGGAAGCCGGCCGTCCACACGCCGCCCAACTCGAGGAGGTCGATGCGATCCCGGATTTCCCGGGGATGCGGTATGCGGAAGGGATCGGGTTCGCGGTACATGTCGAGGCTGGGTACCTCGGTCAGCACCACTCGAGGATCGAGTTCCTCAGGGTAGGGCTGACCGGAAAACACCTCGACCCGGTGTCCGAGTTCGACCAGGCCCCGGCTGAGATACCGGACGTAAATTCCCTGGCCACCGCAATGCGGCTTGCTGCGATAGGACAGCAGCGCAATCCGCATACTCACGCCCGATCCGGCGTGTTGATGCTGAGAGACATCACGGTGAGGGGTTCAGACGAGGCGTCAGCGAACTTTCTGGACACGTGTCTGGACTATAGTTTGACTAGCTACCTGATGCAACGCGCAGCTAGCGGCGTTAACTTTGCCGATCCTACTCAGACCAAGGGTTGTGCTGGCTCAGGTACGGCTCCCGTCGGCGATACCGTGGTGTCATGCGCGCGCTGATCGTGACCGACGTTCAGAACGACTTCTGCGAGGGCGGCTCACTCGCTGTGCCGGGTGGGGCGGCCCTAGCGGGTGCGATCGACGCATACCTGGCCGGCGGAGCCGAGTACCGCCATGTGGTGGCCACGCAGGATTTCCACATCGATCCTGGTGACCATTTCTCCGATCGTCCGGATTACATCTCGTCGTGGCCGCCACACTGCCGTGCCGACACCGTCGGCGCGGAATTCCATCCCGATCTCGACACCGGCCGGTTCGAGGCCGTCTTTCGCAAGGGTGCCTACGACGCCGGCTACAGCGGGTTCGGCGGATTCGACGAGCGTGGCACTCCGCTGGCCGACTGGCTCCGAGAACACGACGTGGACCAGGTCGACGTGGTCGGCATCGCCACCGATCACTGCGTGCGCCGGACCGCCGAAGACGCTGCGAAGCACGGCTTGGTGACTCGGGTGCTGATGAACCTGACCGCAGGGGTCGGGGAGGAGTCCACCGCGGCGGCCATCGAAGCTCTGCGCGCTGCGGGTGTCGCGATTGTGGCCGGACCATGACGGGCCCGGCGGAGCAGACGCTGCTGGCGGCGGTGGAACGATCACCGCAGGCCGCGGCCGCGCATGACCGTGCTGGCTGGGTTGGCCTTTTCGCCGTGAACGGTCGTGTGGAAGATCCGGTGGGTTCGCGGCCACACGCCGGGCCGGTCGAGATCGGCCGGTTCTACGACACCTTCATCGGCCCGCGCGATATCGCGTTTCATCGCGATGTCGACGTCGTCCGCGGCTCGTCGGTGATCCGCGATCTCGATCTCGAGGTGGCCATGGGGTCCGCGGTCACCATGACGATTCCGGCGTTCCTCCGATACGACCTGCGTGAGGTCGACGGTGAGTGGAAGGTCGTGACGCTGCGCGCCTACTGGGAGCTGCCCGCGATGGTGTTGCAATTCCTGCGCAACGGGGTATCTGCGGTGCCGGCCACCGTTCAACTCTCGCAAGGTCTGATCCGCAATCAGCGGCTGCGCGGTACCGCCGGATTCGTAGCCGGATTCCGCAGGGTGGGATCTCGGCAGAAAACATTGGTCGACACGTTCGTGAACGCGGTGGGACGAGGCGACAGATTCGGCGCGCTGCAGGCATTGTCATCCGGTGCGACAATCACTTTCGGCGATGACGAGAAAGCAGACGTCACCGAACTCGTCGAGCGATGTTCCGGCGCGAGCGCCGCGAAGGTGATTGCCGCGGGTTCCACCGTCGCCGCCTCGGTCACGTCAGGGATGCGCCGCGGCGTTCTTTTCGCCGACGTGGCCCGGCGCGGCACGGGGATCCACCGGATCCGTTACTTCCCTGGTGATCACCGAATCGACGACTGACGGCAGCCAGGAACACCACAGCTGGACCGACTACGAAAGAACAACGTAACCATCACTGCGAGCCGGAGACCCACCACGAACACCAGCCTTGGTTGCGGTCAGCCCTTCGATCGGCGGACGCTGCTCCGCGGCGCGGGCGCACTTGGCGCCGCGTCGCTGGCGATGGCGCCGATGGCATGCAGCTCTGACGACGATGCACTGACGTTCTTCTTCGCGGCCAACCCGGAAGAGGCAGATGCCCGGCTGCTCGTCGTGAATGCATTCCAGCGCAGGCATCCCGACATCAAGGTGCGGACCTTGTTGTCCGGACCGGACGCACTGCAGCACGTGTCGATCTACTGCGCCGGCGGCAAATGTCCGGATGTTCTGATGGCTTGGGAATTCACTTACGCCGGCC
>NZ_JBAPRN010000476.1:0-6522 GCF_049281135.1 Mycobacterium sp. | reverse complement strand
GGTCTAGCCTAGTCACCCATTGATGCGAACATATGTTCGTGTCACGCGCGCCGGGCCGGGCGGCCGAGATCCTGCATGCAGATCTCGACTCGTTCTATGCGTCCGTCGAGCAGCGTGACGACCCGGGCCTGCGCGGCCGGCCGGTGATCGTCGGCGGCGGGGTGGTCCTCGCGGCCAGCTACGAGGCCAAGGCCTACGGCGTGCGGACCGCGATGGGCGGTGCCCAGGCGCGGCGGCTGTGCCCGCAGGCGGTGGTGGTCCCGCCCCGGATGACCGCGTACAGCCAGGCCAGCGATGCGGTGTTCGAGGTGTTCCGCGACACCTCACCGCTGGTGGAAGCGATTTCGGTGGACGAGGCGTTCATTGACGTGGGCGGGCTGCGTCGCATTTCCGGGACCCCAGTCGAGATTGCGGCCCGGCTGCGCAGCGACGTCCGCTCCCGGGTCGGGCTGCCGATCACGGTCGGTATCGCGCGGACGAAGTTCCTGGCAAAGGTGGCCAGCCAGGAAGCCAAACCCGATGGCCTGCTGCTGGTTCCGCCCGGTCGCGAGCTCGACTTCCTGCACCCGCTGCCGGTTCGCCGGCTCTGGGGCGTCGGGGCGGTGACCGCCGAGAAGCTGCGTGCGCACGGCATCGACACGGTCGCCGACGTCGCCGAGCTGAGCGAGTCCACGCTGGCGTCGCTGGTGGGCGGGGGGATGGGCGGTCGGTTGTATGCGCTGTCGCACAACGTCGACACCCGCCGGGTTACGACCGGTGTGCGACGGCGTTCGGTGGGGGCGCAGCGCGCGCTGGGCCGCGCCGGCAACACCATGTCGGCGGCCGAGATCGACGCGGTGGTGATCGGCCTGATCGACCGCATCGCCAGCCGGATGCGCGCAGCCGGACGCACCGGCCGGACCGTCACATTGCGGTTGCGGTTCAACGACTTTGGCCGCGCCACCCGGTCGCACACGCTGCCGTGGGCGACCTGCTCGACGCATGCCCTGCTCGTTACGGCGCGACGGTTGGTCGCGGCCGCCGCCCCGCTGATCGCCGAACGCGGGCTGACGCTGGTCGGCTTCGCGGTCTCCGAGATCGACCGCGACGGCGCCGAGCAACTGATGCTGCCGCTGATCACGCGCGGTGAGCCCGCCGCCGTCGACACGGCGGTCGACCAGGTGCGTCGGCGCTATGGTCGCGCGGCGCTCACCCGCGGGGTGTTGGTCGGTCGCGACCCAGGTTTGGAGATGCCCCATCTACCCGACTGATGCGGTCTAAGCACTCGCTCGCGGGCGCGGTTACGAGAACAGGTCCGCGAGGTTGGCGAACGTGCCTAAGGCCGCAAACAGAGCGGAGTCGACACCGAGTAGCAGATCGTAGGGAACCAGTGCCGTGTTGGCGGACGACGGATCAAGGATCGCGTTCAGGAGGTTGCCGGCGTCGAGCTGATCCGTGACGATGTTCGCGTCGTATGCGGGGAGGCTGGTGAGGGACACATTGAATGCATCCGCAATGGGGAGCAACGAGGAGTAGTCATACGACAGCGTGCTGCTGATGTCGTTGATGATGTCTGTCGGTGACCAAGGGGCCCCCCGCCGGGTCAGGTTGCCGTCCACTCCAACAGCGTGTCGACCGGCCAGGTGTTGACGATGCGATCGACGGGCACGCCGGCGTCCAGCGCACGCTGGGCGCCATAGCCGAGGAAGTCGAGTTGGCCGGGCGCGTGCGCGTCAGTGTCGATGCTGAAATCGCAGCCGATCTCCAGCGCGAGGCTCAGCAGCCGAGTGGGCGGGTCACGGCGTTCCGGCCGGGAATTGATCTCGACGGCGGTGCCGTGCTCGCGGCAGGCGGTGAACACCGCTTCGGCGTCGAACGACGACTCCGGCCGGATGCCGCGATTGCCGGCGACCAGTCGTCCCGTGCAGTGACCGAGAACATCGGCGTGGCCGTTGCTGACGGCGCGGACCATGCGGCGGGTCATCGCCGCGGAATCCATCGACAGCTTCGAGTGCACGCTGGCCACCACGATGTCCAGCCGTTCCAGTAGCTTCGGTTCCTGATCGAGGCTGCCGTCGTCGAGGATGTCCACTTCGATGCCGGTCAGGATCCGCATCGGCTCAAACCGCTGCCGCAGCCCGTCGATGACGTCGAGTTGTTTGCGCAGTCGCTCCGGCGACAGGCCGTTGGCGATCGTCAAACGCGGCGAATGATCGGTCAGCGCACAGTATTCGTGGCCCAACGACGCCGCGGTGGCCATCATCTCCTCGATGTCCGCCGAACCGTCCGACCAGTTCGAATGCAGATGCAGATCGCCCCGCAGCGCCTCCCTGATCTCGCCGCCGCCGAGATCCTCTGCGGCCGAGCGTAATTCGACTAACGCATCGGGCTCACGGCCGGACCAGGCCTGTGCGATCACCTTTGCGGTCTTCGGCCCGATGCCCGGCAGCGACTGCCAGCTGTTGGCTTGACCGTGCCGTTCACGCGCCGCGTCGTCGAGGCCCTCGACGATGTCGGCGGCGTTGCGGTAGGCCATCACCCGCCGGGAGTCTTCTCGAGCGCGGTCTTTGTAGTAGGCGATCTGTCGCAGAGCGGCTACCGGGTCCATCTCTTCAGTGTGCCTCGCCGGCTAGAACCACTGCCCGGCGATGAACCCTGCGAGCAGCACGCCGAAGCCGCCAACCTCGCCGACGACGAGCGCCGGCATCCCCACCCGCAGCGCCCGGTCGGGATGGGCGAACTGATTGTCGGTGTCGCGCTTCAGCCCGTGCTCGATGTAGCTGAGAATCGCGGCGACGAAGAAGAACACCAGGACCATCGCCGCGGTCAGGTTGATCCAGGCCGGCCACGCGCTGAATTGGACGAACACTGCGACCAGCAGCGTCGCAAACGAATACAGCAGCGCCGCCCGATGCGCGATGTCGACGTAAGGGTGGGCGCGGTGGTCGTCGGACACCAATATCTGGCGGTACTTCCACACCCCGAGCACCAACGCCAGCAGGAAGATCAGGCCGGCGGCCAACAAGGTGATGCTGACGTCGTAGCGCAATCCGTCGCGGCACGACTGCAAAACCTGGACTACCGTCGGGTTTATGCGATTTGCTTTCAAAACCTCTCCCCAAAACACCACCTGGGCACGGATGCTGGCGGTCTGGCAGGCCGCCGACGACATCGACGTTTTCGAGTCCGGCTGGACCTTCGACCACTTCTACCCGATCTTCAGCGACAGCACCGGACCGTGTCTAGAGGGCTGGACCACGCTCACCGCGCTGGCCCAGGCGACCAAGCGACTGCGGCTGGGCACCCTGGTCACCGGAATCCACTACCGCCATCCCGCCGTGCTGGCCAACATGGCTGCGGCACTGGACGTCATCTCCGACGGCCGCCTCGAGCTGGGAATCGGGGCCGGCTGGAACGAGGAGGAGTCGGGCGCTTACGGCATCGAGTTGGGCAGCATCCGGGAGCGCTTCGACCGGTTCGAAGAGGCCTGCGAGGTGCTGACCAGCTTGCTCAGCAACGAGACCACCAACTTCGACGGCAAGTTCTACCAGCTCAAGGATGCGCGCAACGAACCCAAGGGGCCGCAGCGCCCGCACCCGCCGATCTGCATCGGCGGCGGCGGCGAGAAGCGCACGCTGCGGATCACCGCCCGCTACGCCCAGCACTGGAACTTCGCCGGTGGTCCACCTGACATGTTCGCCCACAAGCGCGACGTGCTGGCGTCGCACTGCGCGGACATCGGGCGCGACCCCAAGGAGATCATCACGTCGGCGCACCTGCGCCTGGAGCCCGACCTCAACTACGCGAAGGTCATCGACGACGCCGCCGCCCTGGCCGCCGAAGGGCTCGATCTGGGCATCGTGTACATCCCGCCACCGCACGACCCGGCCGTGCTGGAACCGTTGGCCGAGGCAATCCGCGACTCGGGGCTGATCACGTAAATCTCGGGCGGGCAAACGCCCCACCGATATTCAGATGGTGGGCAGGCAAACGGTGTTCAAGATTTTGTCGGCCAGCGTCTGCCGCTTCGCGTCCCATAGCGGGAACAGAAAGCCCACGTAGCAGATGATCCCGTCAATGGCATGGGCGAGTTGGCGCACGATGGACATGCCGAATCCGATCGGCTGGCCGGTCGCCTCGCTGACCACCTTGAACTTGAGGATCGACTTACCGATGGTCGACCCCGTGGTGCCCTGTTTGTAGCCGTAGTTCCAGACCACGTACCCAAGGCCGACCAGCGCGGAGACGAGGACCGCCGCGACGCCCAGCGTGGAGTTTCCGGTAGCACACACATCACCGAGATTGAGTCCGGACGTATCTGTCACACAGGCGGTTTCCTGCGTGGCGGCCTCGATGCCGAGACCGATCCCCAGGAGGACGGCGTAGGGCACTTGATCGATGAGAGTCGCGAGCACCCGCGTGATCCACGGTGTGTAGGCGGCGGCGGGCAGCGCCGCGGGCGCCGGGTATCCCTGCGGCGGCGGGTAGTTGCCAGGTGGCGGGGGCGGATAGTTGCCAGGAGGGGGCGTGAAGGTCATTGAACAGCCTTTCCGTGACGTATCGGCCGTGGTGGCCAGCAAACGTGAGTCAGATCCTGATGGACGGCGCACGCTAACAATCCCCATTTGGAAATGGGTTGGAGGCAGAACGGGCAAATCCGACGCGCGATCGGCAATCAAGAGATGGCGCAAAGATCTATTGCATCTCGCAGAAGGTCACAGAATAGTGACGTCGAGCAAACGCTCCCTGTTATCTGCGAGCGGTTCTGGGGAGCAGTTAAACGCCGAAGCGTAGCAGCTCGTCCGCGGTTACCAGGCGCTCGAGTTTCGCCGGGAATTCGCGGCTCTTAACTGGGTGGCGGAACCATGACCAGGCGATTCGGCCGACCCGGGAACGGGCCATCGGGTTCATGTACACAGCGCTAACTCCTGCGGTCGATCAGCTCAACCGGGCCCCACACCCCGCGACGCCCGTATCGAACTATTAGACAGCCTCCGGCTGGCAAACAGTGTAGGACGCGCCGCAGAATTTATCAAATGTTTCTGCTGTGACGAATGTGACTAGCGCTGCGGGGCCGCGGTGGGCGCGATTGGCGCCGGCAGCGCAGTCTCGCCCATCAGGAACCGGTCCACACCGGCAGCCGCGGCACGGCCCTCGGCAATCGCCCAGACGATCAGCGACTGGCCGCGACCAGCGTCACCTGCAACGAAGACACCCGGCACCGACGTCTCGAAGTTGGCACCGCGCGTCACGTTTCCACGGTCGGTGAGCTCCACACCCAACTCCGTCAGCAGGCCTTTCTTCTCCGGCCCGACAAACCCCATCGCCAACAGCACCAGATCGGCGTCGATGTCGAAGTCGCTGCCCTCGGTCTTGACGAACTTGCCGTCCTGCATCGTCACCTCGTGCACCTTGAGCGCAGCAACGTGACCGTCCCGGCCGACGAATTCCTCGGTGTTGACCGAGAAGACGCGCTCGCCGCCCTCTTCGTGCGCCGAAGACACCCGGAGCATCATCGCGTAGGTCGGCCACGGCGTGGACGGGGCGCGGGTGTCCGGTGGGCGCGGCATGATCTCGAACTGGTGGATGCTCGCCGCACCCTGACGGTGTGCGGTGCCCAGGCAGTCGGCACCGGTGTCGCCGCCGCCGATGATGATGACCTTCTTGTCCTTGGCGGTGATCGGCGGCTCGCCATCGGCGCCGAGCACGTCGTCACCCTCCTGCACCCGGTTGCCCCAGGGCAGGTACTCCATCGCCTGGTGGATGCCGTCCAGCTCGCGGCCCGGGATCGGCAGGTCGCGCCAGTCGGTGGCCCCGCCGGCCAGCACCACCGCGTCGAAGTCGGAGCGCAACTGCTCGGCGGTGATGTCGACACCGACGTTGACGCCGGCACGGAACTCGGTGCCTTCGGCCTGCATCTGCTCGAGCCTGCGGTTCAGGTGCCGTTTTTCCATCTTGAATTCGGGGATGCCGTAGCGCAGCAGCCCGCCGATGCGGTCGGCGCGCTCGAAGACCGTCACCGTGTGTCCGGCCCGGGTCAGTTGCTGCGCGGCGGCCAGACCGGCTGGACCGGAGCCGACGACGGCCACCGTCTTCCCGGTGTGCTGTTCGGACGGAAGCGGAACCACCCAGCCTTCGTCGAAGGCATTGTCGATGATCTCGACTTCGATCTGCTTGATCGTCACCGCGTCCTGGTTGATGCCGAGCACGCATGAGGACTCGCACGGCGCCGGGCAGAGCCGGCCGGTGAACTCCGGGAAGTTGTTGGTGGCGTGCAGCCGCTCGATCGCGTCGCGCCACCGGTCGGTGCGAACCAGGTCATTCCATTCCGGAATCAGGTTGCCCAGTGGACAACCGTTGTGGCAGAACGGAATCCCGCAGTCCATGCACCGAGCCGCCTGGTGCTGCAGGGTCGAGTGCGGGAAGTCTTCGTAGACCTCGTCCCAGTCTTTGAGCCGTAAGTCCACCGGCCGGCGCTTCGGCGTTTCGCGGTGGGTGTATTTCAGGAAACCTTTTGGATCAGGCACTGGCGGCCGCCATGAT
>NZ_JBAPRN010000475.1:0-17355 GCF_049281135.1 Mycobacterium sp. | reverse complement strand
GGATTGCCGCGGATGGCGACAATACGCTGCGCGTACTCGAACTCTTCTCGCGTCATGGTTTCGCGCTTACGCAGCTTCTTGATGACTCGCGGCGCCGCTCGGATTTCCTCGCTGAACGGCAGCTTGGGTTCCGCCTCCAACCGCCGCACGTAGATGGTTCCGATCGACAACAGCAGAAATGTCACAGCCAGCGCGATCAACGCGAGCAGGCCCCAGAAATACGTACTCACATCCCACTCCTTTGCTCCGCGGTTCGAACCTAACATCGAGGGCAGGATCCGGCCGCTCGTCGAGGGCCGCACAGCTCCAACGGCCCGACTGCAAGACTGACGACATGCCAGCGATCAGCCCCCGGGTGCGCGGAGCCAGCTCGCAGGATGCGGCCGGCTGCCTAGCGATCTACCGCCCCTACGTCGAGAACTCCGCGGTGAGTTGGGAACTCGATGTCCCCACCATCGACGCGATGGCTGAGCGCATCACGGCGGCCGCCAATACCCACGCCTGGCTGGTGCTCGAAAGCGGCGACCAGACAATCGGATTCGCGTACGCGCATGCCTTCAATCTCCATCCGGCCTTCCAGTGGTCGGTCCAGACCGGCCTCTACGTCGCCGGTGATCATCATCGCTGTGGAGGAGGCCGCAAGCTGTACACCCAACTCTTCAGCCGGCTCGCGGAGCGCGGCTACCGGCGAGCGTTCGCCAGCATCACTCAGCCCAACGAGGCCAGCAACGGATTTCACCGATCCATGGGTTTCGAGGATGTCGGTCTGTATCGGCGCGTTGAATGGAAGCACGACCGCTGGCACGACGTCGCCTGGATGCAGCTCGACCTGCCGGGCATTGCCGATGCGGCCGATCCGCCCGGTTTGATCACGTGAAGTCCCCGGTGTCTGACGAGGACGGAGACGCATGAGCGGACGCGCGCACACCGGAACGATCACGACACGTGTTCCGGCACGTCTGGATCGGCTGCCGTGGTCGCGGTTTCACTGGCGCGTGGTCGTGGGCCTCGGCGGGGTGTGGATCCTGGACGGGCTCGAGGTCACGATGGTCGGCAACGTGTCGTCGCGCCTCACCGAACACGGCAGCGGCATTGCACTCACCCCCGCCGACATCGGGATGGCGGCGGCCATCTACATCGCCGGAGCATGTCTGGGTGCGTTGTTCTTCGGTCACCTGACCGACCGCTTCGGCCGGCGCAACCTTTTCATGCTGACCCTCGCGGTGTACTTGACCGCGACCGTTGCTACGGCGTTCGCATTCGCGCCCTGGTTTTTCTTCCTCACTCGGTTCTTCACCGGCGCAGGCATCGGCGGGGAATACGCGGCCATCAACTCAGCGATCGATGAGCTGATCCCCGCGCGTGTGCGCGGTCGCGTCGATCTGGTGATCAACGGGACATACTGGCTGGGATCAGCCGCCGGAGCAGGCGGCGCCCTCGTCCTGCTGGACACGTCGAACTTCCCAGCCAACATCGGATGGCGGCTCGCGTTCGGCATCGGCGCCCTCTTCGGCATCTTCGTGCTGCTGGTCCGGCGCAACATTCCGGAAAGCCCGCGCTGGCTGTTCATTCACGGACACAACCAAGAAGCCGAGCGGATCGTCGGCGAGATCGAAGCCGACGTTGAACGGGAAACCGGCCAGCCGCTGCCAGAGCCGCAGGGCAAACCGCTGAAAATCCGTCAGCGCGAAACGATCTCGTTTGTCGAAATCGCCCGGGTCGCCTTCACACTCTATCCGCGGCGCGCGATCCTCGGGCTGGCGCTGTTCATCGGACAGGCGTTTCTCTACAACGGCGTGACGTTCAATCTGGGCACCTTGCTGAGCGGCTTCTACGGAATCGACGCCGGCAAGGTGCCGCAGTTCTACATTCTGTGGGCGCTGAGCAACTTTTTCGGGCCGCTGGTGCTCGGACGGTTCTTCGACACCGTCGGTCGCAAGCCGATGATCGCCTTGTCGTATATCGGCTCGGCTGTTGTAGCAGTCGTCCTTGCGGTTCTGTTCGTCAACCAGACCGGTGGCGTCTGGACCTTCATCGGCGTGCTCGCCGCGACGTTCTTTCTGGCTTCGGCGGGCGCCAGCGCTGCCTACCTGACGGTCAGCGAGATCTTCCCGATGGAGACCAGGGCGTTGGCGATCGCGTTCTTCTACGCCGTCGGCACCGGGATCGGCGGCATCAGCGGGCCGCTGCTGTTCGGCCAGCTGATCGAGTCCGGCGAGCGCAGCCAAGTAATGTGGTCGTTCCTGATCGGCGCGGCGGTGATGGCCGTTGCGGGCCTGGTGGAGCTGTGGCTCGGTGTCGCTGCCGAACAACGTCCGCTCGAGGAGTTGGCGTTGCCGTTGACGGTGGCCGACGCCGAACGCGACCACGAATCCGAGTAGCGAGGCGAAGGCGTCGGGCGGGCCACATCGTCGTTAACATCGCCGTTAACGCAGTCTGAACTTGTGTTGTTCGCTGGCTGAGATGTTCGGAGGCGGGCTGCGCAACGGTCGCAATTTTGGAAGACTTGGGAACTATGAAACGTCTGCTGATGCTGCTCAGCGTCGCCTCCATGATCGGTATGGCGGCGCCCGTATATGCCGACCCCGACGCTCCGTCCGACAACAAAGACGGGGATTTCCTCAAACAAATCACCAACGCAGGGCTCACCTATAAAGACGGGGGTCAAGCGGTCGCGGTGGCCAAGAACGTCTGTGACATGGCCGACAAAGGAACTTCCGAACCCGACATCGAAAAAAAGCTGGTAGAACTTAATTCCTTCTCCGGGAGCGGCGCGAAACAGTTCATCGTCCTCGCCGCCAACTCGTACTGCCCGAAGCAATTGACGCCCGACGACGGCCAGTCTTCCAAGACGCCCGGCGAGGGTGACTCTCCGAAACCGCCTGGCGCTTAACGAAACTAGGCCCCGCTGCGGATCCCTTGGTCAGCCGCGGCGCGCATTCGTTCCGATAGGCGAAGTAGATCGTGCTCGCCGACCCCGTTCTGGAGCGTATAAGCAAGTTGGCGCAACTCGACGGCGCAGCTGCGCATTTCATCTTGGAGTCGCGACTCAACGGTCATGCTCTTCTCCTTGGGCGGGACGGGCTGCGGGGCCCGACAATCCGATATGGAAAATGTACGCAGTCCAGTTGCCAATCGGCGAGAGATGTCGAGGCTTCTTTACGAGAGTTTGACATGTCGTTTACGGCTTGAGTCTTTTGGCGCATCCGTCAATTGCCATCCGCGTCCACTACTCGGCACTCACGATCAAGGCATCCGGAATGGACCCGTCTCGCCGGCAATGGCCCGGCGGGGCAGATCGCATGTTGTGCCAATGGCGGGCTCGTATGTCATTGCACCGCAATGACATCGCCATGTTTGGTGTCGTCCGCACGAGCAGGCGGCGCTATGCGCCACTATTCTGTCGGCCCGCATCAGATGGCCGCGTGGACAGCGCAATGGTGGCGGCGCCCCCCGACGAGCCGGCGGGAACCGCACCAGTTCACCGACCGCAGACATAGGGCGACGGTATGCGCACTTTCTGCGTGCGACATTAATAAATCAAGTGGACTGGCTGAGAAAAATTCAGCTCGGAGCGGCGTGATTGCACGCGCTGATTCCACGAAACAAACTGAGGATTACTATGTTTCGCGTGCCGGTTGTACACGCAAGTGTTAGCTTCGGTCCGTGCCTGAACATGAAAAATCAATACGAGTCGGCGTGCTCGGCGCGGCGCGCATCGCGCCATCGGCGCTCATCAATCCGGCGAAGGACAACGCCGACGTTGTGGTGGCTGCGGTGGCGGCACGTGACGGCTCACGCGCTCGGGCATTTGCTGCCAAACACGGCATTGCACACGTTCACGAAAGCTACGAGGCGCTGCTCGCCGACCCCGACATCGACGCGGTGTACAACCCACTGCCGAACGGCTTGCACGGCAAATGGACTCGAGCCGCGCTGGACGCCGGTAAGCACGTGCTGTGCGAGAAGCCGTTCACCGCAAACGCCGACGAAGCCCGTGAGATCGCCGACCTGGCGGCGAAGTCGGACCGGGTCGTGATGGAAGCATTTCACTACCGCTACCACCCGATGACGTTACGTACCGAGCAGATCATCGCCTCGGGCGTAATAGGAAAGCTGCAGCGAGTCGAGGCGGCCTTGTGCTTCCCGCTGCCGAAGTTCTCCGACATCCGTTACAACTACCCGCTCGCCGGTGGCGCGTTGATGGACGCGGGCTGTTACGCGGTCCACATCGTCCGCACGTTCGGCGGGTCAACGCCGGAAGTGATCTCGGCCCACGCCAAACTCCGCGATCCTCAGATCGACCGGGCGATGACGGCGGAGCTGCGGTTCGCCGCGGGTCACAGCGGCCAGGTCCGCTGCTCGATGTGGTCGGCGCGCCTGCTGGAGATCAGCGCTCGGGTGGTCGGCGACCGCGGCGAGCTGAAGCTGTTCAATCCGGTGACTCCACAATTCGTCAACCGGCTGTCCATTCGCTCGCCCAAGGGCAAACGTGTCGAGCGTTTTCCTCGTCGCCCGTCCTACGCGTATCAGCTCGATGCGTTCGCCGCGGCGGTGCTACGCGGCGAACCGGTGAAGACCACGCCTGAGGATGCGGTCGAGAACATGACCGTCATCGACGGCATCTACCGTGCGGCCGGTCTGCCGCTACGTCAGCCGAGCTGACCACCTGAGGCGCTAGGGCGCAACGGGTCGATTCGTCCATTCCCGGTCGGGTCTTCGCGACGAGCGGAACCATCCGCCCGCGGCGCCGGTGCCACCGTCGGTCGGGATCGTGTGACCGGTGACGAACGCCGACAGGTCAGATGCCAAGAACAGGATCACCTGGGCCTGATCCTGGGGCAGGCCCATCCGCGCGACCGGCACCCACTGCGGCCATTGCGCCTGCTCTTCTGCGGAAAGCCACTGCGAGTAGGGCACCTGCAGCGATTCGGTGACGTCGGGCCCGATCGCATTGACGCGGACGCCGTCGCGGCCGACCTGGACCGCCAGGCTGCGGGTGAAGTGGATGACCGCGGCCTTGAAGGCGGCGTAGACCGGATCTTCCGGATAGCCGCGCAGACCTTCGACCGACGAGACGTTGACGATCGCGCCGCTACCTCGACCGATCATCGCGGGCAGGAAAGCATGGGTGACCAGGAAAACGTGATGCAAGTTGACCCGGTAGAGGTCGTCCCACAGCTGCGGATCGGTGTCGACGAAGTTGCCGGGGTGGCGCAGCCAGTGACCGACATTGTTCACCAGCACGTCCACCCGACCATGACGCTCCAGTACCGATCGCGCCAGGTCGGCGACCTGACCGGCGTCGCGGACGTCGGTCACCGCCGCGAACGCCGACCCGCCGGAAGCCGTGATCTGCTCGGCGGTCAGCTGGGCGAGCTCGGGGTCGATATCGGCGATGATGACC
The DNA here is from genome assembly GCF_049281135.1 of Mycobacterium sp. Lineage (GTDB taxonomy): Bacteria > Actinomycetota > Actinomycetes > Mycobacteriales > Mycobacteriaceae > Mycobacterium. The sequence goes on along the minus strand of NZ_JBAPRN010000475.1, from coordinate 11,948 downwards.
TGGGCGCCGTGGTCTGCGAACAACCGCGCGGTCGCCGCGCCGATGCCGCCACCACCGCCGGTCACCACCGCGATCCGGTCGTTCAGCAATCCGTTCATAAGCGTCAGGATGCCTGACATCGGCCGATCCCCGTCTCAAGTCGACGAATGCCAATGGCAAGGGCGAACCAGCGCCATATCATCGGATGATGAGCACCGGCGGCCTCGATACTGTGAGCTCGCCGGCATTCACTGACCAGGAGTCGGCCCGCTATCGCGCCGCGGGCTGGTGGTCGGACGTGACGCTGTCCGACGCGGTCGCCCGCAACGCCGAGCAGCGCCCGGATTGCATCGCCTACATCGATCACCCTGGCCAGTCGTTCTCCTGGCGTGAATTCGACGCTGCGGCAACCGCTCTCGCTGAGCAGTTGGCCGGGGTCGGCATTGCCCGAGGTGATCGAGTCGCGGTGTGGCACGCCGACTCCGCGGCTATCCACCTGCTGTTCGTCGCCGTGGAACGTTGTGGCGCCGTCGTTGTCGGTATCGGCGCCCGTGCCGGCACCCGCGAAGTTGCCGCGATACTGCGCAACGCGCGGCCCAAGCTGCTGATCAGTGACGGCCAGCGCAGCGCCGCCGCCACCCAGACGGCTATCAACGAACTCTCGATGCCGACACTGATACTGGAGAACAGCGGCCGGGGTCCGCGCTTGAGCATCGATGCAGGGCCCTCGGCAGTGCCGGTCGAGGACGCGCTCGAAGCCGACGACGTGTTTCTGATCAACTCGACGTCCGGGACTACCGGGCTGCCCAAGTGTGTGGTGCACACCCAGAATCGTTGGCATTACTTTCATCAGCAGGCCGTCGCCAACGGGCAGCTGACACCTGACGATGTCTTCCTGCCGGTCATCCCGATGCCTTTTGGGTTCGGAATCTGGACCAGCCACACCAGCCCGATCTATCTGGGCGCCACCGCGGTGATTTTGGACCGCTTCAGTGCCAGTGCAACGTGCGAGGCGATCGCTGAACACCGGGTCACTGTGTTGTGTTGCGTCAGTACACAACTGACGATGCTGATGGCCGACCGCGCTTCGCGTGACAACGACCTGAGTTCGCTGCGCGTCGTTTTCACCGGCGGGGAATCGTTGCCGTACCGGCCGTCCGCTGAATTCGAAACGCTGACCGGGGCAACGATTCTGCAGTTCTATGGGTCGAATGAGACCGGGCTGCTCAGCGCCACGACAGTGAACGACTCGCAGGAGCGCCGGTTGCGCACGGCCGGACGGATCGTTCCCGAGATGTCGGTCCGCCTTTTCGACGTCGACCGAGACGTCACCGAGACCGGCAAGGGTCAACCCGCGTGTCGCGGTCCCGCAACCAGCCTCGGGTATCTCGGGGGCACCGACCACGAGCAGCTGTTCACCCGTGACGGCTGGATGCGCATGGGCGACATCTGCGAAATCGACGCCGAGGGCTACCTGAGCGTCACCGGCCGGACATCGGATTTCATCCTGCGCGGCGGAAAGAACATCAGCGCATCTGCCGTCGAAGACGCGGCCACCACGCACCCCGCGATCGCGGTCGCGGCGGCGGTCGCAATGCCCGATCCGGTGTTCGGCGAAAAAGTCTGCCTGTATACCGAACTCGTCGGCTCGCAGACGATCAACCTGACCGACCTCGTCCAGTACCTCCTCGCGGCAGGCGTTTCCAAGGAGCTGCTTCCGGAGCGACTCATCGTGGTCGACCAGTTACCGCGATCGTCGGGCGGCAAGATCGCCAAAGGCGCGCTGCGCGCGGACATCAAAGCTAGGACGGAGGCCAGCCATGACCACCCCTAACGCGCGGCGAGGTGGCCTGGAGGTGTGGGCGCCGTCGGTGGTACCGCCGATCGGAGTCGACCTTTCGGACGAGCAGGCGCTCGCGGTGGCGTTCCGTCACCTGGCCGGTATCGGGTTCGCCGAGAATCTGGCCGGACACATCACCTGGCAACCCGACGGACAGACCGACATGTTCGTCAACCCGTGGGGACTGTGGTGGCAGGAGCTGACCGCCTCGGACATCTGCGTAGTCGACGCCGATGCGCGGGTGATCCGCGGCCGCTGGGATGTCACTCCCGCGATCCACATTCATACCGAACTGCACCGGGTCCGTGAAGACGCGCGAGTGGTCATTCACAATCACCCCTACTACGTGTGTGTGCTCGCGGCGCTGGGCAGATTGCCCGAGCTGGTGCATCAAACCGGCTCACTGTTCCTCGATGACCTGTGCCTGGTCGCTTCATACGACGGGGAGATCGACAGCGCCACGCGTGCAGCCGATCTCGCGGCCCGCATCGGTGGGGCGAACCTGACGATTCTGGCCAACCACGGCGTCATCGCCACCGGCCGCAACCTGGCCGAGGCCGTCTACCGCGCCGCGTCGATCGAGCGAGTCTGCAAGCTGGCCTACGACGTGATGCTCACCGGCAAGGAACCCGTGCAGATGAACTGGCCGGACATGGCGGGCATGCAGCGATCGCTGATCGAACGAGCGGCCGACGTGTACTGGGCGGGGGCCGCCCGACTGACCATCAAAGCCGATCCCACCGTTTTGAACTGAGTGAATTGCGATGAAATCGATCGACGAGCTCGCCGCCAACCTGAGCTTCACCACCGCCAAGACCGGCGACGACCGATCGGTCACATTTCTGCCTGATCCGCCGAGGGCACCGCGCCGCTACACGCTGATCTCCGTCGACGACCACATCGTCGAGCCCCCGGACACGTTCACCGGCCGTCTGCCGCAACGGTTCGCTGATCGCGCCCCGAAAGTGGTTGACACTGCCGACGGCGGCCAGACCTGGATCTATGACGATCAGGTACTGCCGAATGTCGGCTTCAACGCCGTCGTCGGCCGGCCGGTGTCGGAGTACGGCTTCGAGCCGGTTCGCTTCGATGAGATGCGCAGGGGCGCATGGGATATCAACGAGCGTGTCAGGGACATGGACCTCAACGGGATCTACGCCTCGCTGAACTTTCCCTCGTTCCTGCCCGGTTTCGCGGGTCAGCGACTGCAGCAGGTGACCAACGATCGCGACCTTGCGTTGGCTGCGGTGCGCGCATGGAACGACTGGCACCACGACGTCTGGGCTGGTTCGCACCCGGGTCGGATCATTCCGTGCCAGCTGCCCTGGCTGCTGGATCCTGAACTGGGCGCGGAGATGATCCGCGAAAACGCCGCACGTGGCTTTCATGCCGTTACGTTCAGCGAAAACCCGTCGATGCTGGGGCTGCCGAGCATCCACACTGGCCATTGGGATCCGATGATGGCCGCGTGCGCCGAAACCGGCACGGTGGTGAACCTGCACATCGGATCGTCGGGTTCGTCGCCGTCGACCACCGACGATGCGCCACCGGATGTCCAGGGCGTGCTGTTCTTCGCCTACGCCATCTCGGCGGCGGTCGACTGGCTGTACTCCGGATTGCCGAGCAGATTCCCCGATCTCAAGATTTGTTTGTCCGAGGGCGGAATCGGTTGGGTGGCGGGGTTATTGGATCGCCTCGACCACATGCTGAGCTACCACGCGATGTACGGCACCTGGGCGGCGCTGGGGGAGGCCCTGACTCCGGCGGAGGTGTTCACCCGCAACTTCTGGTTCTGCGCGGTGGAAGACAAGTCTTCTTTCGTGCAGCACGACCGCATCGGCGCGGACAACATCATGCTGGAAGCCGATTACCCGCACTGTGATTCGACGTGGCCGCACACCCAGGCGACGGTGCACGAACAAATCGGCGACCTGTCACCGGAGCTGATCCGCAAGTTCACCTGGGAGAACGCGTCGCGCTTGTACCAGCATCCCGTGCCACTCGAAGTGCAGCGGGATCCAGAGTCGTTCTGAGGTGCCCACTCGATGGTGGATGGTGCTGTGGGGGATTGCGCTGGTCGCTTTATTGATTGGTGCCTGCGGAGCGATTGTCTACGGATTTTGGGGCGTCGGCCAGGAATGTCACACCTGGGTGAATAGCCACGGCTGTCAGCTCGAGCATTTCGATTGGTGGGCCAAGACCCGCGGCTGCGTGGCGAAAGCACCCGACGGCGACGAGGTCCTCCACACCATCGACCTCGGAGGCAAAGCCAAGATCTGGGTATGGCAATTCGCCATTTTCGCATTCGGCACGTTGCCCGCTGTGGGCATGATTTTCTATGTCAGCAGACATTCCAGAGGGTGAGCGTCAAGCGTTGCTCAGCGCTAGTCGTCGGCGGTCCGCAGCGCGGGCATCACCGCTTCGTCGACGTACCGTAGGTACTTCCAGGCAACGTCGGGTGCGATGCCGCCGCACAAGGGCGCAAGCGTGAGCATGCCGCCACCGCGGACATAGGTGATGGCCTCGTCGGCGGTGAAGATTCGGTGCGTGCGCGACGTTGCCCGTAATTCCTCGACATCGCCGACATCGGCGATACCCGCGGATGTTTGGTTGTCGGGATTCCATTCGGCATACATGCGCGCGTCGTGCAGCAGGTGCTCGCCGAGCTCCTGCCAGGCCACGTCGACGTCCGGGGCCACGAAACACACGCTGGGTGTGTCGCGATTGGGCAGCAGGGTCATGCCCGGCTCATGACCATGTGCACGACACGCCTCTTCGTAGGCCTGCTGCGAACCGGGCGCGTCGCCCTGCGCGAGATAGCCCAGCCCGTAGCGACCGGCCCGTCGCGCAGCCGCCAAACTGCCTCCGCCCCACATCATTAGCGGTCCTTGCGGAGAGAACGGCAGCGGCGTCACCTTGATTCGCCGGCCGTCCTGCTCCACCACCTCGCCGGCCAGCAGACGGCGAAGCAGACCGAGCTTCTCGTCGGCGATTCGTCCGCGGGCCTTCCGGTCGAGCCCGAAATGCTGGTATTCCTCGGGCCGATAACCAAGCCCGAACACGTAGCCCGCGCGTCCCTTGCTGATCAGGTCAAGCACGGCGATCTCTTCGGCAAGCCGAACCGGGTCGTAGAAGGGCAGGATGACGATGAGCGTCATCATCATCTGTTTCGTGCGCGCAGCGACGGCGCTACCCAGAATCAACGGCGTCGGCAGATAACCGTCGGGCGAACTGTGATGCTCGCAGATGACCGCCGCCAGGCAGCCCCGCGTCTCGGCCCACTCGCACATATCGACGGCCGCCCCATACAGCTCGGCCGGTGACGCGCCAAAGTCGGGGGCGCGCATGTCAAAACGCATCGAATACATGGTCGGTTACCTGACTTCGTTGTCTGCAGACCGATAGACTCCGCGGCCATGACGGTACCGCAACCATCGCTGGCTGGACGCCGCATCCTGGTCACCGGCGGTGCCACCGGAATCGGCGCCGCCGCGGTACGCGTACTGCACACCGCCGGAGCGCGGCTGGCCGCGACGTATCACAACACCGCCCCCGCCGACGACGCACCGGCGGTCACGTGGGTGCAGTGCGATGTTCGAGACGCCGACTCGGTCGATGCCGCGTTCGGTAGCGCCGTGCGGGAACTCGGCGGCGTGGATGTGCTCGTCAACGCCGCCGGCCTGTGGCAATCGGGAGTGCCGGGCAGTATCACCAGCGATGAGATCGACTTTCTGCTGGCAACCAACGTCAAAGCAACGATTCTGACTAATCAGGCCGCGCACGCGGTAATGCGCGAAAACGGGGGACACATCATCAATTTCGGGTCTGCTGAGGCGGTGATGGGTAGTCCCATCTCAGCGGTGTATGCCGCCACCAAGGGCGCCGTTCAAGCCTGGACCCGCTCGGCGGCCAAAGCGTGGGGCGCCGACCGGGTCACCGTCAATGCGCTGGCGCCTGCGGTGCAAACACCAGGCGCGGACCGGCTGCGGAACTTCCTGGGCCCGGACGCCGCCGCGTTCATCGACCAGCAGATGAAGTTGTCCATCCCGTTGGGCGGCAAGCTCGGCGATCCCGCCAGCGACTTAGGGCCGGTGTTGGTGTTCCTTGCCAGCGAGGGGGCCGGATTCATCACCGGCCAGCTCATCCCGGTTGACGGCGGCCTCGCCATGGTGGGCGGCTGAGCGGGCGCGCCGGCATGGACAGGCTCGGCATCGAGATGCTCAGCGTCTTCGGCATGCCTCCAATCGAATTCGTCCAGCTGGTCGCCGATCTGGGCTGCCGCTACATCACGACCGGGATGGTCGGTTTTGCTCCCATCAAAGCTCTGGATTACCAACCGTATTCGTTGCGCGACGATCCTCGACTGCGTCAGGACCTGCTCGCGGCCATGGAAGACCACGACGTGTCGATCTCGCTGGGGGAGGGTCTGCTCATTGCACCGGGCGTCGACGTTCGCTCCTACGCCGACGATCTCGACATCATGGCCGAGCTGCGGATCCCGCGGATCAACACCGTCAGCTTGGAGCCGGATCGAGCACGCACCTTCGACGAGCTGGCCGCGCTGACCGCACTGGCCGCCGAACGGGGTATCGCCACATGCGTCGAACCCGTTGTCGGCCTTAGCATCGCAGACCTACCGTCGGCCCTGGCCGCCGTCGAGTACGTCGACAGAGACGAGATCAGCCTGCTCATCGACACGATGCACGTGGCACGCTTCGGCGCCACTGCCGACGATCTTCGGTCGGTGCCTGCTCAACGCATCGGTTATATCCAGTTGAGCGATACCACACTGCGGGCCAGGATGAAGTATTACGCCGAGGAAGCCATGTACGAACGGATGACGCCCGGCGAGGGGGAGTTGCCGCTGGCCGGCATGCTCGCGGCGCTACCGGATGATCGCGTCGTCGGCTTGGAGATACCGATGCGTTCCCGTGCCGAGGCCGGCGTCAGCGCTTACGACCGGTTGCTGCCGTGCGTCAACAGCGCCCGGGCGCTGCTGGCTGGTGCCCGCGAAACTTGTTGATTTTCAGCCACCTAAGCCTTTTTTGATCGCATCATCTTGCTTCTGGCCGACGTCGGTCACGAATTCCGGCGGTGCCAGCGCGAAGGACGGGCCTTCGAACTCCAGGGTGACCATCGCGTTCCCCTGGGTGAACAGCAACACCGTCACACCCTTGGAGTGGTCCTGCGGCAATCCGGAAATCGTCACGCCGCCAACCCCGACTTCGGCATTCAACGCCTTGGTGCGGAGAGTTTCGCGATGCAGCGCCTTGGCCGAATCCATCGCCGCGCGCGTGGCCTCGGCGTCCGGCAGGTTCTGAATGGTGTCGATGATCGTGTGGCTGTGGTCTTGATCAGTGAACGTGATCAATGCACCTTTTTGGCCATTTGGATCTTTGGTCGCCGGACCGGCGGTAAACGCATCGGGTGCATTGATGTCACTCGCCTTGATCAGCAGCTGGGTGTAGTCCTCGATCGGAGCGTGGGTAGGGGCGCCAGATCCCGAGGTCGGCGTCGACGACTTCGGTTGGCTGCTGCAACCGGTAACCGACATCCCCACCAGCGTCGTCACGACGGCTGCCGTGGCCATCACCGTCTGGGGGATCCTCATTGCACCGTGCTCCTTACTCTAGGTAACGGCAACGGTATCCCACGGTGACGTGGTCCGCCGTCAGTCAGCTGGTTTAACAAGCACCAGTAGCCCACTTCAGTTGGAACGGCACGGCCCGGCAAGTATTCCGGTAGTACGAAAGATCCTGCTTAGCAGTATCTTTCAGCTAGACCGCGACGACGCCTTCGCGCGCATACAGCCCGCTCCCGGTGATAAACGGCAGATCCAACGTGGTCCGGATCCCGGGCGGCGCCGCAAGCACAGCCGGAATGGCGTTGACGATCCGGCCGGCGGCACCTGCGATCGCCGCCTGATTGTGGTCGCCGTAGCGGCTGCTTGGAACGATGTCGACCGCGTATGACGGCTCGCCGGTGATCTCGACACGATACGAACCGCCACCCGAAGCGGGTTGCTGCCAATCGGGTCGCAGGTCCGGCCGCAACCGGGTGATGTGCTCGATGACGATCGCCGGATGCCCCTTGACCATGCCGCGAATCTCGAACTGCAGCGCGGCCAACGTGCCTTTGGCGACGTGGCCCACGGCGATATCGAAATCCTCCGGCGCCGGCTCGCGTTGATAAGCCTCAGTGATCTCGTCGACCTCGAGACCCAGACCGGCCGCCAGTTGTCTGATCGCCGTACCCCAGGCGATGCTGAGCACGCCCGGCTGCAGCAGCATCGGGATCTCGTCGAGAGGCCGGGCGAAGCCCATGTAGTGCATGACCTCCGCGCCGTCGTAGCTGGCGTAATCGTGGATCTCCATGCAACGCACCTGCTCGATCCGCTGGCAGGTGCTCGCGAGGGCGAACGGGATCAGATCGTTGGCGAACCCCGGGTCGACACCGCTGATGAATAGGCTCGAATTGCCCTGCTGGGCAGCATCTTCCACGCGAGCGATGTATTTGTCCGGCATCACTCCCCACGGGTACTGCAGCAGCCCGGGCGATGACCCGACAACGTTGATGCCGGCGGCGAGAATACGCATGACATCCGCCATCGCCTCCGGCAGCCGAGTATCGCCCATTGCGCAGTACACGACGCATTCCGGCCGGGTCGCGAGCAAGGCATCGAGATCGTTGACCGCCGTGATACCGGTGCATACGTCCAGGCCGGTGAGTTCGCCGGCGTCCTTGCCGACCTTCTCTGGTGTCGAGACGCACACCCCGGTGAGTTCGAACTGTGGATCGGTGACGAGTTGTATCAACGCCAGCCGACCGACGTTTCCAGTACCGACGTGGGCGACCCGGATCGCCATAGATGTCCTCCGTCAATGGATGCGAGCGACAAACCGCCCTCGACGCTAGTCCACAGCGAATGCCGGCGCGACGAATCGTTGCACTATCTCGCGCTCCGTGGCGGTATCGCCCGCGGGCCAGTACAGCAGCGACAGCAAAACACGGACTACCCATGGCGCGGCCTGCGGGTCGCGGTCGGTCAGTCCAGTGAGCTCGGTGGCGAAGCCGGCCAGCAGCGGGGATCCAGTGAGCCACACGACGTCGTTGGCCCGGATCGAGTTGAACATGAGTTGGCCGGATGGATCGGCCCGAATCAACTTGAGCGCCACCGTGATCGCGGTGACGACCCGCTCCGGCCCGTGCAGATTCTCGACAGTTTCACGCACGGTTTCGACGATGCGGGCCGCCGAGCGGGCTACCACCGCATCGCGAATCTCTGCCTTGCCGCCGGCGTAGCGATAGATGGTGGCCCGGGAGCAGTGGACACGCGCCGCCAATGCATCGATGTCGAAGCCGTCCGGCCCCTCTCGGGCGATGAGGTCGGTGGCCACGTCGTAGATGCGCTCGGCCGCGGCCTTGCGGCGGTCGCCGCCCACCACCCAGTCGTCCCTCGGCATCGTCCGGGCCTCCTGACGCCGGAGAATATCCAGCCGCTGATTCTCATGGCTGAGAAAAACTTGGAATCTGTTCTCAGTGTAGGCGCAGGTCCGGCCGCTGCGTGAGACGCACCCCGGCCGTGCCTCTGCGCCCCCGGTTTTCGACTTCGACCGGGACCGTTGACGGTGCCGCCGTTGGCCGCTCAACCTGGACAAATGACGGTTTGCGATCCGATCGAGCTGTTCGACGCCGATGCCCTGCAGGATCCCTACCCGCTGTACCACCGGCTGCGCGCGGCTGGAGCGGTCGCCCAGATCGGTGAGTCGGAGTTCTTCGCAGTGTCCAGTTGGGACGCAGTTGTCGACGTCATCACCCGTGTCGATGAGTTCTCGTCGAATCTGACTGCCACCATGGTGTACCAGCCAGACGGCACGATCACGCCTTTCACCATGGCGCCCCTCGGTGATCCGTCGCAGGCTCTCGCCGTCGCCGACGATCCGGCACACGCCCTACACCGCAAGCTGCTGGTCCCTCATCTGGCGGCGAAGAAGATCCGCGCGCTGGAAGCCTTCGTCGCCGACACTGCCGACCGGCTCTGGACCGATGGACTGCACGCCGGACGCATCGAATGGATGGGCGCGGTGGCCAACCGGCTGCCGATGATGGTGGTTGCCCGGCTGATTGGTGTGCCCGAAGCGGATGTCGAGAAACTTGTCGAATGGGGATATGCGGGCACCCAACTGCTCGAAGGCCTGGTCTCGGCCGACCAGCTCGCCGCTGCCGCCGCGTCGGTGATGGAGCTCGGGGGCTACATCACCGATCATTTCGCGCGCGCTGCTGCCAACCCGCAAGACAACCTGCTCGGCGACCTCGCCGCCGCCTGTGCCGCAGGCGAATTGGACGACGTCGTTGCCCTTTCGATGATGATCACGTTGTTCGCCGCTGGTGGCGAGTCCACCGCGTCATTGCTCGGCAGCGCAGCGTGGATATTGGCCACACGGCCCGACATTCGGCAGCAGGTCCGCGAAAACCCAGACCTGCTGGGAGCTTTCATCGACGAGACGCTGCGGTATGAGCCGCCGTTTCGTGGCCATTATCGGCACGTCACTGTCGATACCCTCCTCTGCGGCACCGAGCTGCGCGCAGGATCGCGCCTGCTGCTGTTGTGGGGTGCGGCCAACCGGGATCCCGCTCACTTTCACGCACCCGACGAGTTCCGGCTCGACCGTGCCAGCGGAAAAGGACATATCAGCTTCGGCAAAGGAGCGCACTTTTGCGTCGGCGCGGCGCTCGCGCGCCTGGAAGCGACAGTTGTGCTGCGCCGGCTACTGGACCGCACCACTGCGATCGACGTCGCCGACGTAGGGCGTTGGCTCCCAAGCCTGTTGGTTCGCCGGCTCGAAAGACTCGAGTTGACGGTCAGTATCGCCGGTTAGCTCAGTTGCCGAAGCCGTGCTGCGGTGCCGAGGGTTGAACGGCCGCTCCTTGCAGACGGCTTGCCGCGAAATCCACCCCTTGGGCAATCACGCTTCCGTCATCGGCGTAGGTGTTGTGCGCGGCGAAATTCACTCCATCCGAGCAGACCGGGTCTTCGACGGCGCACACCTGGATCGTTTTCGATTGATAGAGCGGCCCGATAACGAGCTTGGGCTGGCCGAGAAATTCCATCGCGCGCGTATTGGGAGAGCCGAACAGCACAACAGCGGCGACGTGGTTGGCCAAACTGGGGTCCAGCGGTTTGGGGATCGTTGCCGGATCGACATCTTGCGGCACCGAGTCGGGGACGGCCGATGATGTGACGAAGCCCGCCACCGCCGCGCCCTGGGAGTAGCCGCCGAGCACGATCTTCGTATTGGGGCATGCGCCAGCCTCGTTGATAACGTGCGACTCGGCATCCCGGATGCCGTCGAGTCCGGTCGACCATTGGTCGCTGGCCGGGTAGTTGACCGGGTAGACGTCCATCGATTTGCCGCCCAAGCGGCCTCGGAGCGCGTCGACGAAGGCTTGGCCGGTGGGGCCGACACCCGGGTCCTCACCCGTACCGCGGGCGAACACCACCTCGGTGTCGGGACATGGCTGGGCGGACGCCGAGGGTATAGCTGCGGCAGGCAAGACCGAAGCACTGAGGCCACAGGTGGTGATTACCGCGGCACCGACGAGGGAGGGGAGGCGACGGAGCATCATGGGGGTCAAGATTCCCACACAAATGCTTGTCCAAACTAAGAATTTTCTGGGCATCGCCTGAACGATAAGGCACAGCCACGTATCTCCGCCAACGGAGAGTCAGCGCGGCGCGTCGACGCTGGTCGGCGCGTCAACCAGCTTGACCCGTCGCACGTCCGGCCGAACCGGAACCTCATCGGTGAGGAACCACCGAAAGGCGAGGTTGCCGCGGGGATAGTCAAGCGTGGTCAGGGAATTGGGATGTCCTGTCACTCCTCGGGAGATGACGATCGTGACCGTGCCGTCCGCGTTGGGCACAGCGCGGTGGCCGTTGATCGAGCAACGCGCGTCGGTGACGCCGTGCGTGGCCATGAACTGGTTCCACACCACCAGATTCCAGAATCGGCATGGTGGGGGCCGGTGAGTGATGACAAGCGCCTCGTCCTCGTCGAGGACGAAACTGCCGTAGGAATAGCAGGCGTCGCGTGCTGACCACCCGAAATTGGCGTCCGGCACTTGGTAG
>NZ_JBAPRN010000474.1:0-2251 GCF_049281135.1 Mycobacterium sp. | reverse complement strand
TGGTGAATGAACCTTTCGGGGGGGAGGTGGCAATGCACAACGAGTGCGTGCAAAGAAGGGTGAAACGAATGGGCTGGTCGTGCGCCGGAAGAGACGCCTAGCTGAGACGACAGCGGTCGCTCGTCACCCGGACGAAGTCGATACAACGACGTCGGGTCAGCAAGAGCGAAGAGCACTGCATGTGCATGCATCGATACTGCAAGGCGTCTCCGTCCATGTCAACTATATCTAGTGTGCTTATACAGTTAATTAGGAGCAGTGTTGCGGCGCCGTCTAACGGATAGCCTCTTGACCTGTCGACCTCGCGTCGGCGAAACGGGCCGTTAGCTCAACTGGCAGAGCAGCGGACTTTTAATCCGTAGGTTGTGGGTTCGAGTCCCACACGGCCCACTATTTGTGCAGGTCAAAGCCATGATCAACGATCTTGAACGTGAAATTGTTGCTGCGGATGGAATCCGTAGGTGGGAACCGGTGATTGGCGGTCTGACCTGCGGGTTTAGGTCAGCGCCTAGGGCGCGTGGGGACATGATGGGGACACGGTGCCGGCTCCGTGACGGCTAGGTCCGTCGCTGCCGCCGTTGACATCGCCGTAGCCGCGTCCCCGGATTACCCATCTGCGACCTCTCCGGCCAGCTGCCGGTCGACGATCTGAGCATCGGACGAGCTGTTCGTATTGAGTGGTTGGAATGGAGATGAAGATGGCGGGCGGTGCTGATTGCTTCTGGAGAACCGCGCGAGGACCCGACGCAGACCGGCAGGATCAACAAGTAAAGCCTGGCCGGCAACCCGAACAGTCACCGCTCGCGGCATCGGCGGAATTTGGCGGGGCCTTTCGGTTTGCGGGAACCGCGCCTCGTTCTCCAGGGTCCGCTACACCGTCGTGGCCAGGTCGGGCGCCACGTCAGCGCTGCCGGTTGCGGTCGCGCTGGTGACCGCGAGGGTTGCCGTCGCCGTGCGCGCCGATCGTTCGCGGAGGATGCTGACGGCGATCAGGGCGAGGTTGCCTGCTGCGGCAGCACCGATGATGGTGGTGACCAGCGCGAACATCCCGGATACCGCGGTGAACCCGAGCCAGCCGCCGAGCAGTGCGCCGGCGATTGCGGCCAGGAGACCGACTGACTTGGTGGCACGGTCCCAGGCGCGGTGGGTCCAGGCCAGGTAGAGGCCTAGTGCGATCGGCACGCTGGTGGCGAGAATCCCGAACAGTTCGCTGATCGGGGACAGCGTGGGCCAGAGCGTCAGGACGACCAGGGCCGCTCCGAGCCAACCGCCGATCCCGAGGACGAGCAGGACGATGGTGCGGGTCACGAAGCTGGTCTTGCGCCCTGCGGCACCGTGCTTGCGTACCCGGCGCGCTATCCAGAGCAACCACAGGGCAGCCAGGACGACGAGGCCGAGCACTGTCCCAACGATGTCCCTGGCAACCGCTGTCTGCGTGGGCGATGTGCTGAAGCTGACCTTGTTCGGGGTGTAGCCGGAGGTGTCGACCCGGCCGGTGTTGTAGAACGTGGTCAGCAGCTGCGTGCTGGCGCTCGGCTGGTAGGACCAGAAGTCTTCTGCGTGCCCGAGCCCGGACAGGATGACCTGGTGCCCGTTGGGCAGATGCGGCAGCAGCTCCTTGGTGGCGTTCTGGGCCGGCGTTTGGAAGTCGAGGGTTCCGCCGATGAGCAGCGTCGGGACGTTCGAGTTCTGCACGCGGGTGTACTGGTTCTCACCCGGATTGGCCGGCCAGTCGGCAAGGCCGCCTGCGCCCCACAAGAACTGCGTGCCGGGATTGCCGATGATCGAGCCCCGACCCGTGCCGGAGCTGAAGTAGCGCTGGGCTGGGTGCGCGTCGGCCAGTCCGATGCTGGCGAACTCGCCCCAGGAGAACGACGAGGGGAGGATGAGTCCGGCCATCGTGGATAGCAGCCACAGGCCGCTGGGGTTCCCATGCGCGGCGGAGATCCACGAGTCGAGGGTGTTCGGCCCGGCCAGTACGCCACCGCCTGCCGAGGTCTCGTCGGTGAGCCCGAGGAACGTCCCGACCAGGGCGTTGCCCGCCTTGATCGGCAGGGGCCCCCACCGTTTCGGCATGTTTGCCGTCGTGTGCTGCATGCTCGCGGCGAGGTTGGCGGTGCGGGCGTGGCAGGAAGGGTCTTTCGAGCACTGCGCCGAGTAATTCTCGATCCCCTGATCGGTCTCGGCTCCGCTGTAGAGGAAGTTCCCGGGCGGGTTGACCGAGATCATCGCCGAGCGGTCGACACTGTTC
>NZ_JBAPRN010000473.1:0-3724 GCF_049281135.1 Mycobacterium sp. | reverse complement strand
GTTCGGAACATGGCGGGCAACCCGGATCGCCGACTGATGGCGGGCGTGCGATGTGGACACGTCTTCCGAGAGTACGAAGACGTCCGTACCCGTGCCGGCGCGGTCGCGAACGGCCTTGCCGCCCTTGACGTCACGGCCGGCGACCGAGTCGCCATCTACCTGCACAACGAGATCGCGTTCATCGAAGCGAGCATTGGTGTCGGGATGCTGGGCGCCATACCCGTGCCGGTGAACTGGCACTGGCAAGGGGCCGAGCTCGCCTACCTGTTCGATGACAGCGATAGCAAAGTGATCTTCGCCCACACCAGCCTCATCTCCGCTGCCGAGGCGGTAGCCGGCGATCGGACACTGATCGAAGTCGCCCAAGAATCGAAACCGCCGACCGGAAGACATCCCGTCTACGAGGACTGGTTGGCGCTGCAGGGCCCACGGTCAGAACCGCCCAGCCAGGCGCCGCTGGCGATGGTGTACACCTCCGGCACGACGGGCAGACCCAAGGGCATCATCCGCGCACCGTCCACCGCCGCGCAGGCGCAAGGCACTGCGGGCTTGCTGCTCGAGGCGTTCGGGCTGGCCCCGGGAATGCGCACCCTGGTGGCCGCGCCGATGTACCACAGCGCGCCCAATGCGCACGCGCTGGTGAGTGCAGCCGCGGGTATCGATCTGACGATCATGGCAAGCTTCGACGCCGAGGAATTGCTACGACTGATCGAAGAACACCAGATCGATCACTTCCAAGCTGTCCCAACGATGTTCGTTCGATTGCTGCGCCTTCCCGACGAGGTCCGGCAGAAGTACGACGTCTCCTCATTGAAGTGTGTCGTGCACGCCGCGGCGCCATGCCCGCCCGAAGTGAAACGACGCATCATCGACTGGTTCGGGCCGATCGTCCGTGAGTATTACGGCGGCACCGAATCCGCTCCCTGCGTGGCGTGCGACAGCGCTGACTGGCTCGCGCACCCCGGCACTGTCGGACGGCCGATCTGGGACGCCGACGTCAGGATCTACTCCGAGGACGGAAATCTGCTGCCAGAAGGTGAATCTGGGCTCATCCACCTGCGGCCACCGTCGGTTGTGCCGAACTTCACCTACCACGGCAACCCGGACAAGCGGGCCGCCATGGAGAAGGACGGATACCTCGACATCGGCGACGTCGGCTACCTCGATCACGACGGATTCCTCTTTCTCAACGACCGCAGCACGGACATGATCATTTCGGGCGGGGTGAACATCTATCCGGCCGAAATCGAGGCGTGCCTACTCGAACTCGGCGGCGTCCGTGACGTCGCCGTGTTCGGCGTACCCGACGAGGAGTTCGGCGAGGCGATCGCCGCCCACGTCGACGCGACCGGCCTGACCGAAGACGAGGTGCGCGAACATGTCCGAACCAATCTGGCGCACTACAAAACGCCCAGAATCGTCGTGTTCGACAACGACTTACCTCGGGAAGACACCGGAAAACTGATGAAGCGCAAGATCCGCGCGCGGTACTGGCCGTCGACGCGCTAGCGGTTGTTCCCGCGATCGTCTTCGGACAAGAACGTCAGCACCCCGCGCTAGAGGCCCGGGTGGCGGATCGTGTTGTGCCCGACCTTGCGGGTATGCATGGCTTCGCACGCCGACTTCTGGTGTTCGAGCTGCCGGATCAACTCACGCTTCGCTTCGTGAAGGGCGCGCGTGATGTCGCGGTTGTCGGCGACGGCCATGAGCGGCGGGAGACCAGGCAAGGTCGTTCGCAACGTGACGCGCTGCTCCTTGCGTCCGCGGTCCTGCAATGAGACTTCCAGGCTGATGTCACGCGGATCCCACCGGCCCAGGTGCGGCTCGAGCGTAGCCAACGCCTGTAGCACGTGCGGGCGTTCCTTGGCGACGAATCCCACGCCCATGTGAAGGACGTACTCGCCCAACGGATTCTGCGTTGCGTCGCGGGACCTTCTCATCGTGCTGATGATGACCTCATCTCGGGTTATCTGATTGCTGAACCATCGTGGCCAGCAGCTGCGGTAGTGGCACAGTGGCGATGCCGATGCCGCGGTCGGCGATCCCGTAGGGGATCACCAGGGTGTCGGCGTGAACGAGCGCGCCGCAGGAGTACACGACGTTGGGCACGTAGCCATCCTGTTCGTCCTGGGTGGGGCTGAGTAGCGGGCTTCGCAGCCGGCCGAGCACGCGGGTCGGATCGTCGAGCTGAAGCAGAATCGCGCCGATACTGTACGTGCGCATCGGCCCGACACCGTGGGTGAGCACCAGCCAACCCGCGTCGGTTTCGATTGGCGGACCGCAATTTCCGAGTTGCAGGGCTTCCCACGGCTCAGCCGGCTGCTGGCAGGGCGACGCACTCGCCCAGACCGCCAGATGGTCGGTGAAGGCGACGGTGTTGGTCTCGCGGTCCGATCGCGACATGGCGGCGTAGCGACCGCGTATTCGTCGAGGGAACAAGGCCAAACCCTTGTTGGCCGCGGCTTTCCCCACGAGCGGTCCGGAGGTGAAGGATTGGAAGTCCTTGGTCTTGAGCAGTTGTTGGCTGATGTGGGATCCGCTGTAAGCCGTGTAGGTGGCGTAGTAGGTCACCGAGCCGTCGTCGTCGACGAAGCGGACGAACCGGGCGTCCTCCATGCCGGCCTGCTCGGCCTCCATCGACGGCCACAGCACGCGCTCGGAAACCGATACTTCGCTGGGGAATTCGACCGCATAGGATCGCGCGGCGATCGCGCGGATCAGAGCGACTGCGCGCTCCCCGTGTCCGCGGGTGCTCAGGTTGGCCCGGAGATTGCCAAGTCGCGCCTCGAGGTCGGATCGCGTAAAGCGCTCGCCGAGCGCGTTGAAGACGTAGTTCGCAGCCTCGCCGGCATTACCGATGCGGCCGAGTTCGCCGCGGAACACCGCGGCGTCGAGCGGCGCGCCCGACACGCTTCCGGTGGTGGCGAAGCGGGCCGGCTCGTCGATTGTGGCCCGGCCCGCGGCGTCGACGACACCGGTGCGGAACCCGATGGACGAGCGGTGTCCTTCCCCGATCCCCCGCACGCTCATCACGAATCGCAGGCTGCCTGTCGCCATGTCCGTCTGGTCGGGGTGGGCCACCATGCTGGGGTTGCACAGCGCCGCCCCTTCGATGGCATACTCGCTGGTAAAGGTTGCTCCCAGCAACAGTATTCGCGCATCGGTGAGATGGACGTCGGGATTCAGGCGATCGGCGAGCTCGCGGGCGTGTCGTCGGAAAGTGCCCACCAGGTCACGATGGCGTCCGTCGAAGCGAATGATCACGTCGTCCAGGGACGACAGAACATCGTCGTCGCTCAGGGCGAGGATGCGCTTGAGCACCACTTCCGCTCGGGACTCCTGAAGCTCGAAGCCCTCCTGGCCGGGCACGAAGAGCCGGGTGATCACCCGCGCCGGGTCGGCGGCGACCCGTTGAGGGTCGCGGGTGGCGAGCCCGGTGCTCATCAAAGTCACTGCGGGACCAGCGAAAAACGCTGTGCGTGTTGCAGGGTGGAGATCACCGCAAGGGTCGATTCTGCACCCTGGTTGACGTTGACGCACTCGGCGAGCAACCCATCGAAACCACCACCGGTCTCGGTGTCCCACATGACCAACCCTGAGTCGTTCACGCCCTGGAACCAGGCTGCGCACGACCGGATCCCATCCGGCCAGAGCGCCCGCGGATCGGCCGCCGCAGCGCGTGCGCAGGCGTCGGCGAGGGTGGCCACCTCGATCGGCTGCTGGT
>NZ_JBAPRN010000472.1:0-1676 GCF_049281135.1 Mycobacterium sp. | reverse complement strand
CACCGACGGTTCCCTTCGTCGAGCCGTCATGGCCACCAGCAAAGTCAACGGCCGCAGCGTCTGGGCCGCACAACTCGCCACCGGCAACAGACAGAACCTGACCTACGAAGAAGACGAAGCGTTCTGGGCTTTCGCCGCGATCGAAACCCTGCGACTGACTGGCATCCGCGGTGAGGAATTACTCGAGCTGACCCACCACAGCATCACCGAATACCGGCTGCCATCTACCGGGGAACTGGTGCCGCTGCTGCAGATCGCCCCATCCAAGACCGACACCGAACGGCTGCTGCTGGTCAGCCCGGAGCTGGCAGACACGCTCAGCGCCATCGTCAGCCGCCTCCGCGACCGCAACGGCGCGATCCCGCTGGTCGCCGCCTACGACGTGCGCGAACGGGTCTGGAACCCGGCCATGCCACTGCTGTTCCAACGCGACGTCGGCAGTGAGCATCGGGCGATCACGCCCACCGCGCTGCGCAAACTGCTACTCAACGCCCTCGCCGCCACGGCGCTGACCGACGCAGCCGGCGCACCGTTGATCTTCTCTCCGCACGATTTTCGAAGGATCTTCGTGACCGACGCGATCATGAGTGGGCTGCCGCCACACATCGCGCAGATCATCTGCGGACACGCCAGCATCGACACAACGCTCGGATATAAGGCGATCTACCCGGCCGAGGCGATCGAGGCCCACCGGGCGTTCCTCGCCCGCCGCCGCGCGACCCGCCCCGGCGAGGAATACCGCACGCCGACTGACGAGGAATGGGACGCATTCCTCGCCCACTTCGAGAAGCGGAAGGTCTCCATCGGCACCTGCGCGCGCGCTTACGCAACGCCGTGCCTCCATGAGCATGCTTGCGTCAGATGCGCACTCCTACGAGTGGACCCCGCGCAGCGAACCCGGCTGGAAGAGATCCGCGACAACCTCCACGCTCGCATCGCCGAAGCCGAACGCGAAGGCTGGACCGGCGAGGTCGACGGGCTCAAAGTCAGCCTCGCCGGTGCCGAAGACAAGCTCATCCAGGTCGACACCACGTTGAACCGCCGAGCGCGCACCGTCCAGCTCGGCATGCCCACATTCAGTGACCTCGCAGGCCGCGCCAAACCGCCGAGCTGACCAGCAGAACCGGACACACCGGGTCGAATGATCAAGTTCAGATAAGCCTGCGTCCGCTGCCCGATGCTTTGGCCCGACGAGACCCAACGACACCGGATCCAGGAGATCATCGACAACCTGCGCGACCGAATCACCGAGGCACGCCGCGAAGGCTGGATGGGCGAGATCGATGGGCTCACCATCAGCCTCGCAGGAGCCGAACACAAACTCGCACAACTTGATCGGCGCCAGCGGACACCGGTCACACTCGGCATCCCGTCCCCTCGCCGCGCACAGCAGCAGACTTGATCAGCGGCCGAAACCAGGACCAGCGCCGCAAGATCAAGTTCAGTTAATACGGATTCCGTCCCGACTTCTGCCAAGCGGCCGATCCCCGGAATCGAAGGGGATCGTGGAGAACCTGGTTGGTTACGCCAAGACCGACCTGATGATCCCGGCACCGGTGACACCGGCGAGGCGTTCACCGACCTGAGCGCGGCGAACGCGGCAGCGGCGGCGTGGTGCCGTGAAGTCAACGGTGTCGAGCACAGCGAGATCCGCGCCGTCCCGGCCGAACGGCTGC
>NZ_JBAPRN010000471.1:0-2796 GCF_049281135.1 Mycobacterium sp. | reverse complement strand
CCGAATGGGTGTGCTCAGGCATCCACCCGACGTAGGCCAGATACAGCCCGATCAGCACCTCGACAGCCGCACCGGTTCGCCACCAACCCACGGCGTCGACGGCAGAGTTAGCCATCGAGAAATACGTTTGCGAGCCGACCACCAGAAACAGCCCCTTGACCGTTACGAGCCAACCGAACGCCGACACGATGATCGCGGGCGCGCCCCGCCAGTAGGGGTGGAGTGCGATGACAGTGAAGCCGAGCAGCATGATGAATGCTCCAGTTACCCACGACCACAACGGGTCGGCTTCGAATCCAGACAGCATCGACCGCATAGCGTTCGGGCGCAAGGCCGCGCTCGCTGCGATGATGGCTAGGTACGGCCCCATCACGCGAGCGAACATCCGTGTTCTGTTTTGTAGTTGCAGTGAAGATTTCATTGCGTTACCTCCGTCGAAGGCAGTCCTATTCGGGATATGTGAATCCCGCACAAATATCTGACCACTTGAGCGCCATCTCGCAACAGAGGCCGAAGGCCCGGTAACCCAGGACGTTCGGCATCATTCGGCGGTCTACATCGGCCGCCGGATCGAAAGCCGCTGCGCTACGCCGTGCACGTAGCCCGGAACAGCGTGAACCAGCCTCGCCACGAGGGACTTTCGTCACATCGAGTGGTGCCCACTGGCCCGTCCGAAACCGGCCGACTCCTCACTAACGTCAACGATGCCCGAAATTGCCGCCGAGGGAGAAACCATGACAACCCAGACTTACGTGCGGGATATTGCGTCGTTGCGGATCGGCGATGCCGAGGAGGCCGGCGGCAAGGGCGCCAATCTCGGGGAGCTGGTCGCAGCGCGGCTGCCGGTCCCCCCAGGCTTCGTGCTGATGCGATCCGGCTACCTCGCCTCAATGCGCGCGGGGGGTGTCGAGGCCGAACTGGTCGCGCTGCACAACGAAGGGTTGGCAAGCGTCGACGACAACACGCGGCTCGACGAGCTTTGCCACCGAATGGGCAATCTGGTCGCCAAAGCGGGTGTCGAGGACTCGGTCCGTGATCAGATCGTGGCCGCCTACCGGAAGCTGGGAACCGATGTCGTCGTTGCGGTGCGGTCCTCGGCCACCGGCGAGGACGGTCGGGACGCGTCCTTCGCCGGCATGAACAGAACCTTCACCAACGTGGTCGGCGACGACGCAGTGATCGACGCGGTTCAAGATTGCTGGGCGTCGCTCTTCACGCCTCGCGTACTCACCTATCGGTCCACCCGCGGATTCAACGCTGAACCGGCAATGGCGGTCGTGGTCCAACAGATGGTTGCCCCCGATCAAGCCGGCGTCGCCTTCACCAGGGACCCCAGCACCGGAGACGACCGCATCGTCATCGAGGCGGCGGTCGGTCAAGGCGAGGTAGTGGTGTCCGGCCAAGTTCAGCCCGACACCTACGTCGTCGACAAGTCGACGTTGCAACTTCTCGACTGCCGAGTGGGCTATCAGGCCTTCAAGATCATCCGGGGTGTCGATGGCGCCGATACAATCGTCAATCTCGATCCGTTGCAGTCGAATTCACGCGTCCTGGACGACGAGTCGCTGCGCGGGATCGCCGAGTTGGCGATCGCCGTGGAACGGCATTACGGCTGCCCGCAAGACCTGGAGTGGGCTATTTCGTCAGGCAGCTACTGGCTCGTGCAGTCCAGGCCGATCACGACATTGGGCGGGCAGGACGGCGAGACGTCACAACATCACGTGCTGACACGAGGACTCCCCGCGGCCCCGGGGTCGGCGTCAGGGCCTGTCAGGGTGCTGCTACGGCCGGAGGACGGGAATCGGTTGACAGACGGTGAGGTCCTGGTGGCCCCGATGACGAACCCGGATTGGCTCCCCACCATCCGGCGCGCGGCAGCGCTGGTGACCGAATCCGGTGGAATGACTTGTCACGCAGCGATCGTGGCCCGCGAGCTAAGAGTGCCGTGCGTTGTGGGGGCGCGGAACGCGACCGTCGAGCTGAAGGACGGGACGACGGTCACCGTCGATGGAACCCGTGGACAGGTGACGGCCGGCCGTCCCGCAGTCACGCACATGTCGTTTGCCGACAGAGCGACGCCGCCCGCAGCCACGGCCGTCACGGCTACCAAGGTGTATGTCAATTTGGCGATGCCCGACGCCGCCGAAGCCGTCGCCGCCCAGGACGTGGACGGGGTAGGACTTCTTCGGGCCGAATTCATGCTGACGCAAGCGCTGTCTGGACGACATCCACGCGACCTCATCGCGCACGGCGAGCAGGCCGGACTCGTCAATGCGTTGACGGAGTCCGTCAATCGTATTGCCACGGCATTCGCGCCCCGGCCGGTCGTGTATCGGGCAACAGATTTCCGTAGCAACGAGTTTCGCGGCCTACGCGGCGGTGACAAGTACGAGCCCGTTGAGCACAACCCGATGATCGGCTATCGAGGTTGCTACCGCTATGTCAAAGAACCGGACCTCTTCTCGCTCGAACTCGAAGCGATCGCACGAGTGCGCGAGGAAAATCCGAACCTGCACCTGATGATCCCGTTCGTGCGGACCCGCTGGGAACTCGAGGAGTGCCTGTCGTTGGTCGACGCCAGTCCACTCGGCCGCCAGCGCGGTCTGCATCGTTGGGTGATGGCAGAAGTGCCGTCGGTCGTGCACTGGCTGCCCAGCTATGTGGGAATGGGGATCGACGGAGTATCGATCGGTAGCAACGACCTGACCCAGCTCATGCTGGGGGTTGACCGGGACTCCGATGTATGCGCCGAGCTGTTCGACGAATCTGATCCGGCAGTGTTGGATGCGATTGGCC
>NZ_JBAPRN010000470.1:0-3877 GCF_049281135.1 Mycobacterium sp. | reverse complement strand
TTGAAGCCGGACGGGTCGTGGCGGCCCAGCGCGCCGTGCTCGTAGAGGCCCCAACCCTCGACCGGATCTCCGTTGCCGTCGCGGCACACCGCGCGTCCGACATGGTCGATGACGCCGAAACCGGACCGCCCGATGATCGCCGGGTCGGTCATGTCATAGGTCAGCCGTTCGACGAACTTCTCGCCCTTCCACATGCCGTGCAGCCAGTCCGAGTCGCCGCCGTAACCGCCGCCGACGTGGATGGGCACCGGCAACTTGGACTCGACATCGAAGTGCACCGGGGTGCCGTCGGGGGCGGTGGCGTCGATGGTCGCGCCGGTCGGAATGCGGGTGCCGGACCGGTAGTGAATCTTCACCCGCGGCCAGCCGAGCTGTTCGACGCGGCCGTCGCGCCAGATCCGGGTGCAATCGTTGAGTGAGCGAAACCCGTTGGGCTCCTCCTGGATGATCAGGACGACCGCGAAGTCCTGGAACGCCATCGGCACATACAACCACCACATGCCCTCGAACGGCGGGTCGGCGGGCCGGCCGGCGGGCTCGGCTTCGCCGATCGGCCGAATGCCCCAGGACCGGTCGCGGCTGCCGATCCAGGTGGCCGGGTCGACGGCAATTTCCTTGCCGTCCACGATGATCCGGCCGCTCCAGCTGCCGAGCTGGGCGAAGCGCTGCGCGTCCAGCGTCACCCGGTTACCCGAGCGCATCAGGTGTGGCTGCTCCTGGACGACGTCGAACAGGCCCTCCCAGGTGAGATCGGCTGCGATGCCTTCTGTTTCGTCGAGGACGATCCGCAGTGTGTGCAGCGGGTCGATGACATCAACGCGGTAGCCATTGACGTTCTGGTTGAGCCGATCCTGGTCGACAGCATCGGACAAGTGCACCGCGGTCTGGGTGTCGCCGCGGCGGATGAGTAGGAACGCGTCTTTGACCCCGAGGTTGGGGTAGTAACCGATGCCGCTGATCACGAAGATGTCGCCGGTGCGGTCGTGGGCGTTGAAGTAGGAGCGATCGTAGAAGTTGCGGTCCGAGGAACCCGGCCACGCGATCGGCTGGGGAACCTGGTGTACCGGGAACTCGTCGAGCGGTCCGAGCATTACTGATCCTCTCCGATGAGACGTTTCATCAGTCCTGAGTGATAGAACAGCGATTCGACGCTGTCAGGTTTCTCGGTCTCGCCGAAGTGCACTCGCCGCGCTCCGGTGCGCATGAACACGCAGGCCCACATGACCCCGGAGTAGACGTAGAACCAGCGCAGGTCACCGATTTCGATGCCGGTGAGCCGCTGGTAGGTAGCCCGGACGTCCTCCTCACGCATTACCTCGGGCAGGCCGGACAGCGTCGCCAGGCCGGCGAGCTCCTGAAAGACCATGTGCGCGTAGATCATCCATGCGACGTCGAGTTCACGCGGGCCCAGCGTCACCATTTCCCAGTCGAGCACCGCCACCGGAAGGAACTCGCGGTACAGCACGTTGCCCACCCGGGCGTCGCCCCAGAGCAGCACCGGCTCGGTGGCCGCCGCTTCCTGCGGCCAGTTGTCCTCCAGCCATTGGAATGTGCGTTCCAACAGCGGTGACCGACCGATGTCGGGCACGGCGAAGTCATACCACGACCGCACCCAGTTGAAATGCCTGCGCAGCGCGGAGTCGCCTGCCTGCCCTTCGGCCAAATAGCCAAACGTCTTCTCCGCGTCGGCTATTGAATGCAGCTTGGCGAGCACCCCGACCGTTGCGTCTTGCAGTTCGCGCTGCCGTTCGGCGGCCGCGTCGGCGAACCAGTTGCCACCGAAGGTGTAGGGCATGACGTCGGGCGGCACCTCGCCGTCGACGTAATCCATCAAAAAGAACGGTGTGCCCAAGACCTCGCCGGTGGTTTCCAGCCACCGCACTCGCGGCACGGGAACGTCGGTGATCTCGCCGACTTTGCGGATCACATCGAATTGGTGGTCGAGTCGATACGTCGGGAACACCTGGACGTCCTCGGCGGTGGGCGCCACCCGCGCCACCAGCTTCTGCGTAATCGGCTTGCCGTCCTCCTCCCAGCGCGCGGTCAGGATGATGGTCTCCGACGACATACCGGTCGAGTCGATGCCGCTCTCCACGGTGACCTGCGGGGTCGCCCCGCCTGGCAGCACGGTGGACAGCCATCTCGACATCACAACCGGCAGTGTGGTGATGTCGCGGCTGGAGCGCTGTAGTCGGTCGACTTGGTCGAGCACAGGTTCGTTTGGCACAGGTGCCTCCTTCGTGAGGCAATTACGATACGATGGGTAGCGTTATGAAAGCAGACGCACTCTCGGTTGACAAGGTCTCGGGTGCCGGACGGCCCCGGGACCCGCGCATCGACGCTGCCATATTGACCGCCACCGCGGATCTGCTTGTCCAAATCGGCTATTCGAACCTCACCCTGGCCGCGGTCGCCGAGCGCGCCGGAACGACGAAGACGGCGTTGTACCGGCGATGGTCGAGCAAGGCCGAGCTGGTGCACGAAGCGGCGTTCCCGGTGGCGCCCACTGCGCTGGAGGGCCCGACCCGCGGCATGGCCGATGACCTGCGAGCGATGATTGCGGCGGCGCGCGACGTGTTCACTACCCCGGTCGTGCGCGCCGCGCTGCCCGGCCTGGTCGCCGACATGAGTGCCGACACTGAGCTCAACGCACGGGTGATGTCTCGCTTTGCGGGTTTGTTCACTACGGTGCAGGCGCGGCTCAGTGAGGCGGTGGACCGCGGTGAGGTGCATCCGGACGTCGATCCGGACCGATTGATCGAGTTGATCGGCGGGGCGACGTTGTTGCGGATGCTATTGAGTCCGGACGAACCTCTGGACGACACCTGGGTGGACCAGACCACCGCCATCCTCGTGCACGGCGTTACTCGCGAGGTAGGGTCTCGCCGGTGACCGGACGACTGGATGGCCGCGCGGCGATCGTCACCGGCGCCAGCCGCGGCCTGGGCCGGGCAATCGCTCTGGCGCTGGCGAGCGAAGGGGCGGCAGTTGCCGTAATCGGCCGCACCGAAAGTGTATGGAACGAAAAGCTTCCCGGCACTATTGGTGAGACCGTTGCCGATATCGAGGCAGCCGGCGGACACGCGTTGGCGATTCGGGCCGACCTGCTGGACCGAGACGATATCGCGCGGCTGGTCGGGGAGGCTCGAGATGCGCTGGGCCCCATCACGATTCTGATCAACAACGCGGCGTTCACCGCGCCCGGTCGCCCGCCCAAGCCCGGCGACGATGCGCGCCCGAAATCTGCGAAAGCACAACCGGCTGGCTCCAAGCCGGACTGGCCGCCCCTGCTCGGCACGCCGCTGGGCGCGTATCGCCGCCACTTCGAGATCGCGGTGTTCGCCGCCTATGAGCTGATCCAGCTGGTCTGCCCGGACATGATCGCCGCAGGCACCGGCTCGATCATCAACATCAGCTCGGTGGCGTCTCGGCTACCGGGTGATGGGCCCTACGCCGACCGTAGCGGCGGCGTGCTGCCCGGCTACGGCGGATCCAAAGCCGCACTGGAGCATTTGACGTGGTGTGCGGCCTACGATCTGGCCGGCCACCATGTTGCGGTCAACGCGCTGTCGCCGTCGAAAGCGATTATGACGCCCGGTCTTTCGTATTACGCCCGCGGGTTCGACGATGTCGCCACCCCGGAGGAGTTCGCGCGGGCCGCGTTGGAGCTGACGCTGGTGGATCCGACGGTCCTGACTGGCCGGACCCTCGGCCACCTGCAAGTGCTCGACGGCAGCTTTTGCGCATTCGGGTCCTAAGCCGGCTTCGTCGCGGTCACGGCGTTGATGATCACTGCGTGCAGCCGGTGCCAGTGCAGGGAGGCGAACCCGGCCCGCAGCAGCAGCCGAGTGGCGCGGCGCCTGGTGCGGGCTTTGCC
>NZ_JBAPRN010000469.1:0-2731 GCF_049281135.1 Mycobacterium sp. | reverse complement strand
CAACTCAGGTCGGGTAGGCCGGACCGAGGTCGTCGAGGCAGCGATCGCCCGCACCGAAGCCGTCAACCCCGCGCTCAACGGCGTGGCCTACGAGGCTTTCGACCGGGCTCGGGCACAGGCGGCGGCACCAGCCCGCGCCGGCTTCTTCAGCGGCGTGCCGACGTTCATCAAGGACAACGTCGACGTTGCCGGATTGCCGACGATGCGCGGCACCGACGCGTGGCCGCCGCGCCCAGCCGAAGCCGACAGCGAGTTCGCCCGGACATACCTGGCCACCGGGATGACGTCGCTGGGCAAGACCCAGATGTCGGAATACGGCTTCAGCGCCTCGGCTGAACACCCGCGACTGGGACCGGTGCGCAACCCGTGGAACACCGACCACACCGCGGGCGCATCGTCGTCGGGCTCCGCCGCGTTCGTGGCCGCCGGTGCGGTGCCGATTGCCCATGCCAATGACGGTGGCGGTTCGATCCGAATTCCCGCGTCCTGCAACGGACTCGTCGGGCTGAAGCCGTCGCGTGGCCGGCTACCGCTAGACAAAGAAGTCAGGCAAATGCCGATTCGCATCGTCGCCAACGGAGTGGTCAGCCGATCGGTGCGCGACACCGCCGCGTTCTATCGGGAAGCCGAACGCATCTGGCGCGCGCCCAAGCTCACGCCGATCGGAGACGTGCAGCACGCCGGAGCAAAGCGACTGCGGATCGCCGTCATCACCCACTCACTTCTACGCGAATCCAGCCCCGAGGTTCGCGAGCTGACCCTGAAATCTGCCGGCTTGCTCGAAGAGCTCGGCCACCGCGTCGACCATCTCGAAAAACCGCCGGTGCCTTCGAGTTTCGTGTCCGACTTCGTGCTCTACTGGGGACTGCTGGCCATGGGCCAAATTCAGCAGAACAAGCGCACCTTCGAGGGATTCGATGTCACACGCTTGGACAACCTGTCGCGGGGCCTGGACCGCCATGCGCGTCGAAATCTGCATCGCATGCCGCTGGCGCTGATCCGTTTGTCGCGCGTCCGGCGGCACACCGAACGGCTGGCTCGCACTTACGACCTCGTGCTGACACCGACGTTGGCTGACGAGCCGCCGCAGATCGGTCACCTCGACCCGACCGCCGACTATGACCAGATCATCGACCGGCTGCAGGACTGGGTCGCGTTCACGCCGTTGCAGAACGTCACGGGGGAGCCGGCGATCTCGTTGCCGCTGGCGGTGTCGACCAACGGATTACCGGTCGGGATGATGTTCTCGGCGCCGGTGGGCCACGAAGCCCGCTTGCTGGAACTGGCTTACGAACTCGAAGACGCCCGGCCCTGGGCGCGTATCGACCAGGCCTAGTCGGGTCCCAGCGCCTCCAGCATTCGCTTGAACTCGCGCTGTTGAGATGCCGACAGCTTGGCCAGCACGCGTGCGTCTGCTTCCCGCACCGCGGCCTCGGCGTGTTTCAGCTTCGTCCGGCCATCCGCGGTCAGCGAGGCCGGCAGCGCACGGCCGGATGCCACCGATGCGGGGCGGGTCACGATCTGCGCGTTCTCCAGCCTGTGCAGCACCGTGTTCATCGCCTGCGGTGATACATTGCCCAGCCGGGCCAGTTCCGCGCTGGACAACCCGGGGCTCATGGAAAGCATTCGCATGCAGACGAATTCGGGCAGGGTCAGGCCCAGCGGGCTCAGCGCGGCCGCTACCTCCGGCCGCAATGTTGCCATCACCTGAAACAACAGGTACCCAAGCGGCGCATTCTCAATGTTGCCCATATCAACGATGTTGACACATATCAGCCTGGTTGATATATCTGGGGTATGACTGAAACTCAGAAATTCGATTTCGATCCGGCCTACCGTGGCGAGGCTGCCGAGTTTTCGGGTGGCCGACCGCCGTGGAGTTTGGGCGAGCCGCAGCCGGAGATTGCGGCTCTGATCGATCAGGGCAAGATCCAGGGCGACGTGCTCGACGCCGGCTGTGGCGAGGCCGCACTGGCGTTGCACATGGCGGCGTTAGGCCACAACACGGTCGGGCTGGATGCCTCGCCCACGGCGATCGAGTTGGCCACGGCGGAGGCCGCCAGTCAAGGGCTGACTAATGCCTCATTCGAGGTGGCCGACATCACTGACTTCACCAGTTGGCCGACTGGTTCCGAAGGCCGATTCAACACGATCGTGGACAGCACGCTGTTCCATTCGATGCCCGTTGAGCTGCGGGACGGCTACCAGCGCTCGATCGTCCGGGCCGCCGCCCCGGGCGCGTCGTACTTCGTTCTGGTCTTCGACCGCAACGGGATGCCCGACGGTCCGGCCAACCCGGTGACCGAGGACGAGTTGCGTGATGCGGTGTCGCGGTACTGGGTGATCGACGAGATCCGGCCGGCCAGGATTCACGCCAACTTCGCCGACAGCAGTAGCCCCGAGTTCCTGTTTGCCGACGTTCGCGACGAGGGCAACGGACGCAAATCCGTACCCGCCTGGCTGCTGTCGGCGCACTTGGGCTGATCGGCCAGCGGCCAAAGCCGTTACGTCCCACAACCTCCTCGCAGACAGCGAGGAGGTTGTGGCGTCCGTGGGGTGTGGTGTCCACCAGTGCCGCCCGAAAACTCTGTCCCGGAGCAGTTCTTCGACGACTTTGGGTCTGTGCGGGCCAAGTACCGTGCTTGGGACCGCGAGATCACTCGGTCCCAGCCTGATCTCTGTGGGTGTGCTGTGACGTCGGCAAGCGAGGATGTGAACATCCGTCGATGAG
>NZ_JBAPRN010000468.1:0-4361 GCF_049281135.1 Mycobacterium sp. | reverse complement strand
AGACCGACACGGGCAGATACGGCAGCCACATCGACAGTCGCGAGAGCGGGTGAGATGTGCGGGTGGTGTCGAGATCGGGCCCCGGTCTCGATGCGATTGCCGAGAGCGCGAGAAAGTACATCCCGCTGATCCACCCGAGAATCACGCCATCGTGAGGAATGTAGTCAGTCCGGTTCTCACGGAGGTGTAACACCCCGGCGATACCCACGGCCGCAAAGCCCGTTGTCAGCAGCGCCGGCGAGAGCCTCCGGCCACGTTCGGCTGTTCGCACCACAACTAACGCGATGACGACGAGCCCGAGATAGATAGCCGTGATGACGGCCAGGACGATGCGCGGGACACTTACCCGGTCCGCTGCGGCAAAGGTCATGCTGCCTAACACCAAAAACAACGACGTGGCGACGAGAATGCCGTCGAGAAGCAGACCCAGGCCGAACCGGTAGTCATCGCGATTGGGAACGAGAAGCGTTGCGCCCAAGGCGAATAACGGCAGCACGACATAGCCCAACTCAGCTGCGGCGGAAGCCGAAATCAACACCGCGCCTCGCATTGCGACGTACCACCACAGCGCGTTACCGAGCGCCCAGCCGCCCAGCCCGGCAGCCAGGGTAATCCACGCAAATCGCTGGCCTCGCCGGGCGGCTCGAGCGGCATTGACCGCGCAGCCAGTCGCGAAGGCACTCATGATCACGGCGCCTAACGGTCCGACTCCCGGATAGCCCCTGCCGCTGAACAACATCACCGCAAGGACGAGCAAGCCCGCGGTCGCCAACACCACCAGCGCGGTACGGCGTGGCGTCATTGCGGACATCTCTCAACCTGTCAAAGGTCGTGACCAAATTCCGGGCAAGCGACGTTCGCTTGCCGATACCTTAAAATATGCTGAGTATGGCCGCAGTAATTCGGAATGTGCTGCTGAAATTCCGGAACTTTGGAGCGCATTCCCAAATATTTTGCGGTGGTTGATCTCCTGACTCACTCGAGGATCTCGGAAACTTCCATCCACCGATTCTCCAGCTCGGTAACGCCGCCTTCGAGGCCACGTAGTTGCTCAGTGAGCCGGGTGATGCCCAGGTGGTCGGATTGATCATGGTCTGCCAGTTCACGGTGCTTGGCCGCGATCTGCTCGGCCAGCCGTGCCAGCCTACGATCGATGGCACCGAGCTCCTTTTCGGCTGCGCGCAGTTCGGCCCCGGAGATCTGCGGCGATTCTGAGGATCTGGCGGCCGCCGGGGCGGCACGCTCTACCGTCATCGTGGATGCCAGTCGCAGGTATTCGTCGATGCCACCGGGCAGATGTCGTAACCGGCCGTCCAGAATTGCGTACTGCTGATCGGTGACGCGCTCCAAGAGGTAGCGGTCGTGGGAGACCACGATCAGCGTTCCCGGCCACGAGTCGAGAAGGTCTTCGGTGGCGGCCAGCATGTCGGTGTCCACGTCATTGGTGGGCTCGTCGAGCAGCAGCACGTTCGGTTCAGCCAACAGCGTCAACATCAGTTGCAGTCGGCGACGTTGCCCACCCGACAGCTCACTGACCCGCGCCGAAAGCTGGCCGCCGGCGAACCCGAGGCGCTCCAGCAATTGGGCGGGTGTGACGTCGCGGCCGTCGACTTCGTAGCCGCTGCGCAACCGACCGAGCACATCAGCGACTCGTTCAGCGGCCAGCGGAACCAGCTCGTCACCCCGTTGGTCGAGCATCCCCAGCTGAACCGTCTTGCCGCGCTTGACTTTTCCGCTCTCCGGCTGGACGGCGCCGGTGATCAGCCCCAACAACGTCGACTTGCCGGCTCCGTTGGCGCCGACGATGCCGGTGCGTTCGCCTGGTCCGATCCGCCATTCGACATCGCGCAGCACGCGCCGGCCTTCGAACGAGACGGAGACATCGATCAAATCGACGACGTCCTTGCCGAGCCGCGCGGTGGCGAGTTTGGCGAGCTCGATGGTATTGCGAAGCGGTGGCACGTCTTCGATCAACTGGTTGGCCGCGTCGATACGGAATTTCGGTTTCGACGTACGGGCCGGGGGACCGCGGCGCAGCCAGGCCAGCTCTTTGCGCATCAGGTTCTGCCGTTTGGCCTCGTTGGCGGCGGCCATTCGATCACGCTCGACTCGCTGCAGCACGTAGGCGGCGTAGCCACCCTCGAACGGCTCCACGATTCCGTCGTGCACCTCCCACGTCGCGGTCGCCACCTCGTCGAGGAACCAGCGGTCGTGGGTTACCAGCAGCAGCCCGCCGGTGTTGCGGGCCCAACGCTGGCGCAGGTGGGTAGCCAGCCAGGTGATGCCCTCGATATCGAGATGGTTGGTCGGCTCGTCGAGGGCGATGACGTCCCATTCGCCGACCAGCAGGGCCGCCAGCTGGACTCGCCGCCGCTGACCACCGCTGAGCGTGCCGATCACGGTGTTCCACCCGATGTCGGACACCAGCCCGCTGACCACGTCGCGGATCCGCGGATCACCGGCCCACTCGTGATCGGCCCGGTCGCCGACCAGCGTCCACCCCACCGTGCTCTCCGAATCCAGGACGTCGGCCTGGCTCAGCGCCCCGACGCGCAGTCCGCTGCGCTGCGTGACCCGTCCGGAATCCGGGCGCACCTGACCCGTGAGCAAATCCAGCAAACTGGATTTGCCATCGCCGTTGCGGCCCACGATTCCGATGCGATCGCCGTCGCTGATGCCGACGGTGACCGATTCGAACACAACCTGAGTCGAATATTCGAGGTGCACGGCCTCGGCGCCCAACAGGTGTGCCACCGGCCCGACCCTAGACGCATAACACGGCGAGGTGGTCGGCGAGGCGGAGCGACTAGGCTGGTCGAACGGACCGGCACCGTGACCAAAGCAACGAGCTCACCCCCTGTGATGTGCCATGATGTGCACGCTGTGAGGCCCGCGGGCAGCACACGATGGTCTTCGTTCGAGGGGAGCGGCGGCATGGATCTGAGCTTTTCAGCGATCACTCGACCGGTTGAGCGCCTGATGGCGACCGCGCAGAACGGCCTGGAAGTCCTGCGACTCGGTGGCCTGGAAACCGGCAACTCTCCGTCGCCGTCACAGACCGTCGAGAGCACTCTGATGTACAAGCTCCGGCGCTATTTCCCGCCGGACAGCCGACCTGGGCATCCGCAGGCAGGCGAGCCGGTGCTGCTGGTGCATCCGATGATGATGTCGGCAAACATGTGGGACGTCACGCGCGACGAGGGCGCGGTCGGCATTCTGCACGCCGCCGGGCTGGATCCCTGGGTGATCGACTTCGGCTCACCCGATCAGATCGAAGGCGGGATGCGCCGGAATCTGGCCGACCACATCGTCGCGCTGAGCGAAGCCCTCGACGCCATGGCCGACATCACCGGGCGCGACGTACACCTGATCGGCTATTCGCAGGGTGGCATGTTCTGCTATCAGGCGGCGGCCTACCGGCGCTCGAAGAGCATCGCCAGCATCGTCACGTTCGGCTCACCCGTTGACACGCTGGCGGCGCTGCCGATGGGGCTGCCGCCGAACATTGCTCCCGGCGTTGCCACGTTCATGGCGGACCACGTCTTCAATCGGTTGGACATTCCAGGTTGGATGGCGCGCACCGGCTTTCAGATGCTCGACCCGCTCAAGACCGCCAAGGCGCGGATCGATTTCGTGCGGCAGCTGCACGACCGTGAGGCGCTGCTGCCCAGGGAAGCCCAGCGCAGATTCCTGGAGTCGGAAGGCTGGATCGCCTGGTCCGGACCCGCGATCTCCGAGCTGCTCAAGCAGTTCGTCGCGCACAACCGGATGATGACCGGCGGTTTCGCCATCAACGGCCAACTTGTCACGCTGACCGATATCACCTGTCCCATCTTGGCTTTCGTGGGCGAGGTTGACGACATCGGTCAGCCGGCCGCGGTGCGGGGTATCCGCCGCGCCGCGCCCAACGCCGAGGTCTACGAATATCTGATCCGGACCGGCCATTTCGGTTTGGTCGTCGGATCCAAAGCGGCACACGAGTCTTGGCCGACCGTCGCCGATTGGGTGCTGTGGATTTCCGGAAGCGGCGACAAGCCCACGGACATCTTCCCGATGGCCGATCAGCCGGAGGAGCCATCCGATCGCGGCGTCGCACTCAGTTCCCGGGTGCTGCACGGCCTGGGCGAGGCCTCCGAGGTGGCACTGACATTCGCGCGCGGAGCGGCCGACGCCGTCTTCGCGGCGAACAAATCCGTGCGCACCTTGGCCGTCGAGACCGTTCGCACACTGCCCCGACTGGTTCGCCTGGGCCAGATCAACGACCACACCCGGATCTCGTTGGGCCGGATCATCGGCGAGCAGGCGCACGATGCTCCCAACGGCGAGTTCCTGCTCTTCGACGGCCGCGTGCACACCTACGA
>NZ_JBAPRN010000467.1:0-14185 GCF_049281135.1 Mycobacterium sp. | reverse complement strand
CTCTGGCCCAGCGCCCCCAACGCTCCGGCCGCGCCCCCACCCAAATTCGCCGCGGCCCCGCCCAGCGCCTGCTCGCCCTCCGAGAGCCCCTGGCTGACCTGGCTGCTCACACCCTGCAGGGCCTGGGCCGACTGGTTCTGAGCCAGGTAGCTGAGCATGTTGATCGGGAAGCCGGACGAGATGAACTGGTTGGCGTAGGTGTTCGCCAGCCCGACAAATCCGACGTTGGGATCGAAGGCAGGGGGGAAGGGGCTGGCGGGGGTGGCCGCCGCGACCGTGGCCGCCGACGCGGACGAGGTCGTCGCTGCGGGCGTCGCCGAACTGGCTTGCGTTTTCAGCGCAGCCGGATTGGTCGTCGAGGTCGGCGAGGTCAACTGCGGCAGCGTGGATGCCTGGGAGGAGGCCGCCTGATAGCGGGTCATCGCCGCCGCGTTGTTCGCCCACATGGTCTGGTAGTCAGATTCGGTTTGGGCGATGGCCGGAAGATTTCGGCCAAATACGTTGGTGGCCAATAGCTGTGCCAAACGCGTCCGGTTGGCGACGACGGTGGCCGTCGGAACCACGGACGCCTGTACCGAGCTGAAGGCGGCCGCGGCGGACTGTGCTGCCGAGGCGGTCTGCTGAGCCTGCTGCGCGGTAGTGCGCAGCCACGTCACGTACGGCGTGACGGACTGGAACATCGCCGCCGACGACGGGCCGTACCAACTCTCGTCCATCGAAGCCAGCGACGCGGCATAGTTGTCCGCTGCGTCTTCCAGGTTGGCGCTGAGCTGTTGCCACGCCGCGGCGGCATTGGCCAGCGATTCCGCACCGGGTCCCGAATGAATGAGTGCGGAGATCACCTCAGGGGGCAGCGTCGTGAACTCCATGATTCAAAAGATTTACTACCGTGGGAAAACTCTTGGAACACTGGGTTGACTACGGCGAAAAATACCCTCGAACATTGAGCATCGACTCCTCACGAGACGGCGTTGATGGAGTTCAGTAGTCGCGGCTTGAACTCGGCGGGGATGGGAATGTAACCGGCGCCGATCAAACCGTCCTGACCTGGACCGATAGCGCTCTGCAGGAAAGCCCGGACGGCGGTGCCGACCTTCGGATCCGGATACTTCGAGCACACGATCTCATATGTCGCCAGCACGATCGGGTACGCGTCGGGCTGGTTGGGTCGGTAGAACGAGATGGTGTCGAGGGCAAGATCGTCGCCCTTCCTGATGAACCACGCCGTGGAAATCGTCTTGCCCACTGTCTCGGGGGTGATCTTCACCGGCTCCGGGCCGGCGGACGTGATGATGCTGGCCACGTTCAAGTTGTGCGTCTGAGCGAATGACCATGCGAGATAGGTGATCGATCCTTCGGTGTTTTTGACGGTATCGGCGGCGCCATCGTTGCCGACAGCGGGCTGACCGACGCCGCCGTTGAACTTCCGCCCGGCCGGGAAGCCCCAAGTGCCTTTGGAAGCGGTGTCGAGATACTTCTGGAAGTTGTCCGTCGTCCCGGATTCGTCGCCGCGGAACACGACGTGAATCGGCTCATTCGGCAGCTGCGCACCCAGGTTCTGCAACGCAATTGCGCCGTCGTTCCACATATTGATTTGTCCGTTGAAAATCTGCGCCGCAGTCAAACCGTCGAGGTTCAACGACGTCACGCCCTTGACATTGAAAGCGATCGCGATCGGGCTGACCACCATCGGCAGGTTCCAGGTGGGCGAACCGCACCGCTGCTGCGCCTTGGCGTACTCGTCGGTGGTCAGCGTGGAATCGGACCCGGCGAAATCGCTTTTGCCGTCGAGAAAGTCGTTGATGCCGGCGCTCGAATCGTCCGCGGTGTAATTGAGCGACTGTCCCGGGCAGGATTTCGCAAAGGCCTTGATGAATTCGCTCATCGCGTTCTTCTGAGCGGTGGATCCACTGGCGTTCAGCTCCGACTTGCCTCCGCAGGTCACTTTCACCGGAGCCGGGCTAATCGTTCCCCCGCCGGAGGCGTTGTTGTGACCGCTACATGCCGACAAGAGCAGCACACCAGTCACCAGAATGCTCAGTGCGGCGTTAAATCGATTGAGCTTCAATCCAATTCCTTCAGACGGTACAGAGAAGATGACCGAACCGGCGCATCGCACGCCGCACCGCTAGTCGCTCGCATCCATGAGGCATGGTAACAAGATTCGCACTTCGGTCATTATGCCCAGCTTGCGCTGCACGCGCGATAGTCACGATTTCGGCCCCGGTTTCCCGCCCGTTCATATTCGGGGACGCGCGGTCCCGGGCGCGTGCGCGTGCGCGACGAAAGACTGACCGATGGCCTCCGACGCGCGGAAGGCTCGGGGATGTCGAACGCTTGATATCGAAAAGATCACAGGTCGGTGCGGTTAATCACACGTCAACTAGTTCTCAGCCGCGTTGCTGATCCGGCATCTGCCCAGGTTGAAGAGGTGGGCATGCCGTGATGGGAGGCGGGCGTGCCGAGACACGGGACGCGACGTGCTGTCGCGCATCCGTCCCAAACGTCCCCTGGGAAGTACCGTGGGAATTGCGCACGCCGATTGGCGGTTGGTCATTGCAGACTGGCCTGTGACGCCAATCACCGAAATTGAAAAGTCTCCGCACCAGTCACTGCGGGACGCCCCGACGACCGTGTCGGGTCACCTAAGGACAGAAACGTGCTGACGACCCTGAGCCATATTCGCTCTATCGATCCCGGCTTCCTGACAACGCGAGCCTGGGGCACTCTTCGGGCTGCCGTTCAGGGCGTGGCACCCACGAAGGCGGCGGCCGCTGGCCCGACCGTCACCCTCCCTGCCCAGCAGGCATGGGTTGCTCCTGGCCTCACACCCATGCGTCGCGGCGCTGAGCGCTGCTAGCACTGACGCTCCAGCCGCCGCGAACTCACGAACACGCGGCGCGTCCCGCTTAGCGGATCGTCGAATTCAATGCACTGCGCCAGCAACTGCAATGGCGTGGAGAAGTCGTCGGCGGCGACGTCGATGACGTTGGGATACAGCGGGTCTCCGTGGATCGGCAGGCCCAGCGACGTCATGTGCACACGAAGCTGGTGGGTGCGCCCGGTCTGCGGTGTCAGCCGGTACAGACCGTCGGATGACACCAACTCCACCAACGTCTCGGCGTTGGGCTCGCCGGCTTCCTCGACGGCCTGAAAATTGCTGCGGCGCTTGATGATACGACTACACACCACCCGCGGCAACACGACATTCGGGTCGACCGCCGCCCTCGCTAGATACGTCTTGTGCACGGCGCCGCGAGCGAACAACGTCTGGTAGGCCCCGCGAACCTCGCGGTGGGTTGTGAACAGCAGCACCCCGGCCGTCAGGCGATCCAGCCGGTGAGCCGGGCTGAGCTCGTCCAGACCGAGTTGCCGGCGAAGCCGCACCAGCGCGCTCTGCACGACGTGGCGCCCGCGCGGCATGGTGGCCAGGAAGTGCGGCTTGTCGGCGACCACGATGTCCTCGTCCTGGTACAGCACCGGCATGTCGAATGGCACCGGCACTTCGTCGAGCAGTTCGCGGTAGAGGTAGACGACGGCATCGGCCGGCAAGACGGTGGCCGGGTCCAGCACCGCACCGTGCTGATCGACGACCTCGCCGGCGATCGCCTTGGCGGCGACATCGGACCCGAACCGCCTGGCCAGCTCGTCGCCCAGCGGTCCGCCGTGCACCCTCAGCCGCGCCGGCCCCAATCCGTCGCGTGGCGGCAATGGCGGGCGCCTCAAGTCAGCGGCACCGGCTCGAGGATCTCGGCGCGCGCCTCTGGTGCGCTGGCCCGCAACGCATCCGCGGACGCATCGTCCGGCTGAGCCTGGGACAGTACTTCGGCCTCCACCCGCGCGATGTAGGTCTCGACCTCTCGATCGACGTCGGCCGTGGTCCAGCCCAGGATCGGCGCAATGATGTCGGCCACCTCGCGGGCACAGTCGACGCCGCGATGCGAGTACTCGATGGCGATGCGTGTCCGCCGGGCCAGGACATCTTCCAGATGCAGTGCACCCTCGGCCATTGCGGCGTACGCCGCTTCGACCCGCAGGTAGCCAGGTGCGGCGGCGATCGGGTTGAGCAGGTCTCGGTGATCGGCTGCCAGCGCGAGCACTTCGTTGAGCAACGACCCGTAACGGTCCAGCAGATGGCGCACCCGGTATGGGTGCAGTCCCGCGATCGCGCCCACGTGCTCGGTCTGGTTGATCAGCGCGAAGTACCCGTCGGCGCCCAGCAGCGGCACCTTCTCGGTGATCGACGTCGCGACCCGTGCCGGAACATATTGCGCCGCAGCGTCAATCGCGTCGGCAGCCATCACGCGATAGGTGGTGTACTTGCCGCCGGCAATGGCGACCAGGCCCGGCGCCGGCACCGCGACCGCGTGCTCACGGGACAGCTTGGACGTCTCCTCGCTCTCCCCCGCCAGCAGCGGCCGCAGCCCGGCGTACACCCCGTCGATGTCGTTGTGCGTCAACGGAGTAGCAAGCACGGTGTTGACGGTGCCGAGGATGTAGTCGATGTCGATTTTAGTGGCGGCCGGATGTGCGAGGTCCAGATTCCAGTCGGTGTCGGTGGTCCCGATGATCCAGTGGTTGCCCCACGGGATGACGAACATCACCGACTTCTCGGTGCGCAGGATGATCGCGGCGTCGCTGACGATCCGGTCCCGCGGTACCACGATGTGTACACCCTTGGATGCCCGAACCCGAAAACGCCCACGCTGCTTGGACAATGCCTGAATCTCGTCGGTCCACACCCCGGTCGCGTTGACGACGACATGGCCGCGCACCTCGGCGACCGCGCCGTCCTCGGAGTCGCGCACCCGCACGCCGGTCACCCGGTCGCCTTCGCGCAGCAACGACACCACTTGGGTGGACGAGCGCACCACCGCACCGTATTGCGCCGCGGTACGGACCACAGTCAGCGTGTGCCGCGCGTCGTCGACGACGGTGTCGTAGTAGCGGATCCCGCCGATAAGCGAGCTGCGCTTCAGACCAGGCGACAATCTCAGAGCGCCGGCCCGAGTCAGATGCTTTTGCCCCGGAACGGATTTCGCGCCACCGAGCTCGTCGTAGAGCAAAAGACCGGCGGCTACGTAGGGCCGCTCCCACCACCGCTTGGTCAGCGGGTAGAGAAACGGCAGCGGCTTGACCAGGTGCGGGGCCAGCGTGGTCAACGACAACTCGCGCTCGAAAAGCGCCTCCCGAACCAAGCCGAACTCCAACTGCTCGAGGTAGCGCAACCCGCCATGAAACATCTTGGACGACCGGCTCGACGTGCCGGAGGCAAAGTCGCGGGCTTCAACCAGCGCGACTTTCAGCCCTCGAGTGGCGGCGTCCAGAGCTGCTCCGGAACCCACCACACCGCCGCCTATCACCACGACGTCGAACTGCTCGCTGCCGAGTCGGTCCCAGGCTTTGGCGCGCTGTTCGGGTCCGATAAACGAACCCGGCCGGGTCTGCTCGCTGGCCGGGACGCGAATCTCGTCGCTCACGGCGCGGTCTCCTGTCGGTTACTCGTCAGTAGATTTGTTGGTTCAAGGCTACCTGGGGCGATCAGTCCAGGTCATCGTGCGCCATCAGCCGTCGCGCAGCCTCGGTGATCGATCCCGACAGCGACGGGTACACGCTCAAGGTCTGCGCCAGGTGATTTACCGTCAGGCGGTTCTGCACGGCCATCGCGATCGGCAGGATCAGCTCCGAGGCGATCGGGGCGACCACCACGCCGCCGATCACCACACCGGTGGCCTGTCGGCAGAAAAGCTTGACGAAGCCGTGCCGAAGCCCCGACATCTTGGCCCGCGCGTTGGTGTGCAACGGCAGCATGATCGTGCGGGCCAGCACCGATCCGTCGTCGATGGCGGTTTGGGGAACACCCACCGCCGCCAGCTCGGGCCGGGTGAACACCGCAGCGGCGACCGTGCGCAGCCGGATCGGGGTGACGGCCTCGCCGAGTGCGTGCCACATCGCGATCCGACCTTGCATCGCGGCGACCGAGGCCAGCGGCAGCAGCCCGGTGCAGTCGCCCGCCGCGTAGATGTTGGATACCGACGTCCGGGAGACCCGGTCGACGGTCAGGTAGTTGCCCGGTCCGAGTTCGATGCCCACCCGGTCCAGGCCCAGACCGCCGGTGTTGGGCACCGAGCCGATCGTCATCAGCGCGTGGCTGCCCTCGACTGTCCGGCCGTCGGCCAAGGTCACCAGCACGCCGGAATCGGTACGGGTCACCGAGTCGGCGCGGGCATTCTTAACCAGCTGCACTCCGCGCTCGGCGAAGATCCGCTCCAGCACAGCGGCCGCGTCGGCGTCCTCGTAGGGCAGGATCTGGTCGCGGCTGGCGACCACCGTGACGTCGACGCCCAATTCGGTATAGGCGTGCACGAATTCGGCGCCGGTGACACCGGAGCCGACCACAATCAGATGCTCGGGCAGTGCCTGCAGATCGTAGAGCTGACGCCAGTTCAGGATGCGCTCGCCGTCGGTCCGCGCGGTCGGCAGCTCGCGGGGGCTGGCGCCGGTGGCGATCAGTACCGCGTCGGCGTCGTGGGTGCTGGTGCTGCCGTCCGGCGCGGTTGCCTGGATGCGGTGCGATGCCAGACCCGGGGTCGCGTCGATCAGCTCGCCGCGGCCGGCGACCACCCTGACGCCCGCGTTCTGCAGCTGGGCATTGATGTCGGCGGACTGGGCGGCGGCCAAGGTCTTGACCCGCTGGTGGATTTCCGGCAGCGAGATCTTGGCGTCGTCGATGTCGAGATCGAAACCCAGATGCGGAGCGCGGCGCAATTCGGTCCGCACCCCGGTGGAGGCGATGAAGGTTTTCGACGGCACACAGTCGAAGAGCACCGCCGCGCCGCCGATGCCGTCCGAGTCGATGACGGTGACGTGCGCGTCACGAGCCGCTGCGACGAGGGCCGCCTCGTAACCGGCCGGTCCTCCCCCGATGATCACTATGCGGGTCGCCACAGACCTAACCTAGCCAACCCGTCGGATGACCGCCGCTTCAGCG
Organism: Mycobacterium sp.; assembly: GCF_049281135.1. Taxonomy (GTDB): domain Bacteria; phylum Actinomycetota; class Actinomycetes; order Mycobacteriales; family Mycobacteriaceae; genus Mycobacterium. Next base: position 7,194 of record NZ_JBAPRN010000467.1, on the reverse strand, counting down.
GTAGCCGTTTAAGCTTTGTCCGTGCCGCTCTACGCCGCCTACGGCTCGAATATGCATCCCGAGCAGATGCAGCAGCGCGCACCCCACTCACCGATGGCCGGAACTGGCTGGTTGCACGGGTGGCGGCTGACCTTCGGCGGCGAGGACATCGGCTGGGATGGCGCGCTGGCCACGGTCGTGGAGGACCCGACCTCGAAGGTGTTCGTCGTGCTCTACGACATGACGCCGGCCGACGAGAAAACCCTCGATCGGTGGGAGGGTTCCGAGCTCGGCATCCACAAGAAGATCCGGTGCCGAGTAGAACGCGTGTCGTCGGACACCACGACCGATCCGGTTCTGGCGTGGCTGTATGTGGTGGACGCCTGGGAAGGCGGCCTGCCGTCGGCGCGCTACATCGGTGTCATGGCCGACGCCGCTGAAATCGCCGGCGCCCCAGACGAATACGTGCACAAGATCCGGACCTGCCCGGCGCGCAACGTCGGACCAGGCCACGGCGAATAACGCCGCAGTCCGATCCGCCCCGTGAGTCTCCGCTTCGGCGGGCGCTCAATCTGCCCGCACAAAGCCCATCCCGACTGCGCTGTTGCGGAGGTGAAAGCCTTCCGCGCGCCTAACCGATCGCGGCGGACTGCTCGACGATGTTGACCATCAATCGAACCCCGATCGCCAGGGCCCGCTCGTCGAGGTCGAACGTCGGCTGATGCAGGTCCAATTGCGGACCGTGGCCGGACCACACCCCGAGCCGGGCCATCGCGCCGGGCACTTCCTCCAGGTACCAGGAGAAATCCTCACCGCCACCGGATTGTTTGGTGTCGGCCAGCGCATTCGGACCGATCGCCTCGATGGCGTGGGTGATGATGCGCGTCGAGACCTCCTCGTTGACCACTGGCGGGACCCCGCGGTTGTACTGCAGGGTGTGCTCGATGCCCAGCGGCGCCAGTAACGCCGTCACCGTCTCCCGGACGATGTCCTCCATGCCCAGCCAGGTCTCGCGGCTGGCGGTGCGGACGGTGCCGGCCAGCGTGCCGTGCTGTGGAATGGCGTTGGCGGCTACTCCCGCATTGACTGCGCCCCACACCATCACGGTGCTGTTGCGCGGATCGATGCGCCGCGACAGCACCCCGGGTAGTCCGGTGATCAGCGTGCCCAGCCCGTAGACCAGGTCGCCGGTCAAATGTGGGCGTGAGGTGTGTCCGCCCGGCGAAGTCAGAGTGATCTCGATCATGTCGGCTGCCGACGTGATCGGCCCCACCTTGACCGCGATCTTGCCGACCGCCAGCCGGGGATCGCAGTGCAGGGCGAAGATTCGGCTGACTCCGGACATCGCCCCCGCCGCGATCGTGTCGATCGCGCCGCCGGGCATCAGTTCCTCGGCCGGCTGGAAAACCAGCCGCAACCCGACCGGCAGCTCCGGCGCCCCGGCCAGCGCGAGCGCGGTGCCCAGCAGGATCGCGGTGTGTCCGTCGTGCCCGCAGGCATGCGCGGCGTTGGGCATCGTCGAGGCGTATTCGGCCCCGGTCCGCTCGGCCATCGGCAGCGCATCCATATCGGCCCGCAACGCGATTCGCGGCTCGCGTTCAGGGCCGAAGTCGCAGGTCAGCCCCGTTCCACCGGGTAACACCTTCGGGTTGAGCCCGGCCTCGACCAACCGCTCGGCGACGAACTGCGTGGTGGCGTACTCCTGACGCCCCAGCTCCGGATAGCGGTGGATGTGCCGCCGCCAGCCGACCAGATCGTCGTGGTGCGCGGCAAGCCAGGAATTGGCGACATCGGACAAGGTCATCGGCGCCACTCCTCCCCATCGCTTCGTCCCCCGCAAGCGGGAGGTACCCCCACTGCATCGTCGCCGGCGCGGTTCATGACGCCGCCCGCTGAGCACGTGCTTCCAACACGCGGTCCCGTTCTCCGGGCGACTCGGCAAGGCGAACGACCGTGCGTGCCAACATGATTGCGCCGTCGATGACTGCCTTGTCGGCGCTGGGACCCGCGGCTGCCGCGGTGAAGTCGGGCTGGTGCAACGACGCGCCGCCGGCATCGACGGCAACCATCGGATGGATGCCGGGCAGTAGCTGGGTGACGTTGCCCATGTCGGTGCTGCCCAGTGGCAGCGCCGCCTCGAGCGCGTGTTCGATGGGCGATCGACCGAGCCGCGTCATCTCGGCGCGCACGGTTTCGGCCAGCCATGGATCGGGTTTGAGCGCGTCGTACATCGGCTCGGTCTGCTCGACGCTGTAGTCGCAGCCGGTGGCGACCGCACCGGCCAGGAAGCAGTCGCCCACCTTTGCTTCCAGATCGGCCAACGACGACGCGTCGGTGGCACGCATCGTGTACTGCAATTCGGTGTGCGCGGGAATGACGTTGGCGACTTGCCCGCCGTCGGCGACGATGCCGTGCACCTGCTGCCCGGGTGCCAACTGCTGGCGCAGCAGCCCGATCGCCACCTGCGCCACGGTCACCGCGTCGGCGGCGTTGATCCCCAGGAACGGCGCGGCTGACGCGTGAGCTTCTTTTCCGCGATAGGTCACCCGGACCGCGGACAGGGTCAGCGACCGGGCGGCCGCGATGTCGACCGGACCGGGATGCACCATCACCGCGACCGCAAGGTCGTCGAAGACTCCGGCGTTGAGCAGCAAGACTTTTCCGCCACCGAACTCCTCGGCCGGCGTGCCCAGCAGCGAGACCGTCAAACCCAACTCGTCGGCGACGTCGGCCAGCGCCAGCGCGGCGCCGACGGCCGATGCGGCAATGATGTTGTGGCCGCACGCATGACCGATCCCGGGCAGCGCGTCGTATTCGGCGCAGATTCCGACAGCCAGCGGACCACTGCCGAAGTCGGCGCGAAACGCGGTGTCCAAACCGCCCGCGGCTGCGGTGATCTCAAAACCCCGCTCGGCCACCAGTGTTTGCGCCTTGGCGCAACTGCGATGCTCGGCGAAGGCCAGCTCCGGCTCGGCATGAATCGCATGCGACAACTCGACGAGGTCGGTGCTGCGACGCCGCACCGTGTCGTCGACGCGATCCAGCGCCGGGGTCGAAGCCATCGTCGCAGTATCTCACCCGCCGATCGCCCGCGGTCAGAACGACTAGCGAGCGCCGCCTGCCGCGACGGTCGGCTGCCACTGCGGCGAGCGGCCGAGATGAGTGAGTATGCGATCGAAGTCGTCGGCCGGAGCCGTCGACGGGATCGCCGGGCCGAACGGTGCGTTGTCAATGGTACGGAAGTCTCCGTCGGGCACCACGAGCGCCAGCGGCAACGCGGCGGCCACGACGTTGACCGGAAGCTCGTAGGACCGCCCAAGCGTGCGAGCCACATCCCAGCCGTGTACGACGTAGTCCACATAGTGAAAACCGATCGCCATCGCGGCCGGGAACATCGCCCCGGGCCCGAACTCAGGTAGCGCGAACTCGCTGTCGAGCACGCCGTCACCGGCGAACGCGTCGATCACCTCGGTGGCGGCCGCTGAGTAGGTGCCGGCGGGGTCGGCTGCCACCGCGTCGGCGACCGTGGCCGGTTGCCACATGGCCTCGTCGGCGCCGTGCCCACGAGCGGCAGCGGCAAAGCCGCGATGCTGGACCGTCATGTGAGCGAGCAGGTCAGCGAGGTTCCAGCCGGCGCAGGGCGTCGGTTTCGCGAGGTCATCGGCGGTGACAGCCGAGACCACCTCAACAGAGGCCAGTACGGCGATGCGGTGTAACGGGCGAACATCCTCATTTGTATGCATACGTATATCGTATGTGCTCGCATATTATCTGTCCAGCTCTATCATCAGTCGGTGATGCGAAAGGCGACGCGTCCAGACCTGGCGGAGATGCTGGTAGACCTGGCTCGCAAAACGGTGGCGGCCGAACTGCCGGTGCTGGAAGCCCACGGTTTGTCGATGTGGGGCTACGTCGTTCTCAGCGCGCTGGACCGCTCCCCGATCCGCACTCAAGCGGCGCTGGCCGAGGCGATCGGCGCCGACAAGACCCGCATCATCCCGACCCTCGACGCGTTGCAAGAGCACGGTCACATCGAACGGATCCCCGACCCCGATGACCGCCGGGCGCGCCTGCTCGAGATCACCGAGTCGGGCCGTTCGATCAAGAACGCCGTGCAGGTGGCCATTCAGTGCGGTGAGGAGCACTGGCTCGGACAGCTTTCCGCCAACGACCGTGGCGTCTTCCTGCGTGCGCTGCAGCAACTCAGCGGACGGGGCGGCGATTAGGCTGGGCGACTGTGAGTGACGGTCCCCCCGACCCCGATGCGCTCGCGCGGACCGCGGCGCAGTCCATCGCCGATCGCATGGGGATCGCCGAACACGACGTGGCGATCGTGCTGGGGTCCGGCTGGGCTCCGGCCGTGGCCGCTCTCGGGCAACCCACGGCGACCCTGCCGATGGCCGAGCTGCCCGGGTTCACCCCGCCGTCTGCGGCCGGCCACACCGGCCAGGTGCTGTCGGTGGCCATCGACAGGCACCGGGTGCTGGTACTGGCCGGTCGGGCGCACGCCTACGAAGGCCACCACCTGCAGCACGTCGTGCACCCGGTGCGGACAGCCTGCGCGGCCGGCGCCCGGGTGGTCGTGCTGACCAACGCCGCCGGCGCGGTCCGCGAGGACTTCGCCGTGGGCCAGCCGGTATTGATCAGCGACCACCTGAATCTGACCGCGCGGTCGCCGCTGGTCGGGGCGCAGTTCGTCGACATGGTCGACGCCTACGCCGCGCGACTGCGGACGCTGGCCCATGACGTCGACCCGGAACTCGCCGAGGGCGTGTACGCCGGGCTGCCCGGCCCGCATTACGAAACGCCCGCCGAGATCCGGATGCTGCGCACGCTGGGCGCCGACCTGGTGGGCATGTCCACCGTGCACGAAACGATCGCCGCCCGGGCCGCGGGCGCGGAGGTACTCGGAGTCTCGCTGGTCACCAACATGGCCGCCGGAATCACCGGTGAGCCGCTGAGCCATGCCGAGGTGCTGCTGACCGGCGCCGCGTCAGCGGCCCGGATGGGTTCGCTGCTGGCCGACGTGGTCGCACGGCTGTAGAGGTCGGCGTGACACCGCGCCGCCGACGATTCAGTGGGGGTACCTCCCGCTTGCGGGGGACGAAGCGATGAGGAGGAGCGGCGGCATGACACCGCAGGATTGGATTGCGCACGACCCCGATCCGGTGACGGCCGCCGAGCTCGCCGCGTGCGATCGGGCCGAGCTGGCGGCCCGGTTCGCGCGTCCACTGACATTCGGCACCGCCGGGCTGCGCGGGCCGGTCGGCGCCGGCCCGGACGCGATGAACCTCGCCGTGGTATTGCGCGCCAGCTGGGCGGTGGCCCAGGTGCTGGCCGGTCGCGAACTGGCCGGCTCGACAGTGATCGTCGGCCGCGACGCCAGGCACGGGTCGCCAGAGTTCGCCGTCGCAACCGCTGAAGTGTTCGCCGCCGAAGGGTTTTCGGTCACATTGCTTCCCGATCCGGCACCCACGCCGGTGCTGGCCTTTGCCGTCCGGCACACCGGCGCGGCGGCCGGAATCCAGATCACCGCGTCTCACAATCCACCGGCCGACAACGGCTACAAGGTGTACCTGGACGGGGGGATCCAGATCGTCTCCCCCGCCGATCGTGAGATCGAGTCCGCCATCGCGACGGCCCCGTTCGCCGACGAGATCGCCAGGCGGGCCGTCGAACCCGCCGATACCGGACTGGTCGAGCAGTACATCGAGCGCGCCGCCCGGCTGCGGCGCTCGTCGTCGGGTCCGATCCGCGTAGCGCTGACTCCCCTACACGGTGTGGGCGGTGTGGTGGCCACCGAAACGCTGCGCCGTGCCGGACTGTCCGACGTGCACACCGTCGCCGGCCAGTTCGCTCCCGATCCCGACTTCCCGACCGTCAGCTTTCCCAACCCCGAAGAACCCGGCGCCACCGACGCGCTGCTCAGCCTGGCCGCCGATGTGGACGCCGACATCGCCGTCGCCCTTGATCCTGACGCAGACCGGTGTGCGGTAGGCGTACCGACACCGGCCGGCTGGCGGATGTTGTCCGGCGACGAAACCGGTTGGCTGCTCGGCGATTACATACTGTCGCAGACCGACCCGGCCGATCGCGCCAGCAGCGTGGTCGCCAGCACGGTGGTGTCGTCGCGGATGCTGTCCGCGATCGCGGCGTACTGGGGCGCGCAACACGTCGAGACCCTGACCGGTTTCAAATGGCTGGCCCGCGCCGACGCCGACCTGCCAGGCAGCACACTGGTCTACGCCTACGAAGAGGCCATCGGACACTGCGTCGACCCGTCGGCGGTGCGGGACAAGGACGGCATCAGCGCCGCGGTCCTGATCTGCGATCTGGTCGCGACGCTCAAAGACTCCCAGCGGTCTGTGCTCGACGCGCTCGACGACCTCGCCCGCCGCTTCGGCGTCCATGTCGGCACGGCCGTATCGCGCCCGGTGCGCGACGCTGACGAGGCGGCTGAGCTGATGCGCCGACTGCGCGCGTCACCACCGACACAGCTCGGCGAATTCGCCTCGACCACAACAGATCTCTCGCACAGCGCACTGACTCGCACGGACGCTCTTATCTTCACCGGCGGCAGCGACGATAGGTGGGCCCGGGTCGTGGTCCGGCCGTCGGGTACCGAACCGAAGGTCAAGTTCTACATCGAGGTCCGGTGCCCGGTCGCCGAGGATCTGGCCGCCGCCCGCCGCCACGCCACCGCGCTGCGTGACGAACTCGCGGCGGCCGCCCGGGCTTGGTAGCTATCGCGGTCCGAACTGGCGATCGCCGGCATCGCCGAGGCCGGGCACGATGTAGGCGACATCGTTGAGACCGTCGTCGATGGCCGCAGTGAACAGCCGCGCCTGCGGCGCTGTCTTCTCCAGCGCTGCAATGCCTTCCGGCGCGGCCACCACGCACAGCACGGTGATGTCGTCGGCACCGCGGCGAAGTAACAGGTCGACGGTATGCGTCATCGAACCGCCGGTGGCCAGCATCGGGTCCAACACGATCACCGGCCTGCCGCGCAGATCGTCGGGCAGCGACTCCAAATACGGTGTGGGCAAGGCGGTTTCCTCGTTGCGGGCCACGCCGACGAAACCCACCGAGGCCTCTGGGAGCAGCGAGTTCGCCTGCTCGACCATGCCAAGCCCGGCCCGCAACACCGCCACCAGCAGCGGCGGCGTGGCCAGCCGGGTGCCGGCCGTTTCGGCCAACGGCGTGCGCACGGCGATA
>NZ_JBAPRN010000466.1:0-2024 GCF_049281135.1 Mycobacterium sp. | reverse complement strand
AGCCAGGGGAGCGCGGCCGGCTACCCGGACCGCGGCGTCGTCGGCCAATAGCTCAGCCAGCAGCTGCACCGCATCCAAAGCGCTTGCGCTGCGGACGAATCGGGGAAACGCCGCGTGCGCGGCGGTGAACGCCTCGAGTACCAGATCGTGGCGGGCGCGCAGGTGGGCACGCTCATGACCGAGGATCGCAGCAACCTCGGCCTCGGCGAGCGAGTCGAGGGTGCCCTCGCTGACCACCACGCGGCCGCGTACGCCGGGCAGGCAGTAGGCCAGCGGCTGCGCCACTTCCAACACACGCAGGTCACGATCTCGGGCGCAGGCCCGCGCGGAGGCCGAGGCCGCATCGGACGACAGGCCGAGCAGGTCAACCAGCATGCGGTGATGGGCCCGCCGTCGACGCGTCGAGACGGCGACTCGGATGACGGCCACCGCCAGACGTGCGCCGATCAGCAGCGTGAGCGCGAACACCGCGACGTCCAGCAGCCATAGCGGCCAGCCCAGCCGACCGATCTCGGCGGCCGGGCTCGCGGTTGGCCGCCCGTCAGCTCCGGGGACGAACAACCGACTGGCGATCGCGATTCCGGCGCTGAATGCCGACAAGACTGCGGCAACCGCAATTGCCTGCCAGAGCACCATCGCTGCGCGGGGGGCACGCAGTGGCCACGTCGCGCGAGCAAGCAAGGCGGGCACCGGGCCGACCAGCATCACCGCAAGCGTGGTGAAGGCCAGTCCGGACACTTTTTCAGTCTCCCTTAGTCCTCGGGCCGAGCGCTACCAGGCGGAGCTTTCCGATGACTTGATTCCAATTCGTCGAGCGCGCGCCGCAGCGCCTCGGCTTCGTCGGCGCCGACGCGTTCGACGAAGTGCACCAACGCGGCCTGACGGTCGCCGGAGTCCGCGGCCTGGTCCAGCGCGTCGACCATCAACCCCGCGACCAACTCGTCACGCCCGTGGACCGGCGCATATCGGTGCGCACGGTCGTCGCGGATTTGAGAGACGAGGTTCTTCTTGGCCAGCCGCTGCAACACGGTCATCACCGTCGTGTAGGCCAGATCGCGGCGCTCTGAGAGCGCCTCGTGCACCTGGCGCACAGTTTGCGGGTGCGGAGCCGACCACAAATGGTCCATCACGGCGCGCTCGAGGTCCCCGAGCCGCGTCTGCTTAGCCATGTCTGCTCATCTCCTTGGCAATACCGCCAGAGTACCCGCGCTTACTACCGACGGTCGTACCCCTCGTATCGGCGAGGATCGGAAAGTCGTGGTCCCACTGTCGTGCACCGACACCCTCGTAGGGTCCCCACAGCATAGAACTCCATTCTATGGTTAGGCTAACCTCACAAGAGGAGGTTTGCCCGTGACGATATTGATCGACGACCCGCTGATCTCGGCGATGGCCATTGCCCGCGTGCTGCCACTGCACGAGTCCGCACGGCGGCTGCGCGAACTGTATCCGCAGTGTCCTCGGGTCTACGGCGTCGCGGTGCTGGGCGACGTCTCCGTCCGCCGGTGGTGGCCGCTGACGTCGGCATTGAGCACCGATCGCCTGCAGACCATGTTCGACGCGGCAGCACTGGACATGGATCGGCGCAGTGCCGCAAGGCAATTGACGGCGACGCTAGTGCACACCGTGATCGGCCGGGTGGTCGCGCTGGTGGTGCTGGAGGCCAGGGCATGGGACACCGGGCTGGAGAACCTCTGGGTTCACGTCGACTCCGACGGCGTCATCGACTGGGCCGGCGTGGTCGACCCGACGGTGCGTGTGCTGTCCGATGATCCGACCGTCGCCGACAACGACGCCGTGGTGCGCCTGCCGAGTGAGGCGGCGCTGACGACCTGGGTCGCCCACCGTTCTCATCGCACCCTGGAACCGTTGTTCGCCAAGCTGCACGCGGTCAGTGGCGGCGCCCTCCCGATCGCGACGATGTGGCACATCGTCGGGTCGATGGTGGTGGCGGCCGCGACCCAGGTGCCGCAATTGGCCGGCGCCGACGAGTTGGCCGCGATGCGCCGCGGTCAGGCCGTGCT
>NZ_JBAPRN010000465.1:0-8660 GCF_049281135.1 Mycobacterium sp. | reverse complement strand
GTCGTCGCCCTGACACAGCACCGGCGTCGACAGCCGCTCGGACATCGCCTCAGCGGCCGCGCGTGCGGCACGCATCGACGAAAACAGCCCGAGCGTGCGCCCGCCCGCCGCGGTGACGAGTTCGGCGATCTCGGTCAGCTGCTCGGCCGAGCCGGTGCCCTCGCGGCCCGGCGGCGGCAGATGGGCCGCGATGTAGAGGATCCCGGCCTTGGCATGCTGAAACGGCGATCCGACGTCGATTCCGCGCCAAGGCATTTCGGTATCGGCCAGCCCCCACGCTTTGGCCATCGCGTCGAACGAACCGCCGACGGTCAGCGTCGCCGAGGTCAACACCGCCGTCGAGTCGGCGAACAACCGGGTGCGCAGCAGTCCGGACACCGACAACGGCGCCACCCGCAGCACGGTTCTCTTCGACCCGCGGTTGTCCTCGTGGTCCAGCCAGACCACATCGGTGCGGTCGGGGATCGCCGGCCCGAACGACACCAGGATGCGTGTTGCGGTGTCAGCGATCTCGGCGAGGCTGGCGACCGCCTCGGCCCGCGCCGAGGCGGCCTTGGGGTCGGTCGGTGACGTATCGATGGTGGACCTCGCGGCGGTGGCCGCGTCGCGCAGCGCCGCGAGATGGGTGGCGAGCTCGTCGTCGAGGTGGTCGATACGGCCGGCCGACGCGTCCTGGATGGCCGCGGTGAAGTTGGCCGATGCCCGTTCCCATCGCTGCATGAGCTCCGGTTCGACCAGCCGGGCTGTGCGCCGGGAGGCGACGCCGAGCGCGGTCGCCGACAGCTCGCCGGTGGCGACCGCGGTCACCCGGTCCACCAGGTCGTGCGCCTCGTCGACGACGAGCAGCTGATGCTCGGGTAGCACGGTCGAGTCGGCGACGGCGTCGATGGCCAGCAACGCGTGGTTGGTGACGACGACATCGGCTTGACCGGCAACGGCGCGGGCTTTTTCGGCGAAGCATTCGGTGCCGAACGGGCAGCGGGCCATGCCGAGGCACTCGTGAGCGGACACGCTGACCTGCGTCCACGACCGGTCGGCGACGCCGGGCTTGAGGTCGTCGCGGTCGCCGGACTCCGTCGTCGACGCCCAGGCGGTGAGCCGCTGCACGTCGCGACCCAACGCGGTGGCTGCCTGCGGCGAGAAGAGCTCCTGAGGTTCGCTATCGGCATCGGCGGCAGCGCCGCTGTGAATCTTGTTGAGGCACAGGTAATTCTGTCGACCCTTCAACAACGCGAAGCGGGGCTCGCGGGGTAACGCATCGCTGAGCGCGTCGACGAGCTGGGGCAGGTCGCGACTGACCAGTTGGCGCTGCAGGGCGATCGTCGCGGTCGACACCACGACCGGGGCGTCGTCGGAGACCGCGCGGCTGATCGCCGGAACCAAGTACGCCAACGACTTTCCGGTGCCGGTGCCCGCCTGCACGGCCAGATGCTCGCCGGTTTCGAAGGCGCGGGCGACCGCGTCGGCCATCTCCAGCTGACCGCTGCGTTCGCTGCCGCCCAGTGCCGCCACCGCAGTGGCCAGCAGCTGCGTGGTCGGCGTTGGGGCGTCGTCGGTCGTGGCTACTCCTGCGTGTCGGTCGGTGGACGTCGTGTCGAGATCTGGGTGGTGGGAATTGCCGGGTCGCCGTGCGACAACATCAGACCCTCCCACGGCAAGCTTCGCAAGCCGGATGCCACCAGCTTGCGTGCCACGCCCAGAGCTCCAGGGCCCAGGTCGATCACCGTCCTGCCGCTGCGTACCAAGGGAATCGTCAGCACCCGCGAGGGCTCGGTGTTCTGCGCCTGCTGTGGCGGTTCGCCGATCGGATGCACAATCTCCTCGGTGATCGTGCCCGTCGAACGGGATAGCCGCAGCGCCTCTTTGCGGCCACCGTGGGATTCCTTGCGGACGCTGCGCTTCTCGACGGGCACGCCATCGACTTCGACCAGCTTGTAGACCATGTTCGCGGTGGGCGCACCCGAACCGGTGACCAGCGAGGTGCCGATCCCGTAGCTGTCCACCGGCTCGGCTCGCAATCCGGCGACGGCGAATTCGTCGAGATCGCCGGAGACCACGATGCGGGTTCGGCTGGCCCCGAGCCGGTCGAGTTGGTCGCGGACCTGGCGGGCCAGCACGCCCAGATCGCCGGAGTCGATGCGCACCGCGCCGAGTTCGGTGCCGGCGGCCGCCACCGCATTGGCCACGCCGGTCGTCACGTCGTAGGTGTCGACCAGGAGCGTGGTGCCGGCGCCCAGAGCAGCGACCTGCGCCGCGAACGCGCCCGGCTCGTCGGGTCCGTCCGGGCCGTCGTACAGCAGCATGAAGGCATGCGCGCTGGTGCCCTCGGTAGGTACGTCGTAGCGGCGGTGAGCCTCGAGGTTGGATGTCGCAGCGAATCCCGCGAGGTAGGCGGCGCGCGCCGCGGCGACCGCAGCACGCTCGTGGGTGCGGCGCGAGCCCATGTCCATGAGCGGCCGTCCTTGAGCGGCGCTGACCATGCGCGCGGCCGCTGACGCAACGGCGGTGTCATGGTTGAAAATCGACAGCGCCAGCGTCTCGAGCACCACACATTCAGCGAAGCTGCCGGTAACCGAAAGCACCGGCGAGCCAGGGAAATACAACTCACCCTCGGCGTAGCCGTCGACGTCGCCGCTGAACCGAAAATCGCGCAGGTAAGCCAGTGTGTCCACATCGAGGAATTCCGCCAACGATTCGCACGCGACGTCGTCGAACCTGAACTCGGGCAACGCCTCCAGGAACCGTCCCGTCCCAGCCACCACGCCGTATCGGCGTCCGTCCGGCAACCGACGAGCGAACAGCTCGAACGTGGCCCGGCGGTGCGCGGTGCCGTCGCGCAGCGCCGCCGACAGCATGGTCAACTCGTACCTGTCGGTCAGCAGCCCGGTGTAGACCGAGTTGTTCACTCCGCAACGGTATCGGTTGCTCGACCGCGGCTCGGTATCGTGGCACCCATGGTTGCGTCAGCCCCGACAAAGCCGGGAACGACTGGGCAGCGGGAAGCCGACTCGGTTGAAGCCACGGCCGCCCCCTGGGTGACCATCGTGTGGGACGATCCGGTCAACTTGATGAACTACGTGACGTACGTCTTCCAGAAGCTGTTCGGCTACAGCGAGCCGCACGCGACCAAGTTGATGCTGCAAGTCCACAACGAAGGTAAGGCCGTGGTGTCGGCGGGCAGCCGGGAAGCCATGGAGGTCGACGTGACGAAGCTGCACGCGGCAGGGCTGTGGGCCACCATGCAGCAGGATCACTGAGATCGAGTGCGTAAGTGGAAGCGGGTTGAGACCGCCGACGGCGCCCGATTTCGGTCCGCTCTGGACGCGCACGAGGCGGCGTTACTGAAGAATCTGGTCGCCTCGATGATCGGGCTGCTCGAGGAACGCGAATCGTCGTCTCCGCAAGACGAACTCGAACAAATCACCGGCATGAAGACCGGCAACTCCGAGCCGCCGGACAATGTGACCCTGCAGCGGCTGCTGCCAGACTTCTCCAAGCCGGACGGCGCCACGGATGAGGCCACCGACAGCCTGAACGCCGCCTTGCGCAGTCTGCACGAGCCCGCGATCATCGACGCTAAACGCGTTGCGGCACAACAACTACTGGACACACTTCCGAATGAAGGCGGCAAACTCGAGCTGACCGAGGACATGGCCAACGCCTGGACCGCGGCTGTCAATGACCTGCGCCTGGCCCTGGGCACCATGCTCGATATCCGCCCGGACGGCCCTGATCGCCTGCCCGACGACCACCCAATGGCCCCGCACCTCGACGTCTACCAGTGGCTGACCGTGCTGCAGGAGTATCTGGTGCTGGCGCTGATGGGGTCGTGATGAACGCGATCACCGACGTCGCCGGAATCCTGGTCGGCGACTATCACCGGCTGGACCCGGACGCGACGATGGGTGCGGGCTGGGCGAGTGGGGTCACCGTCGTCCTGACGCCGCCCGGCACCGTCGGGGCCGTCGACGTTCGGGGCGGGGCGCCCGGCACTCGGGAAACCGATCTGCTGGACCCGGCCAACAGCGTGCGCTACGTCGACGCGGTGCTGATCGCCGGTGGCAGCGCCTACGGGTTGGCTGCCGCCGACGGGGTGATGCGGTGGCTGGAGGAGCACGACCGCGGCGTGGCGATGACCGGCGGGGTCGTGCCGATCGTGCCGGCCGCGGTGATCTTCGATCTCGAGGTCGGCGCGTGGGGGAACCGTCCCACCGCCGACTTCGGCTACGCCGCCTGCCAGACGGCTGGAACCGATGTGGCCCTCGGCACGGTCGGCGCCGGGGTGGGGGCATGCGCGGGTGTGCTCAAAGGCGGCGTCGGAAGTGCGTCGACGACGCTGACGTCCGGGGTGACCGTCGGGGCGCTGGTCGTGGTGAACTCCGCCGGCAACGTGGTCGACCAGGGCACCGGCTTGCCGTGGCTGAGCTACCTGGTCGAGGAGCTCGGTCTAATGGCGCCGCCGGACGTGCAAGTCGCCGCCCTCGCCGAGCTCGAATCACCGCTGAGCTCGCTGAACACGACGATCGCGGTGGTTGCGACCGATGCCGCGCTCAGCCCGGCGGCCTGCCGGCACATCGCGAGCACTGCTCACGACGGGCTTGCCCGCAGCATCCGGCCGGCGCACACCCCGGTTGACGGCGACACGGTGTTCGCGCTGGCCACCGGCGCCATCGAGGTGGCGCCATCGGCCGACGTGCCAGCCGCATTCTCGCCGGAAACCGCCCTGGCCAGCGCCGTGGGTGTGGCAGCAGCCGATTGCCTGGCGCGCGCGGTGATCGAAGCGGTGATCGCCGCTGACGCCGTGGCCGAAATACCGACCTACCGGGGCCTGTTGCCTGGCGCATTCGAGCGACGCCGGTAGCTTGGACGAAGCGGGGGTTGCTGTGGAAAGGCAGCTACGGCGGTGACAAACCAGATTCACACATCGGCGCGGCAGCCGAAGAAGCGTTCGCCGATACTGGTCGGCGGGGCCACCATCATCAGCTTCGTGGCGCTGCTGTACATCGTCGAGGCATTCGATCAGCTCAACGGTCACCGATTCGACGACAACGGCATCCGCCCACTCGAGACCGACGGCCTGTGGGGGATTCTGTTCGCCCCGCTGTTGCACGCGAACTGGGCGCACCTGGCCGCGAACACCGGGCCGGCGCTGGTGCTGGGCTTTCTGGTGACCTTGGCCGGTCTGTCGAGATTCCTCTGGGCGACGGCGATCGTGTGGATAGTCGGCGGGCTCGGCACCTGGCTGATCGGCAACTTGGGATCGCCCTGCGGCGAGACTGACCACATCGGCGCCTCTGGGCTGATCTTCGGCTGGCTGACCTTCCTGCTGGTGTTCGGGTTCTTCACCCGTTCGGCCTGGCAGATCGTCATCGGGCTGATAGTGCTGGTTGTGTACGGCGGAGTTCTGTGGGGTGCCGTGCCAGTGCTCAACGTCTGCGGTGGAGTGTCCTGGCAGGGCCACCTCTGCGGCGGCATCGCCGGCGTGCTGGCGGCGTACTTGTTATCCAGCCCCGAACGCCAAGCGCGCGAGCGTCGCCGCAAAGGGCCGTAGCGGTCCGGTCAATAATTGAGTCGACATGAGTAACGCACTGGCGCCCATCGGGGTGTTCGACTCCGGCGTGGGCGGGTTGACAGTCGCCCGCGCGATCATCGACCAGTTGCCCGATGAGGACATCATCTATGTCGGCGACACGGGCAACGGCCCCTACGGTCCGCTCACTATTCCCCAGATTCGCGAGCACGCTCTGGCTATCGGTGACGACCTCGTCGACCGCGGCGTGAAGGCGTTGGTGATCGCCTGCAATTCCGCGTCGTCGGCCTGCCTGCACGACGCCCGCGAACGCTACGACGTGCCGGTGGTCGAGGTGATCCTGCCCGCGGTCCGCCGGGCCGTTGCCGCCACTCGTAACGGTCGCATCGGCGTGATCGGTACACAGGCTACGGTCACCTCCGGCGCCTACCAGGACGCCTTCGCCGCCGCCCGCGACACCGAGATCACCGCCGTTGCCTGCCCGCGGTTTGTCGACTTCGTCGAGCGCGGCATCACCAGCGGCCGTCAGGTGCTCGGCTTGGCCGAGGGTTATCTCGAGCCGCTTCAGCGCGCTGACGTGGACACGCTGGTGCTCGGCTGTACCCACTACCCGCTGCTGTCCGGCCTGATCCAGTTGGCGATGGGCGACGCGGTCACGCTGGTATCCAGCGCCGAGGAGACGGCGAAAGAGCTGCTTCGTGTGCTGACCGAGGTTGATCTATTGCATCCCCACCCCGAGCGCCCAGGCGTTGTTTCTCCGCGCCGAACGTTCGAGGCCACCGGCGACCCCGAGGCGTTTCTCGCACTTGCGGCCCGGTTTCTGGGACCGGTGATCACCGGCGTTGAACCCGTTCGTCACACCCACGTTTCCTAGGTATGCGGATGATTCTGCTCACCCAATGCGGCCATGTTTTCTCCATCGTGGTACTGGGCATGGCACAGTAGTGACCGTGCGAATTACCGTGCTGGGCTGCTCCGGGAGCGTTGTTGGCCCGGACTCGCCGGCATCGGGTTATCTGCTGAGGGCACCGGATACGCCGCCCTTGGTGATCGACTTCGGTGGAGGCGTGCTCGGCGCGTTGCAGCGGCATGCCGATCCGGGTGCGGTTCACGTGTTGCTGTCGCACCTGCACGCCGATCATTGCCTCGACCTACCGGGGTTGTTCGTCTGGCGCCGCTACCATCCGTCGCCGCCCAAGGGGAAGGCGTTGCTGTACGGCCCGAGCGACACGTGGTCGCGCCTCGGCGCGGCGTCGTCGCCGTTCGGCGGCGAGATTGACGACTGCTCTGACATCTTCGACGTGCATCACTGGGTCGACGGTGAGGCCGTGACGATCGGCGCGGTCAACGTCACGCCCAAGCTGGTGTGCCACCCGACCGAGTCGTACGGCATGCGGATCACCAATCCGGACGGTGCGTCATTCGTCTACAGCGGCGACACCGGCTACTGCGAGACCATCATCGACCTGGCCCGCGGCGCCGACGTGTTTCTTTGTGAAGCGTCCTGGACGGATGCGCCCGATCGTCCACCCAACCTGCACCTGTCCGGTACCGAGGCCGGGCGCATTGCGACGGCAGCAGGCGTAGGGGAGTTGTTGCTGACCCACATCCCGCCGTGGACCTCGCGTGAGGACGTGATCAGCGAGGCCAAAGCCGAATTCGGCGGTCCGGTGCACGCGGTGGTGTGCGGCGAGACATTCAACGTTGGGCGCTCCTGAGCGGCTGAGCGCACGCTAGGGTTGGCTGCGTGTCAAAACGAGAAGACGGCCGCCTCGACGACGAGCTTCGACCGGTTGTCATCACCCGCGGATTCACCTCTCATCCCGCAGGTTCGGTGGTGATCGAATTCGGCCAGACCAAGGTGCTGTGCACCGCCAGCGTCACCGAGGGTGTGCCCCGCTGGCGTAAGGGCTCCGGCTTGGGCTGGCTCACCGCCGAATACGCGATGCTGCCGTCAGCCACCCACACGCGCAGCGACCGGGAATCCGTGAAGGGCCGGCCGTCCGGGCGCACGCAAGAGATCAGCCGGCTGGTCGGCAGGTCGTTGCGGGCCTGTATCGACCTGGCGGCGTTGGGGGAGAACACCATTGCCATCGACTGCGATGTGCTGCAAGCCGACGGCGGTACCAGGACCGCTGCGATCACTGGCGCGTACGTCGCGCTGGCCGACGCGGTGACCTACCTCTCGGCGGCCGGCAAGTTGTCGGATCCGCGGCCGCTGTCCTGTGCGATCGCCGCGATCAGCGTCGGCGTCGTCGACGGGCGGGTCCGGGTCGACCTGCCCTACGAGGAAGACTCCCGCGCCGAGGTCGACATGAACGTGGTCGCCACCGACACCGGGACGCTCGTCGAGGTGCAGGGCACCGGCGAGGGCGCCACCTTCCCGCGGTCGACGCTCAACAAACTGCTCGATGCTGCCGAGGGGGCGTGCGAGAAGCTGTTCGTCGCGCAGAACGAGGCGTTGGCGTTGCCCTATCCGGGCGTCCTGCCCGAGGGTGGCACACCGCAGAAGGCGTTCGGAAGCTGACCCGCTTGCTGGTCGCCAGCCGAAACCCCAAGAAGCTGGCCGAGTTGCGGCGGGTATTGGACGCAGCCTCGCTTTCAGGGTTGACGCTGGTGTCACTCGACGACGTGCCCCCGTTCGACGAAGCACCGGAAACCGGTGCGACGTTTGAGGATAACGCGCTGGCCAAGGCTCGCGACGGGTTCGCGGCGACGGGATTGGCGACCGTCGCCGACGACTCGGGGCTGGAAGTGGCTGCGCTCAATGGGATGCCCGGTGTGCTGTCCGCGCGGTGGTCGGGCACGCATGGTGACGACGCCGGCAACACGGCGTTGCTGTTGGCGCAGCTGCGCGACGTGCCCGACGAGCGTCGTGGCGCGGCCTTCGTCTCGGCCTGCGCACTGGTGTCCGGTTCGGATGAGGTCGTCGTCCGCGGCGAGTGGCCCGGCTCGATCGCTCGCGAGGCGCGCGGCGATGCGGGCTTCGGCTACGACCCGGTGTTCATCGCGGACGGCGAGAATCGCACTGCGGCACAGCTGACTTCGGCGGAAAAGGACGCGGCATCGCATCGCGGTCGCGCGCTCGCGCTGTTACTGCCGGCTCTACGCGCTTTGGATCACTGAAGGT
>NZ_JBAPRN010000464.1:0-6025 GCF_049281135.1 Mycobacterium sp. | reverse complement strand
GCGGAATCAATCCCAGGTGCGGCAGCGCGCGCAACATCTGCAGGGGCGGATCGACGGTGGCCTCAACCCATGGCGACATCCCGACGGCCACACCCAGGGCGACCCCGACGAGGCCGCCGAGCAGCAGGCCCTCGACGACCCGCAGCCCGGATACCTCGAGGGCCTCGACCAGTTTGCCGTTCTGGATCAGTTGCAGCCCGGCGTCGAAGATCAGCTGCGGTGCCGGCAGGACGTCGCCCGGGATGAGACCGGTGGCGCTGAACAGTTGCCACACCACTACGAGCAGCACCGGTGACGACCAGCGCAGGATGCTCCATCGATGCGTGTCCCAGACATTGGTGACTGCCGGTGCCGCCGAATCGGTGACGGTCATTGCGAAGACGCTGGCAGACCCGCCCGTCGCGCTGAAGGGTTTGACTCCGTGTGAAGGGAAAACCGCTGCAGATCGGGCGCCGCGAACGACAATGAGAATGCGGTTTCCGCTTTTGCGGAATGCTGTTGTACGGTTTGGTGAGCCCATTATCGAAGCGGCGGCTGACGGAGGATCTCTCGATGCAGAAGGCAATCGACCCCACCATCTCTACCTGGCCTGATGACAACCCGCAGTTGATCGGAAGCCAATGCGGCGACTGCGCGGCCACCACCTTCCCGGTGCAGGAGCTCTGCCCTCGCTGCAGCGGTTCGTCGATGTCGGAGCACTTGCTGCCGCGCAGCGGAACCCTGGTCGCGTGGACCACACAGGGCTTCCCGCCCGGAGCCCCGTACGCCGGTCCGACCGGTGACGACTTCGTGCCGTTCGGGGTGGGCTTGGTTCAGCTCGGTGACGTGATCCGCGTCGAGGGTCGGCTGACCGAAAACGATCC
Source organism: Mycobacterium sp. (assembly GCF_049281135.1). Lineage (GTDB taxonomy): Bacteria > Actinomycetota > Actinomycetes > Mycobacteriales > Mycobacteriaceae > Mycobacterium. The sequence continues at coordinate 5,162 of NZ_JBAPRN010000464.1, read as the reverse complement.
GGCCAAGTTGAAGTTCGGACAGCAGGTCGAGCTCACCATGATTCCGTTCACCACCGACGCGGACGGCAACGAGATCGTCACCTTCGCGTTCCAGCCGGTCTAAGGAGCAACTCGCTGTGAGTAACGATGTAGCCATCATCGGTGTGGGCCTTCACCCATTCGGCAGGTTCGAGAAGACCGCGATGCAGATGGGGGCCGAAGCCATCCAGTTCGCGTTGAAGGATGCCGGGGTCGGCTGGAAAGACATCCAGTTCGGCTTCGGTGGCAGCCACGAGGTGTCCAACCCCGATGCGGTGACCCGGCTGGTCGGGCTGACGGGCATCACGTTCACCAACGTGTTCAATGCGTGCGCCACCGCGGCGAGTGCCATTCAGCAGACCGCCGACACCATCCGGTTGGGTAAGTACGACATCGGCATCGCGATCGGGTTGGATAAGCACCCGCGCGGCGCGTTCACCGACGACCCGGCCAAACTGGCCCTGCCGCAGTGGTATGCCAACAACGGGCAGTTCGTCACCACCAAGTTCTTCGGGATGAAGGCGAACAAGTATCTGCACGACCACAACATCTCCCAGGCCACTTTGGCCAAGGTCGCCGCGAAGAACTTCCGCAACGGCGCGATCAACCCGAATGCTTTCCGCCGCAAGGCAATCCCAGAAGATCAGATCCTCAACTCGACGGTGCTGAATTACCCGTTGACGCAGTACATGTTCTGCGCGCCCGACGAGGGCGCCGCCGCGGTGATCATGTGCCGCGCCGACATCGCCAACAAGTTCACCGACAAGCCGGTGTACGTGCGTGCCACCGAGATCCGCACCCGGACCTTCGGCGCCTACGAGGTGCACGCGACGTTCGCCCCGTTGGACGAGGACGTCTCACCGACGGTGTATGCGGCCAAAGCCGCCTACGAAGCCGCGGGCATCGGGCCCGAGGATGTCGACGTCGCCCAGCTGCAGGACACCGACGCCGGCGCCGAGGTCATCCACATGGCCGAGACCGGTCTGTGCGCCGACGGCGAGCAGGAGAAGCTGGTCGCCGACGGCGCCACCGAGATCCACGGCTCGATTCCGGTCAACACCGATGGCGGGCTGATCGCCAACGGCGAGCCGATCGGTGCGTCTGGCCTGCGCCAGGTGTATGAGCTGGTCTCCCAGCTGCGCGGCGAGGCCGGCGAGCGTCAGGTGCCTGGTAACCCGCGCGTCGGGCTGGCACAGGTGTACGGCGCACCCGGCACCGCGTCGGCGACCATCCTGTCGCTCTAGATTGCCGGCCCCAGTAGGTCGTCGGCGTCGCGGATGATGTAGCCGTAGCCCTGCTCGGCCAGAAAGCGCTGTCGATGCGCGGCGTACTCGGCGTCCTGGCTGTCGCGGGCCACCACCGAATAGAAGATCGCGCCGCCACCGTCGGCCTTGGGTCGCAGCAACCGGCCGAGCCGCTGCGCCTCCTCCTGCCGTGATCCAAACGTTCCCGAAACCTGCACCGCGACAGCGGCTTCCGGTAAGTCGATGGAGAAGTTGGCCACCTTGGAAACCACCAGGGTGCTCACCTCGCCGCGGCGGAACGCGTCGTACAGCTCCTCGCGTTCGGCGGTCTTGGTCGACCCCTGGATCACCGGGGCGCCGAGCACGTCGCCGAGCTCGTCGAGTTGATCCAGGTAGGCGCCGATCACCAGAGTCGGCTCGTTGGGGTGGCGTTCCAAAATCGACTTGACCACCGCGATTTTCGAATGCGCCGTCGAGCACAGCTTGTAGCGCTCTTCGGGCTCGGCGGTGGCGTACGTCATCCGCTCGCTGTCGGTCATCGTGACCCGCACCTCGACGCACTCAGCCGGAGCGATCCAGCCCTGTGCTTCGATGTCTTTCCAGGGCGCGTCATAGCGCTTCGGGCCGATCAACGAAAACACATCGCCCTCGCGGCCGTCCTCGCGGATCAGCGTCGCGGTCAACCCAAGCCGTCGCCGAGACTGCAGGTCGGCCGTCATCCGGAAGACCGGTGCCGGCAACAGGTGCACCTCGTCGTAGATGATCAGCCCCCAGTCGCGGCTGTCGAACAGCTCCAGATGGCGGTATTCGCCCTTGGTGCGACGGGTGATCACCTGATAGGTCGCGATCGTGACCGGTCGAATTTCCTTGCGCTCGCCCGAATATTCGCCGATCTCTTCCTCGGTCAACGACGTTCGGGCGATCAGTTCGCGTTTCCACTGACGTCCCGCGACGGTGTTGGTCACCAGGATCAGTGTCGTCGCGCTGGCCCTCGCCATCGCGGCCGCGCCGACGAGCGTCTTGCCGGCGCCACACGGCAGGACCACCACGCCCGAGCCGCCCGCCCAGAACGAGTCGGCCGCCATCTCCTGGTAGTCGCGCAGGTGCCAGCCGTCCTGCGCCAAGCTGATCGGATGCGCCTCGCCGTCGACGTAGCCGGCCAGATCCTCAGCGGGCCAGCCGATTTTGAGCAGCATTTGCTTGACCCGGCCGCGTTCGCTGGGATGCACGACCACGATGTCATCGTCGATGCGGGCGCCCAGCATCGGTGCAATCTTCTTGTGGCGCAGCACTTCTTCGAGCACCGCGCGGTCCAGGCTCACCAGGGTCAGTCCGTGAACCGGGCTTTTCACCAGCTGCAGCCGGCCGTAGCGGGCCATCGTGTCGACGATGTCGACCAGCAACGGCTGCGGAACGGCGTAACGGGAAAAGCTGACCAGGGCATCGACGACCTGCTCGGCGTCGTGGCCCGCAGCGCGGGCATTCCACAACGCCAGTGGCGTGATCCGGTAGGTGTGCACGTGCTCGGGGGCGCGTTCCAGCTCCGCGAACGGTGCGATCGCGGCGCGCGCCGCACCGGCGAGCTCGTGGTCGATTTCGAGCAGCACCGTCTTATCGGATTGCACGATCAACGGTCCGTCAGTCACTCGCGCCGCTCCTCCTCATCGCTCCGCTCTGCATCGTCGCCCGCGGCATGTCTCCATTATCCGTAAGCCGCCGACATCTAACGTCGGTCCTGGTCGTCGGCCGGTACGACCGAGGTGATGCGGTGGATGGCGAACTCGCGGGCCCGGCTGGAGGCCGAATCGAACGCCACCAGCTGACCGCCGGCCACCGTGATCGGCGATACCACCCGCTGCGTGGCCACCCCGGCGGCGTCGACGTAGTTGATCAGCACCGTCTCGTCCTGCCGAGCGGCTCGCTGCAGCAGCGACATGGCAACCGCCGGGTCGATCCGGACGCTGCCGAACGGCGCCGCGGTCACTTTGCGCAGCACCGCGACGACCGCGCCGAGGGTTTCGTTGCTCGGGTGCGGCGTCGGCCGGTGTGGGCGGTGGCGCTGCGGCGTGGGAACTCGCGCTCCGCGGGCCCGGATATCGACGATGGCGCCGGTGGAGTCCTCGGCGGCCGGAGCGAATCCGCCGTCCTGCAGGGTCGCGAGCACTTCGCTGATCGGCGCCTGCGAGATCGCCACGGTCGGTGCCAGTACCCGCAGGCCGAGATGTTCGGCGCCGGCTACCGCCTGGGCGAGCAGCGTCGGATCTTCGCAGCGCACGAATGATGCGGCCATCCCGATCCGCAATTGCCCGTGCCGCCGTGCGACATCGTCGATCAGGTATGTCAGGCCTTGCGGCACAGGAGTTTTGGAGTTCTTGTGGAACAGGTTATGCAATTCGTCGGCGGTCTTGCCGATATCGAGGGCGTGCCGGATCGACTGTTCACTGACGCGGTACACCATTGCCGTGCCTGCGGACTCGACGGTGGCCACCGCTGAGAGTTCCTCTGCCAGATGGCGCTGCAGCGGACCGGGCACGACGACGGTCAAGTCGGCCTGTACGAGAAAGTGATCGATTGGCGGGGGCAGTACCCGCGCCATGGCGGCGATCGCATCCCGGTCGTCGACGCCGGCGATGAAGACTCGGCCCGGGGTGCTGATCGCGCCGCGGCCGACCAGTCCGAGCGTTTGCGCTTCGTCCATTAAATCGGCGACCGGCCCAGGCTGTAGCCGCTTGGACCACCGCGGCCGCCGCCAGATCAACGCGGCCGACGCGGTGTTCTTGTCCACCCCGGCGCCGGGCGGCAATTGAGCCAGCATGTCGAGCAAGAGCCGACGGTCCAGCGGGGCGGCCGTCGAGTACAGCGAATCCGACAGCGCTGCATAGGGTTTGCCGTCAGGACCGCGGCTGCCGATCAGCGCCGGCCTGGCCGCCAGGTCGAGCCAGGTGGTGGCCAGCAGATGCCAGCGTTCGGCGGTGGTCGCCTCGGTGAACCGGTCGGCGGTCACCGTCGGCCCCCAGTATGGCGGCTCGCCGCCGAGGGGCAGCGGATCGGGAATGCCGCTGGCGATCAGACCCGCGGCTGCGGCCAGTTCGAGAATCAAGCCGAGCCGGGCCTCGTCGACGCCGGTGATTTTGGCCAGCCGCCGAACCTCACGTACCCCCAGGCCGCCGCTGCGTAGCTCGGAAATCGGTGCAGCGCTGAGTGTTTCGAGGAGTACGTCGAGTTCGCGCAGCAGGTCGATGATGGCGCCACCGGCCGCGGCGTCTGCGTCGGCCGGCGTCGTGCCGGACACCACCGGATCGGGTGCGGCCAGCCGCACCGGCCCGGGTTCCTCGCCGCGCAGCACCTGCCCGACGTGGCGTGGCAGGATCACCGTGTCCGCATCGATACGCCGCAACAGCCCAATCGAGAGTAGTTGCGGCACGGGGCGATCCGCCGGAGCTCCGGGTGCGGCGTCGCGGGTACGGCCGAGCGGGGAGCCTTCGAGCAGTCGATCCAGCAGCTCGCGCTGCGGCTCGTCGAGGCCATCGATCAGCCCGGCGATCTGCTCTGCATTCTGGGAGGCGTCTTCCAGGGTCACCTGTCCGACGTGCCACGGCAGGCCGGCTCCGGCGTCGGGAGCCAGCCGCAGCTCGACGTCACCCCAGACCAGGGCGCGTTGCTTCAAGTCGTCGAGCGCGTCGAGGACCTCGGCTTCGGGTGCCCGTTCGCCGATCAGCGTGAGCAGCTTGGCGACGGGCACCGACGCGGTGTCGGCTTGTAGTACCAGTAGCGCGTCGATCAGCGACAACCGCAGGAAATCCAACTCGTCGCTGGCAGCCTTCAGCGACTGGCGAGCCTGAGCGCGGGCGGCCAGCGCAGCGATGCTGCCCGGTGGCGGCTGGGCGAGGTCGGGCCGCA
>NZ_JBAPRN010000463.1:0-4018 GCF_049281135.1 Mycobacterium sp. | reverse complement strand
GCGTAAGGGACCTGATCGCGCGCCGGCGTGACGCAGCATTGGCCGGTCGTTCTTAGCGGGCGGGCGACCTGAAATGTTGTCCAATGTCGGCGATTCTCGCAGCGAGAGGGGCTGGAAGTGCTGACCTCTTCGCTGCTGGCGACTGTTGTTGCGCTGTTACCTGCACGGCGACGACATGGGCATCTCGGCGGAGGAGGCGGGACAGCTCTAGGAGCCGATGACCTCCTGTGGCTCGGCCTCGGGGTGGTCGTCCTGGTGGCCATCGTCGTGTTAGCGGTGTGGCTACGCCGTCGCCACAAGCGCCGGTAGCGCCACGGCGTGACCGGCTAGCGTGACCTTTGGGGTGAGTGACGGGACTCGAACCCGCGACATTCAGGATCACAACCTGACGCTCTACCAACTGAACTACACCCACCATTGCTGCCGGCCGCCGCGGCGACATACAGCGTCGTCGATACTAACTGGTGGAGTCCTCCGCGGGCGAATCCATTTCCTCCGGCGCGGCCGGTTCGACCCCGAGCTCGTCGGCCACGGCAGCGATCTCGCTGGTGGTGGGGCCCGGGGGAGTCACAAACGCGGTGCGCCGGTAGTACTGCAGCTCACGGATGGATTCGTGGATGTCGGCCAGCGCGCGGTGCGCCAGACCCTTGGCCGGCTGGCCGTAGTAGATCCGCGGATACCAACGGCGGCACAGCTCCTTGATCGAGCTCACATCGATCATCCGATAGTGCAGAAACGAATCCAGCGTGGGCATGTCGCGGGCGATGAATCCCCGATCGGTGGCGATCGAGTTGCCCGCCAGCGGCGCCGTTTTGCCTTGCTTGACGTGTTGACGGATGTAGTCGAGCACCAACTTCTCGGCCGTCGCCAGGTCTACTGTGGACGTCCGCACCTCTTCGATAAGCCCCGAGCGGGTGTGCATCTGGGTCACCACGTCAACCATCGACGACAGCGCCGCATCGTCGGCGTGGATCACCACGTCGACACCGTCGCCAAGGATGTTCAGGTCAGCGTCGGTGACCAGGACGGCGATCTCGATCAACTTGTCCGAGCCCAGGTCCAACCCGGTCATTTCGCAGTCGATCCACACCAGTTCGTCCCGCACAGCATTCACAGTAGGCAAAGTTAGCTGGACGCCCTGCAGCCACCCCGCCTCAGCGCAACAGCCAGTAAGGTCGTGCGTGATCGAGACCACGGCAAGTAGGGGAGAGACGAGGGTCTTATGAGCACTGAATCGACAGCGAACCCCGCACAGCAGATCGCAGCCGGCTACGCCGTCGAGGGCCAGGCCTTGGAGTTGGGTGCAGTCGTCATCGACGGCAAGACCACCCCGACCGCGCAGATCCGCATCCCGCTGGCCACTGTCAACCGTCATGGTCTGGTAGCCGGGGCGACCGGTACCGGAAAGACCAAGACTCTGCAGGTAATCGCCGAACAACTCTCGGCGGCGGGCGTGCCGGTGCTGATGGCAGACGTCAAGGGCGACCTGTCCGGTCTGTCGCGCCCCGGTGAAAGCAATGACAAGATCACCGGTCGCGCCAAGGAATCCGGCGACAATTGGGCGCCCAGCGCGTTTCCGGTGGACTTCCTGTCGCTGGGAACCAAGGGCATCGGTGTTCCGGTGCGTGCCACGATCGCCAGCTTCGGGCCGATTCTGCTGTCAAAGGTGTTGGGGCTCAATGCTACTCAAGAGTCAACGCTGGGTTTGATCTTCCACTATGCCGAGCAGCAGAACTACGAGCTGCTGGACCTGAAAGACCTGCGTGCGGTGATCGGAAAGCTCACCAGCGACGAGGGCAAGGCCGATTTGAAGTCGTTGGGCGGCGTCTCCGCGCAAACGGCCGGCGTCATCCTGCGCGCACTGGTCAATCTGGAAGCCGAAGGGGCCGATACCTTTTTCGGTGAGCCGGAACTGAAGCCCAAGGACTTGTTGCGTTTTGACGACAAGGGACGCGGGGTCATCTCGCTGCTAGAGCTGGGAGCTCAAGCCGCCCGGCCGGTGCTGTTTTCGACGTTCCTGATGTGGGTCCTGTCCGACCTTTTCAAGTCGTTGCCTGAAATCGGTGACGTCGACAAACCCAAGCTGGTCTTCTTTTTCGACGAGGCGCACTTGTTGTTCAGCGATGCGTCCAAAGCGTTTCTGGAGCAGGTCGAGCAGACGGTCAAGCTGATCCGCTCTCGAGGCGTGGGCGTCTTCTTCTGCACCCAGTTGCCCACCGACGTGCCCAACCAGGTGCTCTCGCAGTTGGGTGCGCGCATCCAGCACGCACTGCGCGCGTTCACTCCTGATGACCAGCAGGCGCTGACGAAGACCGTCCGCACCTACCCGAAAACAGATGTCTACGATCTGGCTTCGGCGTTGACGTCACTGGGCATCGGCGAAGCAATCGTCACCGTGCTATCGGAACGTGGCGCCCCAACCCCAGTGGCGTGGACCAGACTGCGTTCGCCCCGTTCACTGATGGCCGCCATCGGCGACGACGCGATCGGCACTGCGGCCAAAGCCAGCCCCCTGCAAGCGGTCTACGGTGAGACCAAGGACCGGGAATCGGCGTACGAGAAGATCGAAGCCGAAAAGGCAAAGGCTCCAGCCGAGCAGCCGGCGGGGAAGAACGCACCCGAAGCCGCCAAAAAGCCTGGCTGGTTCAGTCGATTCGTGAACAGCCGCGGCTTCCAGACCTTCCTCAAGGCGCTGGGCACCGAGATCATCCGCAACATGTTCGGCGGCGGCAGCAAACGCCGTCGGTAGATCAGCCGCCCATCTTCTTGTAGAAGGTTCCGACGATCGGCGCGACGATCGCGCGTGGCGCGTACTGGCTTGCCGCCGACATCGCCTTGGACGTCACGCCGGGCACCACCCGCATCTTGTTGCGCGCCAACGCGTCTAGCGATTTCTTTGCGGTGTATTCGGTGGAGATCCACAGAAAGTCCGGCACCAGTTTCTCCACGATCGACGCCTCGGACGCGTCCGGTAGGTCGGTGCGCACCGGGCCCGGGGCCAGCACCGTCACGTGCACACCGGTTTTGCGCAGTTCGCCGCGCAACGACTCGCTGAACGTGTTCGCGAACGCCTTCGTCGCCGCATAGGTCGCGTTGTAGGGGATCGGTGAATTGCCTGCTGCGGAACCGGAAATCAAGATGCCGCCGGCCTTGCGCTCAATCATTCCGGGCAGCACCGCCAGCACCAAGTCGTGTACCGCGACCGCGTTCAGCTGAACCTGAGCCCGCTCCGACGCTGGGTCCAGAGCGGAGATCGGACCAAAGTTGGCGGTACCGGCGTTGGCGCACAGGATCGAGATGTTTCGGGTGGCCAACTCGTCGACCAGTTTTGCGCGTTCGGCCGTGTCGGCGAGGTCGGCGGGACGGACTTCGACGGCGACGCCGTATTTCTCGGTGAGCTTGCCGGCCAGGGTGTTGAGCAGCTCTTCGCGTCGCGCAGTGACGATCAGGCTATGGCCGCGCGCTGCCAATTCGGTGGCCAGTGCTTCGCCGATGTTTTGCGATGCGCCGGTGACAACGGCACGAGCGTCGGGGCTGGGGGCGGGTACCGGCATGCGCCAATGGTAGACAGACCAACAATGTCTGATTCCGGCAGTAACGATTCGCCCAGATCCGAGCGAGCCCAGGCGGTGGCGTGGGCACTGTGGGACACCGGCTCGGCGGGCGTGAGTTCCGTCGTGGTGACCTTCGTGTTCTCGGTGTATCTAACCGGCACTGTCGGTAAGGGTTTGCCCGGCGATGTGCCGCCGGCGAGCTGGCTGGGTCGCGCGCTGGCGATCGCCGGATTGACGATCGCCGTGCTGGCGCCTGTGATCGGTGTGTGGGTCGAAGATGCACGGCGGCGGCGCATCGCCCTGACGGTGCTGACCGGAATGGTCGTGGCGCTGGTGAGCGCCATGAGCCTGATTCGTGACCGCCCGCAATACCTGTGGCCCGGATTGGCGTTGCTTGCAATCGCCGCGGCGTGCGGCGACCTGGCCAGCGTGCCGTACAACGCGATGCTGCGTCAGATTTCGAC
>NZ_JBAPRN010000462.1:0-10020 GCF_049281135.1 Mycobacterium sp. | reverse complement strand
GCCCACAACACATCCGGCGCGTCGAGCACGGTGGCCAACGGTCCTCGCACGTCGCGACGGCCCTGCCGTCGCGCGGTCACCGGGGCCGGGGTCGCGCCGGTGGAGAGCACGTCATCGATCGCGGCCTGCTCGAAGCGGTCGAGCAGCTCGCCGACCGGCTCATCGAGCCGGGAGATACCGGCGACTGCCGAGGTACCCGGGATGATGCAGACCTGGTCGGCGTCGTAGCGGGCGTCGTGGGCCTGCCACAGCGAATCGCTTCGCCACCAACGGCGCACGTCCTTGTCGATCACCGGCACGAAGTTGACCGGCTTGCCCAGCGTCTTGCACAGGGTGACAAAGAACGGGACATCGGCCGGGTGCAGCAGCACGGTCTCGGCGTCGGGGTAGCGGGCGACCAGCGCGGCGATGGCCTCATCGGGACGCTCCAACAGGGCGGCGTCGCCGAACAGCGTGTCGATCGGGCCGGAGTCTTGCGGGTGCAGCCGCGCCTCAGCGCGTTGCAGCATCTGCTCGAACCGCTCACGCCAGGTGTCAGCCAGCCACGCGCTGCCAGGCTCAGCCGTGTCGGCCGTGCTGTCGCCGTCACCGATGGCCAACTCGACGTAGCGCTGCAGCCACTGCAGGTAGGACATCTCGCCGACGTCGCCGAAGTACGGCTTGGCGGTGTTGGCCATCGCGGCGATGATCTCGTCGCGGCGCGCAGCGACCGCTTCGGCGTCACCGGCGACCTCGTCGAGCAGCCGACCGCACCGGGAGGCGGTGTTGTCGATCTCATGGATGTCGGCGCCGAGCTGGCTGCGGCCAGAGGCCATGCCGCCCTGCGCTTTTCCGGCGCCGACCCACTGATCGGTGCCCTGGATGTCGACCAGCATCTGTTTGACCGACGGCGAGGTGGTGGACTCCAGCGTCGCCATGGCCGCGGTCCCGACCAGGATGCCGTCCACGGGCATCAGTGGGAAGCCGTAGGCCTGGGCCCAGCGACCGGACAGGTACTCGGCTGCTCGCTCGGGAGTCCCGATGCCGCCGCCGACGCAGACGGTGATGTTGGGTCGCGACCGCAGTTCGGAGTAGGTGGCCAGCAGCAGGTCGTCGAGGTCTTCCCAGGAATGGTGGCCACCGGCGCGCCCGCCCTCGACGTGCATGATGACCGGCCTGGTCGACACTTCGGTGGCGATGCGGATGACCGAGCGGATCTGCTCGATGGTGCCCGGCTTGAACACCACGTGGGAGATGCCGATTTCGTTGAGCTCTTCGATCAGCTCGACAGCCTCTTCCAGCTCGGGGATGCCGGCACTGACGACCAGGCCATCGATCGCCGCGCCGGACTGACGGGCCTTCTGCACCAAGCGTTTTCCGCCGACCTGCAGCTTCCACAGGTACGGGTCGAGGAACAGCGCGTTGAACTGGTAGGTACGGCCGGGTTCGAGCAACCCGGACAGCTGCTCGACGCGGTCGTTGAAGATCGGCTCGGTGACCTGCCCGCCGCCGGCGAGCTCAGCCCAGTGCCCCGCGTTAGCCGCGGCGGCGACGATCTTGGCGTCGACGGTGGTCGGGGTCATCCCGGCAAGAAGAACCGGCGACCGGCCGGTCAGCCTGGTGAACTTCGTCGATAGTTTGACCCGGCCATCGGGCAGGCTGACCACCGACGGGGCGTAACTCGACCACGGCCGGGCCACCTCCGGTACGGCGCCGACGGTGAACAGGTTGCGCTGGCCGCCGCGGGTCGCCGCAGGCACGATGCCGACTCCGAGACCGCGGATCACCGGAGCGGTCAGACGGGTCAGGATGTCGCCGGGACCCAGGTCGAGAATCCAGCGGGCACCCGCCTCGTGGACCCTGATTACTTCGTCGACCCAGTCGACCGGCTGGACCAGGATGGCGTCCGCCATCGCGCAGGCCAACTCGACATCGATGCCGACCTTCTCGGCCCATTCGCCGACGATGGCGATGCTGTCGGCGAGCCTCGGAGTGTGGAAGCCCACCTCGACCTGGACCGGGTCGAAGACCGGCGTGAACACGTCACCGCCGCGGACCTTGTTTTTGCGGTCGGCTTCTTCCTTCTCCGAGATCTGCTTGCAGTAGAGCTCGAAGCGGGACAGCTGCTCGGGGGTTCCGGTGATGACCACCGAACGCCGGCCGTTGCGGATCGACAACACCGGCGGCAATACGGTGCGGACGTCTTGCGAGAAGTCTTCGAGCAGCCGATAGATGCGCTCGGGGTCGGCGTTGCTGATCGACACCATCGGCGGGCGATCACCGAGAACGGAGATGCCGCGTCGGCGGGCCACCAGCGTGCCGGCGGCGCCGATCAGCTGCGCCATCGCCAGCAGCTCGATATCGCGCGCCCCCGCCGCTTTCAGGGCCTCCACGGCCAGGATTCCCTGCGAGTGCCCGACGACGGCCACCGGCGGGGTGGCGATCAGGTCCAGGCCCTGACGGGCCAGGGTGCGAATCGCGGCGATCTGGGTGAGCAGGACACCAGGCAGCGACGCTGCGGCCGAGGTCAGGTGTTTGTTGGACGGAACCGGGTCCTCGGCAGCCAGCGCGCGCACCCAGTTCAGCGGCTCGAAGCCGATCGGTCGCACCACCACGAGCTCGCGGGCCACCGGCTCGAGGAGCAGGTCCACCTCGCCGACCAGCGTCGCAAGCTCGGATTCGATACCGGCCGACGACACCAGCTCTTCCAGCGTCTCCAACCATGCGCCGCCCTGACCACCGAACGCGACCGCGTACGGCTCGCCGGAACTCAGCCGATCGACCAGAGCATGAGTGTCCGAGGGGAGGCCGTCGCGGTCGGCCGACACTCGGTGGTGCTCATAGATCGTCACGTGTGTATCTCCCTCATTGCGTCTGTCCACCACTTGCGTGCCAGAGCCACGCTGCCCCGTAATTCGGTCCACATTCCGATTGCGCCCCGGTCCAACCGGCCCTAGATCGACTGACCCCGCTTCCGCGGGTCAAGCCAAGGAAGGCGTCATCGGTTGCACTAAGAGTGTCATAAGAAACCTGGGAGTTTCCGGCGCAAATTGGTTACTGGTGAGTTCTACGCGCGAGTAATGGTGGGCTGGGTAACACTCCGCTCACACGCCGCTGACGGTGTCCGGACCAAACTTGCTGCATGCAGGTGGTTACGGTCGAGTAGCTATAACTGCGCAGATCAAGGCAGTATTGTTACCTAATCGTTATCTTGAAAATTTGCGTCATCTCCGACCTCGAGGTCCATGGTCGACGAGACGGCGCGGTGCGACTGTTGACACACCGGCCGATCGGTCGATCGACAGAAGTTTGCTGGAAAACTTACCGGCGAGTAAAGCTCAGGCCCATTGGCCGAATTGCGGCTTGCAGATGTTGTTGATATCCACGCCGACGCCGCCAACGTGGCGCTTGTCGATCTCGACTTGATGCAGATGGGCGGCAGGATGCGTCCGGCCACCCGGCGAGCCCCAGTTGTGCTGCCAGAAGTACGAGCCCAGGCCGTCGTGCAGCGCCCATTCAATCGTCTTGGAGTTGCCGTAGACGCCGGTCCGCTGGTGGCCGACGACGGATTCCCAGCCTCGCAGGTAGGGCGCGACCTGCGCTTGATACTGCTCAAAGGACGGGTCGTCGTCGATCGAGGCGTAGATGGGTACGTTGGCAGGCCCGCCGGCGGCGGTGTGCAGCTGCCACCCGCGCTTGGCGTGCTGCACGCCGGCGCTTTGGCCGCCCAGCCAATCGGCGGAGGCCTCTTTTCCGTACTGGTAGCAGGACACGATCTTCAGGCCGTTCTGGTGCAGGTCCCGTGCCTCATTGATCTGCATCGGCTTGCCGAGCATCCAGGATCCCCCGGGCCGCCGGTCGGACACATACCGGATGGAGCCCACTGCACCGGCGGCCCTGATCTGGTCGGCGGGGATCACTCCTGCCGCGTAATCCAGCAATACGCCAAGGCCATCCGCGGACGCCGACGGGGCACGCAGCGATTCCGCCGCGCTGACGAGCCCGATCAGGGCCGGTGTTGCGGCCGCAAATTTCAGCGCGTCGCGCCGTGATATGTGCGCCACGTGTCACAGAGTACGACAACTGCATCAATTACCACATCAACGCCACTCGTCACATCTGCATCAACGGTTGGCGGTCAACCTGACCCCGCGTCCTTAGCCAGGGCGTGCGCCGTGCGCCGGTGTCCATGCGATTCGAAACCGGCGACGGCGGCCCCCGGCGCTGCGGTGACAACCAGCAGGCACGTCGGGGTGGAAACCCCCGCGGATGCGAGGCCGACGGCCGCGCCCAGGAGCGAAAGAGTGATCAGCACGACGGATGCATAGAAGCCATCCCATGCTCGGGTCAGCATCAGATAGGTCCCGTAGACCGCGGCGATGTAGACGCCCACCGGTATGGCGACCGCCAGGACCGTGGCGACCGAGTCCATCGCCGACTTGTGTTCGATGAAGTCGGCAGCCGCATGTAGCCCCGCACCGGTCGCGACGATGGACCCGAACACGACGATGTGGAGGTAGCCGTAGCCGAACGAGCGCTCGCGGTGAGCGTGCAGCAGGTCAGCGGCCGGAACCACGAAATACACCCACCACATACCGAACGTCAGACCTGTCCCCGCAACCGCCACCAGCACGGCGTCAGTCGTCCAACCCTGTTCGGCGACGACCGCCGACAGCGAGGCGACGGTCCCGACCACGCCTTCACCGAGCGCGATGATCGTCAGCAGTCCATTGCGCTCGGCGATGTGATGTGCGTGCCAGGGTGTGCCACCCATCCGTTTTTCGGCGAGCAGCGGTCCACTGAGCTCGATCCCGACCATCACGGCAACCAGCAGGAAGGTCACGCCCAGCGAACTCTGGACGACCGCGATGGCAACCCAGCCGACTTGCGCGACGGTGATGGCGACCGCGTAGGTCAAGCATGCGGCCTGGCGAGCGGGATCTTGCATGGCGGCGCGTAGCCACTGGATCACCATCGCCACCCGCATCACCACGTAGCCGGCGACCATGGCCCGGTTATCGACATGCCGGCCCTCGGCTATCGACGAGAACACCTGCGGAATCCCTAACGCGAGAACCAGCACCCCCACCATCTGCAACATCGTCGTCAGCCGGTACACCCAGTCGTCAGTGTCATAGGCCGAGGCAAACCAGCTGAAGTTGATCCACGCCCAACACACCGAGAACGTGGCGAAGACGAAGCCGGCCAATCCCGCGCCGACGTGACCCGATGCCAACATGTGCGCGAGCTGCGATGCGGCGACGCCGAAGGCGATCACGAACGTGAGGTCGAACAGCAACTCCAGCGGAGTGGCCACCCGATGCGGCTCGTGCGGGTCACGACCAGACATCCGGCGGAGCCGGTGCGCAAGGCCTTCGCTGCTCTGGTGGCTTCCGGGTTCGCTCACGCAGACATTCTCACCCGTTCCCCCACATGCCCTGGGTCTCTGACGCCGGTCTGTACCATCTCCACATGCCGCTGGTCATTGGAGCGACGGCCGCCGGATTCTGCATCGTGCGGCAGCTTGGATACGAGGAGTTCGGTGAGCTCTACGTGGCCGAGCACCCACGGCTTCCGCGCCAGCAGGTTCTTCATCTGATTCCGGCCGAGATTTCCATCGACCTCGATTACCGCGAGCGGTTCCACCAGGAGTCCGACCTGGCAGCGGCGCTATGGCACCCGAACATCGCGGGGCTCACCGACCGCGGGGAGTTCGAGGATCAGTTGTGGCTTTCGTCGGAGTACATCGACGGCTCCGACGCGGCCGAATTGCTGAGCGATGGCCATCTCGATGGCATGCCGCCGAGGATGGTGATCGAGATCGTTTCCGCGATTGCGGAGGCCTTGGACTACGCGCACGACAGCGGGGTGCTGCACCGCTACGTCAATCCCGGCAACATCGTGGTCGGCAAATCGCCGGCGGACAGAAGGCGAATTGCGTTGACGGGCTTTGGTGTAGCGCGGCCCGAGGGGGCGCATAACACGCTGACCCGGGCCGGCCTGTTCATCGGGACCGCCGGCTACACCGCGCCCGAGCAGCTGATGGGCGATGAACTCGACGGCCGCGCCGATCAATACGCTTTGGCGGCCAGCGCTTTTCACATGTTGACCGGGGCGCCGCCGTTCGCACATTTCAACCCGTCCGTGGTGGTCAACAGGCAGCTCAACGATCGAGCACCCCGACCGAGCGAGATCCGGCCCGACCTGATCGAGTTCGACGCGATCTTCGCCCGCGCGCTCTCGAATGACCCGGTCGACAGGTTCCGGCGGGGTCGCGACTTCGCCAAAGCACTCGAGTCGAACGGCGGTACACGCTCACACATCCGCCCCACATCCGAATCGCGCGCTGCGTCCATTTTCCGCGAGGCGACCGATGACACGGATGCTGCGTCCGCGACGGCCCCCGCAACGCCCAGGTCAGACGCTGCGGCGCCAACCGCGCCAACCGCGCCAGCCGCTGCAACCGCGCCGACTAGACCCAACACGCCGACCAAACCGGCCGCATTCGCTGCCCACGCGGCCAGAAATGGCGCCATTCCACGTGCTTTACCGGACAGCCACATCGACGATGCAGTCACGTCCGCTAGACGCACGCCGCCCGACCACCACGTAACCGATGACGAGGCCGCCGAGGCTCGCACGCGCCGACTGAAGCACTCCGCGGCGATCGGTGGTGTGATCGTGGTCGTACTGCTGGCCTGGTTCGTGGGTGTGCGAGCGCTGCGCTCGGCGTCTCAATCCACTGACACACCAAGCAGAGTGGAGAGCACGTCGGCCGAGCCCACCGCTGCCATTCCTGCGGTGACCAGTGCGCCGCCCGCGTTCATCGCCCCAGCACCGCCGCCCCCGGTGGTCGGGCCGCGGCCCATCGTCAGCGCGCCGGTCACGACGTTGCCGCCGACCACCACGACCGTACCGAAGGTCACGACGACCGCACCGGCGCAGACGACCGTACCGACGACGACGACGCCGCACACGACTCCACCGACAACAACGACGTCACCGAAGCCGCCGGCAGGCGGCTTGGACACCCGACCGGCGGTCGGCATGCCATGTGGCGCGGAGGGTTCCTCCGCGATTTCGAACTCGGGCGGTCCGGTGAACTGCGTCAGCACCCCGGGCGGATTCGCCTGGGAGCCACCCGGAGGGTGACCGGGTCGACACTCGTCAGCTGTCGGCCGCCAGCACCGTGTCCAGGGCTTCGACAACGTCGCGGCAGTCCGAGCTATCGGCAGGTAGCCCTGCGAGCATGGACTGCAACAGCTTTCGCGCCTGCGACCGATTTCCCGACGCGATGAGCGGGCGCACCTCATCGACCGCATCAGCCAATTGCGGGTCGGCCCCGCTGAGATTCTCGACGGCGGACGACAGCACGTCGATCAACTCCCAATCGCGGTACAGCGCCAGCGAACGCTCGTAGAACGCGAAGCCGCTCACCGGTTCCCCCCGCAGTGTTCCGCGGTAGCGATACGGTCCTTCCATGTATTCGATCGGCAGCCCGTGCGCGGGTGCCGGCACCATGGGCTCGCCGGTCAGATCCAATTGCAAAGAGGCACATTGCAACCGGTGGCGATCCGGCATGAACCGGTTCGGGGCAAGCGGCCGCACGAGTGGCCGAATCGAATCGGGCCAGCGGACGTAGCTGCTCACCATCACGTCGACGTCCTCCGCGTACTCCGGAGCCCTCTCCGGGTCGGGATAGCTCACCGTCACACCGGTGAATGGTTGCGGCACATTGCCGTCCGTCCGGTCGAACTGCCGCCAGATGCTCATGTCGACGCCGTTGTCGAGGTTGATCGTGCGCCATTCGTGCGACCTGGCTCGCGGGTCTCCGCCGGTTCCCCCGCCGCCGGCGTATCGGGGAAACCATTGTCTGTCAATGTGTCCCGCGCTGCCGCTGACATCTTCGTCCCGATCGCCCCAGCGCAGCGTTCCGCTCATTGCCATGCCGGTTTGGAAATACGAGTAGGTGTCGTCCTGGCCGAAGCAGGTGATCTTGCCGTCGAAGGTGTCCGCGCCGACGGGTACCGGCGCACGCGTCGGCGTGACATCCAAGTCCAGTTCCATCGATTGGCCGGCCTGATCGACGCCGCGCAGGCTGACCCGGTAGGTGTAGGGCCGCAGTTCGCCCCGGCCGTCACGGCACGCTGTCCACACCACCGGCCCGGCGCTGCTTTCGTAACGGATATCGAGATATCCGGCGGTCATCGACATCTTCTGACGCGCACCGGGCTGCATGTTCTTGGGCGGCATGTCGTAGTCCGTGTAGGTGCCGTATTCGCCTGTATCGCAATCAAATAGCGACATTGTGTAGAAATCGGCAACTACGCCGCCGCCAGGACGGTTCTTGTTGAAGATGGTCAGGAATGCAAAGGAGCGGCCCGTTGCGCCGGCCAGCTCGCCGGCGATGAACCAGGTGTCGGACTCCTGGTCGGCATGTAAGCCTTCGGCGACGGGGAAATCCATCGCACTGTCGTCGTGCACCAGGCGGAACGGATATTTGCGCCAATCAGTGTTCATGTCCCGCCTCGGGTGTCTCGATCGCGTCGTACTTGTCGGCCCCCAGGAACTCTCGCACTTTCTCGATGTGGTCGTCGGCACCCAGCTCGAGCGTTTCGGCCGCCAGTCCGTAGTCCACGATCGCAATCGCTGCCTGAGCAAGGTGCTTAGAGAACGCCCGCTTGGTGGTCTGCAATGCGCGGGCCGGCTGAGCCGCCAGCCGGGCAGCCAGTTGCAGCGCCTGCTCCATCAACGTCTCGGCGGTCGCGACCCGATTGGCCAGACCCAGCTCCACCGCCAGAGCCGCCGGGATGCGCTCGCCGGTGTAGACGTACTCCTTGGCGCGGATGAGGCTCGTCATGTACGGCCACAACAGTGCGCCACCGTCGCCCGCGGTGAGGCCAATCGACACATGGGGATCGCACAGATAGCTGCGTTCGGACATCAACACCAGGTCGCAGCACAGCGCCAGCGAAGCGCCCAGTCCGACGGCTGGGCCATTGACCGCCGCCACCACCGGCAACCGAAAGTTGATCATCGCATGCAGGATGTCCGCCGCCTGGGCGGAGATGTCATACCGGTAGCCAAGCGAGCGGTGTTGCGCCTTCAGGAACGCGAAATCGCCTCCGCCACTGAAGGTTTTACCGGCGCCGGTGAGCGCCACGCAACGGGCGCCGGTGTCGCGCTCCAGATCGCGCCAGACATCCAGCAGTTTGTGGTGCAAGGCGGCGTTGACGGCGTTGAGATCATCGGGACGGTTGATCGTCACGACGCGGACGGCGCCGTCCGTCGTCACCAGAAGTTCGTCGCTCACGTCGCCTTCACAGTTGATCCACGGCAGTTGCCAGGCGGCCCGTCTTTTTTGCTATGTTAGCATCAATAGCGAAGTTGCCATCGCCTTTTCAAAGGTCGTGCCTTATGCCGGAAACCCGTGATCACCGTTGCTACGACCAGCTTTTCATCGGCGGGCAGTGGCGTAAGCCGTCCACCGATCAGCGCCTGACGGTCATCTCCCCGCACACCGAGAGTTCGATTGGCGACGTTCCCGCGGCGACGCCCGCGGACGTCGACGATGCAGTCGCCGCCGCTCGGCATGCCTTCGACTATGGACCGTGGCCGCGGCTCAGCCCGCACGAGCGCATGCGCAAGGTCGAGCAACTGGCGGCCATATACGGTGGCCACCTCGACGAGATGGCCGACCTGATCACCGACGAGATGGGCTCGCCGCGCAGTTTCAGCCGGCTGGGTCAGGCTGCCGCAGCAGTGTCGATGATCCACCTCTCCCTGGGGGTCGCCCGCGACTTCCCCTGGACCGAACGGCGCCACGGCGTGCTCGGCGAGGTGCACCTGCACCGGGCCCCGGTCGGGGTCGTCGCGGCGATCGTGCCGTGGAACGTGCCGCAGTTCCTGATCATGCCCAAGCTGATACCCGCGTTGATCGCCGGCTGCCCGGTCATCGTCAAACCCGCGCCCGAAACACCTTTCGACGCTTTGTGGTTGGCCGAGATGATCGAGCAGCTGGAGCTGCCCGAAGGGGTGGTG
>NZ_JBAPRN010000461.1:0-3475 GCF_049281135.1 Mycobacterium sp. | reverse complement strand
CTGGTCGAGGATGCGGATCGCGATGCCCTCGGCGCGGGCGTGCACCTGCGGCCACGGGTGCCGCGTCCAGGCGTCGGCATCCTTGTCGAAGACCACCAGGTTGTGAGCTGAGGCGCGCATCGCCCTGGACAGGGCGGTGGCCAGCACGCTCACTGGCCGACCGGGACCTTTGCCCGGATCACGTTCTCGAGGTCGCCGACGGTGTCGCAGCCGAGCAACTCCTGTTCGGACACCGCCACACCGAGCTTGTCTTCGATTGCGACCATGCCCACCGCGAAGGCCACCGAGTCCAAGCCGACGTCGTCCACCAGCCGGGACTCCTGCGTCACCCGGCTGACGTCGATGTTGAGGTCCTCGCGCAAGATCTCGATCAGGGCCGCGCTCACCGAGTCAGACGACGACTGGTCGGAGTTCATGGGCCGTCACAGTACCGGGCCGCGGCCGCCAAAGGGGATCTACGGTTTGGGCGCTAACACGCTGGCCGCGTCGGCGGCGCCGTCGCCGTCGGCGTCGGTCAGCTTGATGTCCCACCGCCCGTCGCCGTCGGTGTCGACGTAGCCGGTGACGCCCTTCTCGCCGGACGTGATTGCGCGGTCGGCCAGGCCGTTGCCGTCGATGTCGAGCAGCCGGACCTCGGCACGACCCTCGGCGCCGAACTCGGACAACGGGTTACCGGTGTGCTCGGCACCGTCGAGCCCGAACCAGCGCAGTCCGGAGGCCTCCCGCGCCGGTCGGGCGGCTGGGTCTGTGGCCACCGACCAGGTGCCCGAGCCGTCGTCGGTGAAATAACGTTCTTCTGCGCCGTCGACGTCGAGAACGGCATGGTCGGCGATGCCGTCCCCGTCCAGATCGGCCAGGGCGTCGTCGGCCAGACCGTCGCCGTCGAAGTCCAGGCCGACGGCGTCGAGCCGGCCGTCGCCGTTGAGGTCGAGATCCGGTCCGCGCTCCCACATCGTCGCTGCGCCGTCACCGGCGCTCAGGCAATACTCCATGCCAGTCCGACGCGGCCGGGCCGCTACTGGTTCCCGCGGGTCTTCCACCAGGACAGCAGCTCGGCGGTGGCCTCCTCGCTGGTCAGCGGCCCGCGGTCCAGCCGCAGCTCCTTGAGGTACCGCCACGCCTCGCCGACCTGCGGGCCGGCCGGAATACCGAGCAGGTCCATGATCGCGTTGCCGTCCAGGTCCGGTCGCACCCGCTGCAGGTCTTCCTTGGCGGCCAGCTCCGCGATCCGCGCCTCGAGGTCGTCGTAGTTGGCCTGCAGCCGGGCCGCGCGGCGCTTGTTGCGGGTGGTGCAGTCGGCGCGCACCAACTTGTGCAGCTGACCCAACAACGGGCCCGCGTCGGTGACGTAACGCCGCACCGCCGAGTCGGTCCATTTGCCGTCGCCGTAACCGTGGAACCGCAGGTGCAGATACACCAGCTGCGAGACGTCGTCGATGATCTGTTTCGAATACTTCAACGCGCGCAACCGTTTTCGGACCATCTTGGCGCCCACCACCTCGTGGTGGTGGAAGCTCACTCCTCCGTCGGCTTCGTGCTTGCGGGTGGCGGGCTTACCGATGTCGTGCAGCAGCGCCGCCCAGCGCAGCACCAGGTCGGGACCTTCGTCTTCCAAGGCGACCGCCTGCCGCAGCACGGTCAGCGAATGCTGGTAGACGTCCTTGTGCTGGTGATGCTCGTCGATCGCCATCTGCATGCCGCCGACGTCGGGCAGCACCACGTCGCCCAGCCCGGTCTGCACCATCAGCTCGATACCGGCGACCGGATCGGCGCCCAGCAGCAGCTTGTCCAGCTCGGCGGCGACCCGCTCGGCGGTGATCCTGCCCAGCTCGGAGGCCATGTCCTCGATCGCTGAACGCACCCGCGGGGCCACCGTGAAGCCGAGCTGCGAGACGAACCGCGCGGCGCGCAGCATCCGCAGCGGGTCGTCGCCGAACGAAACCTGCGGCGCCGCAGGCGTATCCAGGATGCCGGCCCGCACCGCGGCCAAACCCTTTAGGGGATCGACGAATTCGGCGGCGCCAGTCGCCGTCACGTGCACCGCCATCGCGTTCACGGTGAAGTCGCGGCGCACCAGGTCGTCGTCGAGGGAGTCGCCGAAACGCACCTGGGGGTTGCGGGATACGCCGTCGTAACGGTCGGCTCGGAACGTGGTGATCTCCAGGCGCTGGTGGTTCTTCTGCGCGCCGATCGTGCCGAACTCGATGCCGGTGTCCCACAGTGCGTCGGCCCACGGCCGCAGCAATTTCTGCAGCTGCTCGGGGCGGGCGTCGGTCGCGAAGTCCAGATCCGTGATCGGCCGCTGCAGCACCGCGTCGCGCACCGAGCCGCCGACCAGATACAGCTGGTGGCCGGCGGCAGCGAACAGCCCGCCGAGCCCGCGCAGGACGTCGGCATGCCTGTTCAATGCGACCGCGGCAGCGGTCAGCAGCTCGGCATCCTGGGCATCGTCGGGCACGGGACAGAGCGTAGTCGGACGACGATGCGGCGCCCGGTGGCCGCTGTGGGGGTAGCGCCCAGCCGCGAAGCGGCGAGGGGGAGAGTCCGATCTGTGGCTGCACCGTAGCCCGATCGTGCAGCTCCCTACCGGCGAGTGTGGCCAGAGCGTCTGAGCACGCCAGCTACTATCGCTTGGGTGTCCGACGGCGAAAAATCGCAACCGCGTCGGCGCCGGGGGAGGCGCCGCGGTCGACGCTCGGCAGGGTCGGGCGAGGCCCAATCCGGCAACGAGGCCGTGGCCGGCGGCACACCAGCCGCTCCAGCGAAGCCCGCGCAACGCCGCGGCCCCGAGCGGCTGCGCACCGTGCACGAGACATCGGCCGGCGGACTGGTCATCGACAACATCGATCGGCCGCGTGAAGAGCAGGTCGCGGCATTGATCGGTCGCGTCGATCGACGCGGCCGGATGCTGTGGTCGCTTCCCAAAGGCCACATCGAACTCGGCGAGACCGCCGAACAGACCGCGATCCGGGAAGTCGCCGAGGAGACCGGGATACAAGGCAGCGTGCTGGCGGCGCTGGGCCGCATCGACTACTGGTTCGTCACCGACGGTCGCCGAGTACATAAGACCGTGCATCACTATCTGATGCGCTTTCTGGGCGGCGAGCTGTCCGACGATGACGTGGAGGTCGCCGAGGTGGCATGGGTGCCGATCCCCGAGCTGCCGTCCCGGCTGGCGTACGCCGACGAACGCCGGCTGGCCGAGGTGGCCGACGAGCTGATCGACAAGCTGCAGAGCGACGGCCCCGCCGCGCTGCCGCCGCTGCCGCCCACCTCACCGCGGCGGCGTCCGCAAACCCATTCCCGCACCCGGATCCGTCGGCCCGACGAGTCCGCCCGAGGCCGCAAGAACGGTCGCGGTCCGGGGCCGTAGCCTCCGACGACGATGCAGAGCAAATCGAGGTTGAGGCACCACTCGCTCGCAGGGATTGACAGCGGTTCGACGGCGCCGCGACTCCGGCGGGCAGCGCTGCTG
>NZ_JBAPRN010000460.1:0-2201 GCF_049281135.1 Mycobacterium sp. | reverse complement strand
GCCACCGTTGCCGCCGCGGCCTCCGTGACCGCCTGCCCCACCTTTACCGCCGGCTCCGCCTTTGCCACCCGCGCCGCCGTTGCCGTTGTCACCTGGCGCGCCGTCGCCGCCGTTGCTGCCCGGATTGTCGGCGGCGAAGCCAGCATCACCGGGCTTCACAACGGCTACGCCGCTGACGGTGTGGCTGCACGCGGTAGAAGCGGCGCCGACAAGGGTCAAGGCCGCAATCAGCGTCACGCTGGCGGCCGCATTCCGGCTTACGACGTTAATGACCTTGTGTGATCGGCGATCTCGTGCGCCACCGGTGCGACGAACCATTGGTCTACCTCCCCGTGAGCAGGGAATTCTCCCCGTTGCCGTCAACGTAGTTCCACAAACGGGGTCGGGTCGCCAAACGCTCGAATTCAAACAGGGTTTTTGCCTAACCGGCCCTCGTGCTTTGACGCCGAGGCGCCTAACGCGGACCACTCACGGTCAGCGGAAGCGATACGGTTCCCGCTGGGCCTTTCATGGCAATGATCCAGCGACCATTCAGATTCAGGGTGAGTCGGAACTGCCAGCAGGCAAAGCCCACGTCCGCATTCATCAAGTTCGTAGGCAACTCGCGGTGCATATGCAACGGTTCGCCACCGTTGGGCGGCGAGACCTCTATGACGACCAAGCGATCCGAACTACCGGTGTCTTCGCCGTCTCCTTGCGTCAGCACCACGATGTCAAACTGCGCTACTCGATCCCGGCCGACTCTGAAGTTGGATATCACCCCGCCTTTCACATTGAGCTTGTTGTCTACCGCTTCGACCTTCTCGGCCAGGAACGCCCCGCTAATTCGCATGCGTCCCAGTATGCGTAAAAATCGCTGCGGCGTATCGGAATTGAACCAGCTCAATGGGTGCGGCGCTACTTCGATTCACAAGATCCGCCGATCGCCGGGGGTTCGAGTCGTATTCAACGGCTTTCGCACGATCGCCTGCAGCTCCACGCGCGTCGCCGACGGCAAAAATCTTTGTTCACAGCATGTTCCGTCCGATTCAGCCGTGCCGACGAGTTGGGTGGTGTAGAAGGGTCTGATGGAGGATCCGCCCCTGAGATCGGTTGATCCGCCGACTTTGCGTGAGACGATGGCCCGACGTTTGCGCCGAGCGTCGGTGGTCAGCGGGCAGATCAATCTGCCCGCCGTTCCGGGGATGATCGACGAGTACGTCACGATGTGTGACACCGTCTTTGCCGGAGTGGGCGTTCGGTTTACTGCCGACGAACTTGCGAATCTCAAGACGGTGCTGGAGGTCCAGCTGGCCGAGGCCTACACCGCCTCCCAACGGTCGAGAATCGTCATCTCGTACGACTCTCCGGTGGGCCGGATCCTGAATTATCACGTCAAAGCCGAATGGTCGAAGATCGAGGACGCCTACGACCATTGGGTTGCCACTCGCGAGCCGCCACTATTCGGCACCGAGCCGGACGCGCGGGTGTGGGCGCTGGCCGGCGAATCCCCCGATCCAGGCGCCCATCGGGTGCTCGACATCGGTGCAGGGACCGGGCGTAACTCCTTGGCCTTGGCGCGACGCGGCCATCCGGTAGACGCCGTCGAGATGACTCCCAAATTCGCCGACGTCATTCGCGTGGAGTCCGAACGCCAAGGGCTGAATGTCCGTGTCATCCAGCGCGACGTCTTCGCGACGATGGATGACCTGCGCTCGGACTATCGTTTGATCGTCCTCTCCGAGGTGGTGTCCGACTTCCGCACGACCCAGCAGCTGCGCGGCATGTTCGAACTCGCCGCACATTGCCTGATGCCCGGCGGACGCTTGGTGTTCAACGCTTTCTTGCCGCGCCCGGGTTACATCCCGGATGATGCCGCACGGGAACTCGGACAGCAGGTCTACACCACGATCTTCACCCGGGACGAGCTGGCGGGTGCGGCCGGTGCGCTGCCGCTCACGTTAGTCGGCGACCACTCCGTGTACGAGTACGAGAAGACTCATCTGCCCGACGGTGCTTGGCCTCCCACGAACTGGTACGCCGACTGGGTCAGCGGCCGTGACGTTTTCGACGTCGACCGTGAGACGTCCCCGATCGAGATGCGCTGGCTCGTCTACCAGAAATCCGGCGGCAGCTAGTCGCGCAGTCTTGTCGGGGAAGCGGCCCTTAGCCGGCGTGACCCGGTTGGCCGGGTTGGCCTGGTTGGCCTGGCTGACCACCGG
>NZ_JBAPRN010000459.1:0-2372 GCF_049281135.1 Mycobacterium sp. | reverse complement strand
CCGGCGGCGTCGGCACAGCCGGCACGGTCGCTGGTAACGGCGGGGCCAACGGCGCTGGCGTCCCAGGCACTACTGCGCCTCAGTTTGGCACTGCGACCGGCCCAACCAACCCCAACCCGCCAAGCGGCGTTACCCCCGGTGGCCCTGGCGGCACCGGCGGCGGGGCCGCTGGCCAGAACCCTGGCACCGGAGGCCCGGGCGCG
Organism: Mycobacterium sp.; assembly: GCF_049281135.1. GTDB lineage: Bacteria > Actinomycetota > Actinomycetes > Mycobacteriales > Mycobacteriaceae > Mycobacterium. The sequence goes on along the minus strand of NZ_JBAPRN010000459.1, from coordinate 2,169 downwards.
TAACCTGCAGGAAGGCAACACAACGGAGAGGCCCGCTTCGGCGGGCCTCTCTTTTGTTCAACCGTCTTGCGCAAAACTGCAGTCTCAGCGAGCGGTGTCACCGCCGCTTCCCGCGTGGCATCACGGTCGCTCGGCCAGAACGAACCAGCTCAGACGTCGCTGGAGTAGCGGATCCCGCCGTCGGGAATGTGCACGCCGGGCCACACCCGCGCTCCCCGCAGCAGCTCGCAGCGGGCGCCGATGTCGGCGCCGTCGCCGATCACGCCGTCGCGGACCAGCGCCCGCGGACCGATCCGCGCACCGAACCCGATGATCGAGCGTTCGACCACACTGCCGGCCTCGATCCGCGCGCCGTCGAAGATGACCGCGCCGTCCAACCGGGCGCCGGGACCGATCTCAGCGCCACGTCCGACGACGGTGCCGCCGATGAGCAGCGCTCCGGGCGACACCGAGGCCCCGTCGTGCACCAGCTGCTCGCCGCGATGGCCACCCAGCGCCGGTGACGGAGCGATGCCGCGCACCAGATCCGCCGATCCGCGCACAAAGTCCTCCGGTGTGCCCATGTCACGCCAGTAGCTGGTGTCGACGTATCCGAATACCTTGACGCCGCCGGACAGCAGGGCGGGAAACACCTCGCGCTCGACCGACACCTCGCGGCCGCGCGGAATCCGATCGATGGTCTCCCGAGAGAACACGTAGCAGCCGGCGTTGATCTGATCCGTCGGCGGATCCTCGGTCTTCTCCAAAAACGCTGTGACTCGGCCGTCTTCGGTCGGCACGCAACCGAAGGCCCGGGGATCGCTCACCCGCACCAGGTGCAGGGTCAGGTCGGCCTGCTGCTGGTGGTGGTAGTCGAGTAGTTGACCGAGATCTGCTCCGGACAGCACGTCGCCGTTGAACACCAGCGCCGTGTCGTGGCGCAGACGGCCCGCGACGTTGGCAATTCCGCCGCCGGTGCCCAGCGGACTCTGCTCGGTCACATACTCGATCTGTAAACCCAGTTTGGACCCGTCACCGAACTCGGCCTCGAAAACCATTGGCTTGTAGGATGTTCCGAGAATCACGTGCTCGATGCCGGCCGCGGCTATCCGCGACAGCAGATGGGCCAGGAAGGGCAACCCGGCGGTGGGCAACATCGGCTTGGGCGCCGATAGCGTCAGGGGCCGCAGCCGAGTGCCTTTACCGCCAACGAGGACGATTGCGTCGACGTGCTTGCTCACCTCACCGATGCCCTTCTGCAGAACTGCGCACCATCAGCCGCGACCGCACCGCCAAACCTGCCCGGAAGGCCAGCCGCAGCGGAGCACGCCATGGTCCAGAATGCCGGTCCGCGAGGTAGGTGTAGGTGCTTTTGTGATGCGCTGCCAAATTGCGCGACGACTCCCGCGCGGTCGCGTGGCCCTTGTGATGCAGGACTTCTGCCGACGGCACATAGACGTTGAGCCAGCCCGCGCGGCCCATCCGGTCGCCGAGATCGACGTCCTCCATATACATGAAGTAGCGCTCGTCGAAGCCGCCGATCTGCTCGAAGGCCGTGCGGCGCACCAGCAGGCACGATCCGGACAGCCACCCGACCGGCCGCTCGCTGGGTTCCAGCCGCTCTTGGCGGTAGGCCGCCGACCACGGGTTCGTCTTCCAGAGCTGTCCGACAACTGCATGCATCCCGCCGCGGAACAGGCTGGGCAGCTGGCGCGCCGACGGGTACACCGACCCGTCGGGGTCGTGGATCAACGGTCCGAAAGTCGCCGCGCGCGGCCAGCGCGCCGCGGCGTCCAGCAGCGCGTCGATGCTGCCGGGGCCCCACTGCACGTCCGGGTTGGCCACGATGATCCATTCGTCGACATCGCCCAGCTCCGCGATCGCGCGGTTCACCGCGCTGCCGTAGCCGAGGTTGGACCCGGTGGAGAACAGTCGTACACCCGGGTAGCGCTCGACCGCGGCCTGCGGCGCCCCGTCGGTGGAGCCGTTGTCGGCCATCAGGACGCTGACTGGCCGCTCGGTCGCGTGCGACAGCGATGCCAGAAACCGGTCCAGATGCGGGCCCGGCGAATAGGTCACCGTGACCACCGGCAGCACGTCACTCACGGGTTGAGGGTAGCGGTCAGGCATCCAGCGGTGCGGACAGCGCTGCCTGCAGCGCTTCTCGCCATGGCCGCAGTGGGGCCAGAC
>NZ_JBAPRN010000458.1:0-4174 GCF_049281135.1 Mycobacterium sp. | reverse complement strand
CGTCAGAGCTGCTCGTCGGCCGCGGCCGCGTCGCCGATGCCGACGCGGCCTACGTGTGCCGCGGTCGGGTCTGCGACCTGCCGGTCACCGGCGCCGCGGAATTGGAATCTGCACTCGCCCGGTGATTGTGCGGGCCGTGAGACTCGGCGCGGTAGCGTGCCTCCCATGTCGAGTGCAGAACACATCGCCGAGACCGTCAACCGCTACATCAGCCTGATCGCCAAGGGCACCGCGGATGATCTGGTCGAGTTGTACGCCGACGACGCCACCGTCGAGGATCCGGTCGGCGGCGAGGTGCACATCGGCCGGCAGGCGATCCACGGCTTTTACTCCGCGGTGGAAAACGTGCAGCGGGAAAGCGAGCTGGTGACGCTGCGGGTTGCCGGCAACGAGGCGGCCTTCCACTTCAAGCTGACTGTCTCCGCGGGCGACACCCGGATGGTCATCGAACCGATCGACGTGATGGTGTTCGACGGCGACGGCAAGATCGCCGCGATGAAGGCCTACTGGTCACCCGAGAACGCCAGGCAGTTGTAGCGCCTCCGTCAGAACACCGCGAACCAGATCGCGATGTAGTGGCAGATCGCGGCGACCGCGGTACAGGCGTGGAAGAACTCGTGATAGCCGAACGTGCTCGGCCATGGGTCCGGCCGGTGCAGTGCGTACATGATCCCGCCGACGCTGTAGAGCGCGCCGCCGACGGCCAGTAGCACCATCGCGGCCACGCCGGCGTTGTGCAGGATCATCGCGATGTAGAACGCCGAGACCCAGCCGAGGATCAGATACAGCGGGACACCGACCCAGCGCGGTGCGGTGGGCCAGCACATCTTGAGTAGCACCCCGGCCAGCGCGCCGCCCCAGACCATCCACAGCACCAGCGCGCCCGCGTCGTGCGGCATCGCCAGCAATGCGAACGGTGTGTAGGTGCCGGCGATCAGCACGAAGATCATCGAGTGGTCGAGCCGCTTCATCCAGGTGCGGGCCTTCACCGATGTCCAGTTGACCCGGTGATAGATCGCGCTGGTGGTGAACATCCCCACCACCGAGCCGGTGTAGATGAACGTCGCCAGACCCGCCTTGAGCCCAGCCAGAGGCCAGGACACCGAGATCAGTGTGGCGCCGGCGATGACCGCGACCACGGCCGACACCAGATGAATCCAGCCCCGCGCCCGCGGCTTGACCAGCGCCTGGGCGGTGTCCTTCACGCCCTCGACAATGTGCTCGGCCACATCTCCGACGGTGTGGGACGTCTCGTCCGCGCCGGCCTGGGTGGCCACGCCGGTGTCGCGAATCAATACGCCTCCATGAGTTGCGGCCGGAAAGCCCTTGAGCACTCCGACCCACAGTAATCTGGATCGCTGTGGAGATCATTCCGCCGCGTGTCAAGGAACCGTTATATCGGCTCTACGAATTGCGGCTGCGGCAAGGGCTGGCCGCATCGAAATCCGCACTGCCGCGTCACATCGCTGTGCTGTGCGACGGGAACCGACGCTGGGCACGCGACGCCGGCTACGACGACGTCAGCTACGGGTACCGGATGGGCGCGGTCAAGATCGCCGAGATGCTGCGCTGGTGCCATGAGGCCGGCATCGAAATGGCCACTGTCTACTTGCTTTCCACCGAGAACTTGCGCCGTGATCCGGCCGAGCTGGCCGCGCTCATCGAGATCATCACTGAGGTCGTCGAAGAGATCTGCGCGCCGGCCAACGGCTGGAGCGTGCGGACGGTGGGGGACCTAGAGCTGATCGGCGAGGAACCCGCGCGCCGGCTGCGTGACGCGGTCGAGGGCACCGCGAGCACCGGCAACGGCAGCTTTCACGTCAACGTTGCGGTCGGATACGGCGGCCGTCAGGAAATCACCGACGCCGTGCGCGGACTGTTGGCCAAACAACTCGTCAACGGCGCCAGCGGCGAGGAACTCATCGACGCCGTCACGGTCGACGCGATCTCAGAGAACCTGTACACCTCCGGGCAGCCCGACCCCGATCTGGTGATCCGAACCTCGGGGGAGCAGCGGTTGTCCGGGTTCTTGTTGTGGCAAAGCGCCTACTCGGAGATGTGGTTCACCGAAGCGCACTGGCCGGCATTCCGGCGCGTCGATTTCCTGCGCGCGCTGCGTGATTACAGCCTGCGGCATCGCCGCTACGGCGCTTGACAGTGGGTCGCCGCCGACGTTCTAGTGGCGTGCCACACTGAAAGCATGGCTGCGCTTTCGGCGTTGGTGTTCTCGCTGAGTTGGTGGCTGGGGCTGTACTTGTTGGCCCGTAACCCGCGCAAGCCGGTGCTGGCGTTCTCGGCAGTAGGACTGTGCAGCTTTGCGACGGCCGTCGCGCTGGATGCGGTGCGGCTCGTCACCCACTCCGCATTGCTCGGCCAGGTCGAGATCTATCTGGTCGCTGTCCCCGGTGTCGCTTGGTTCGCGGTGCTCCTGGAGATCGCCCGCGCGGGTGACAACGAGCGATCCCGTGCCGGCGAAGTGCTGCTGGTCGCTGTCACCGGTGCGATGACGCTGGTCGGTGCCGCGCTGGCCGGCACCGTTGCCGGACCGTTGCGGCCCGGCCATCTGGTGATGTGCGTGGTGATTTCGGTGTCCACCTTGGGCGCGATGGTCTTCGCGCTGCGGCGCCGGGTGCAGAAGATCCCGAAGGTCGGGCTGATCGTCACCGCGACGATGTTTTTTGCCTTGGCCAACGCGATCCTGATCATTCCGCTGGGCGTGGTGCCCAGCTGGCTGGCGCTGGCGTCGACGGGCTGTGACGTGTTGTGCCTGGGCGTGGCGGTGGCGTTGTGGGACGCGTTCGACGAGGGTCAGGCGCTGCGCGCCGACATGCTGCGCTCATTCACCGGCAGCGGCATGGTGGTGGCGCTGCTCGGTGGCCAGATGCTGATCGGCATCGAGTTGACCCGCCGCCAGACCAGCGCGCAGATCGCGCTGACCGTGCTGCTGTTCACCAGCCTGGCGATCGCCTCTTCGGTGCAGGTGCTGGCCGACCCGCTGGCCGGGTTGCTGGACCGGATGGTGTTCTCGCGGGCGCCGGTGTTGCGGGCCGATCGGGAGACGTTGCGGCGCACCCAATCTGCGCTGCCGTTGCGGTTGGCCGATCCGCTCGACGGCTTCGACGACGACTCGTTCGCCCGGCTGACCCGCCGCGCGCTGGGGCACTACGGCGACCTGTCCAAGCTGGTCGCCAACCCGCTGACGGCGCTGCCCTGCATCGACGAGCGGCTGGCCGCCCGCGGCGCCCCGGATCAGCCGCTGGAGCGGGCCATCGAACTCAAGGCGCTGCTGGCCGACCGCATCGCCGCGCTCAAGCCGCGCGACGGCGGCGACTTCGGCACCAGCGAGCAGTGGCGGCACTACAACTCGCTGTACTTCCCGTATGTCGTGGGGGTGCGGGCCTACGCCCAGAACGCCACAGCCGCCGGCCTGGATCCGACCGCCCGGCAGGCGTGGCAGTGGTTCGTCACCGAAGTCCCGCAACGTTCGTTGCACAACTGGCAGAACGCCGCGGCCAAGCTGATTGCCGCCGATCTTCGCGGCCGGGTGACCGTCTCCAGTTAGGCGCCCAATCTGGTTAGCCCAGTCTGCTTAGCCGGGCTAGGCAAGGAATACGTGGCCTAGATCACTGAGTTGACCTGCGCATGGCAGTGCTTGGCAGTGCCAAGCATCGATCTGGCAGTTCCCGATCGGCATTCTCAAAAGTGTTCGACCCGATATCCCAAGGAGTTCCGACATGACCGCTGTTACTCCACTGTCCACCCGCCCGTTCGAAGACTCGACCGACTCGCTGTTGCGGTTTGCCATGCGGCTCGACGCGACGCTGAGCGGCCTTGTTGGTCTTTTCATCGCCCTGATGGCGGACCCGCTCTCCGCACTGACCGGTCTGAGTTCCGTCGCCGAATTCGGCGGGGGCGCCCTGCTGGTGCTCGGCGGACTGGCGGTCTACGGCCTCGCCGCAGCACCCGATCTGCGCCGCGTCGGAGTCGCCCTCATCATCGGCAATGTCGTGCTGACGGTGGCGGCGCTGGTCGTGGTTGCCGTCGGTGCGTTGCCGCTGACTGCCGCCGGCGTCGGCGCGACGCTGGCCACTGGCTGCTACTTCGCACTGATGGGATACCTGCAATACCTCGGAGTGCGCCGCTTGCCGGCGTGACTCCCGTCCCGCCGGTGCGG
>NZ_JBAPRN010000457.1:0-10950 GCF_049281135.1 Mycobacterium sp. | reverse complement strand
AGACCGAGCTGACTCGCACTCTGGAGTGGATGGAGTGCGAGAAGATCCTGCTGTTCTCGTCGGACTATCCGCACTGGACCTTCGATGACCCGCGCTGGCTGGTCAAGCATCTGCCCAAGTACGCCCGGGACGCGGTGATGTACAAGAACGGCATCGCGACGTACCACCTTCCGGAGACGGTTCCCGTCCTCGAAGGTCAAGTCCGGGTGCTCTGAGTTGCCGGAGGAAATCGCCGAGCGGCCTCAGCCCCGCTTGGCTCAGGGTCGCGAGCACGTTGTCGCCACAGTCGACGAGATCCCTTCGGGCAAGCACAAGCTGGTACCGATAGGACGACACGGTGTGGGCGTCTACAACGTCAACGGCACCTTCTACGCGATCGCGAATTACTGCCCACACCAGGGCGGTCCGCTGTGCTCGGGACGCGCGCGAGGACGCACCGTCGTGGACGAGACCGCGCCCGGTGACGCGGTCATGGTGCGGGATCAGGAATACATCTACTGCCCTTGGCACCAATGGGGTTTCGAGCTGGCGACTGGCACCACCACGGTCAAGCCGGAATGGAGCATCCGCACCTACCCGGTGCGAATCGTCGGCAACGACGTCCTGGTAATGGCCTAAACAACGGGAGAATCGCGTGCCTTTAATGGAGATCAATGGCGGCAATGTTGTCTATGAAATCCTCGGTGACTCAGGCGATCTCATTGCCATGACGCCGGGCGGCCGGTTCAGCAAGGAGATCCCGGGCCTGCGGCCGCTGGCCGAGGCTGTGGTCGCCGGCGGCTATCGGGTGCTGCTGTGGGACCGGCCGAATTGCGGCGCCTCCGACGTCCAGTTCTACGGGCAGAGCGAGTCACACATGCGCGCCGAGACCCTGCACAAGCTGGTGACGGGGCTGGGCTTCGAGCGGTGCATCCTCGCCGGCGGCTCCGGTGGGGCAAGGGATTCCATGCTGACCACCATGCTCTACCCCGAACTCGTCGAAAAGCTCGTGGTGTGGAACATTGTGGGCGGCATATACGGATCCTTCGTGCTCGGGTCCTTCTACATCATCCCGAGCATTCTCGCGGTGCGCGGCACCGGAATGGACGGCGTGGCCCAGGTGACCGAATGGCGTGAGCGCATCGACGAAAACTCAGCTAACAAGCAGCGGATCCTCGAGTTCGACAAAGACGAGTTCCTCAAGGTCATGCTGCGCTGGCTGAACGCTTTTGTGTCCAAGCCCGGACAGACCATTCCCGGTGTGCCCGACGAGATGTTCGACCGAATCCAGGTTCCCACCTTGATCATTCGTGGCGGCGAGAACGACATGGATCACCCCAAGCGGACGTCGCTGGAAGTCAGCTGTCTGATCAAGGGATCCAAGCTGATCGACCCGCCCTGGCCGGAGGATGCCTGGGAACGCGCCTCCGAGGCACGCGCCCAGGGCAAAGTGAAGCACTTCAACATGTTTGACACCTGGGTGCAGGCGGCACCGGCGATCCTGGAGTTCCTGGGGCGCTGATGGATCTACACCGTGCGAATGTGCACCTCACAGTTCAAGGATGCCTCCAACGCCGTATGAATACGGCTCTCCGGAATGCGCTCGAGATCGGCTTCACGCAGCGTCACCTGCACGATGTCGTAGCCGTCGTCGCCGGGCATCCGGACAATTTCGCCGGTGAGTCCGAAGCCGGACAGCACGCCGTGCGCGTCATCATCGGTTCCCCGGCTGACGAAGGTGACCACACCGGGAACCGGGGCGGTCGCAAAGGCGTTGGTGCACAGGTCAATAGCCGCCTGCTTGGCCGCGTCAACATCATCGCAGGTGATCAGCAGCTCCACCTCGCGGCGACCGGCAGGCATGGCCCCGAGATCCTTGACAAGAACATCGCCACCCACGCGACCGACACGATCGAGGAGCACCGCCATGCCCTCTGTTAGCTGTGTGGGCGCTAGCGTGTTGTCTGGGTCGACATTGACCCGCACGACCGCGGTTCGCATGTGCGCAAGCCTAACTGTGGCGTCAGGAGTCAGCTGATGGAGACCAGCGCCGCGCCAGCCATCGCCATCGGCTCCTCGCCCGGCTTCACGCCAAGGCTGCTGAGCGGACACACTGGCCAGGGCCGCGAAGACCTTGCCGCATACCGGCAGCTCGGCGGATACCAGCCGCTCGCCGGAGCTGACCAACTAGTCGCCGAGGTCGAGTCCAGCGGGCTCCTCGGCCGCGGCGGGGCCGGCTTTCCGCTCTCGGTCAAGATACGCGCGGTACGCGACAATGGGCTCGCCGCCGGTGGGGCTGTCGTTGTGGCCAACGGCGAAGAGGGCGAACCGGCTTCGATCAAGGACAGGTGGTTGCTGCGGCACCGGCCACATCTGATCCTCGACGGGCTGCGACTTGCCGCCGCGATGGTGGGCGCCGGCCGCACCTATGTCTATGTGTCCGACCCAGAGTCTGCGCGCAGTGTGGAAGCCGCACTGGCCGAGCTTGGGGCGAAGGTCTTCGACGGTGTCGCAGTTGAAGTCTGGAGCGTCGAGCCGGGATACGTCGCCGGCGAAGAAACCGCGGCCGTTCGCGCGCTGAACGGCGGTCCGGTCAAGCCGAGCGACAAGCCGCCGCGGCCTTTTCAGGAGGGTGTCAGCGGACTCCCCACGCTGGTGAGCAACGTGGAAACACTGGCCAGCCTGCCCTACCTGCAATGCCACGGGTCAGCCGAGTTTCGCTCGCTGGGCACGTCGCAGTCGCCCGGCAGCTTCCTGGTCACGGTCACCGGGGCCGGCCGCGCGCCCGGCCTTTATGAGATTCCGCACGGCCTGCCGTTCCCAGAACTGCTTGCTCTGCACGGTGTTTCGCCCGATCAAGTGCAAGGTGTGCTGATGGGCGGTTACTTCGCTGGCCTGCTCGATCGCGGTGTGCTCGACGCCACGTTGGATCACGAGACCCTGCGGGGACTCGGAAGCGGCCTGGGCAACGGTGCGATCGCGGTGATCACCGATGAATGTCCGCTCGCGGTTGCCGCGTCGGTGTTGGCCTACTTCGACCGCGAAAACGCCGGGCAATGCGGCTCCTGCTTCAACGGGACCGCGGCGATGGCCGCGGTGGCCGGGGCACTGCGCGACGGCGCCGCGACCGAGGAGGACCTGGCCCGATTACGCCGCTGGTCTGTGGTGCTTCGTGGCCGCGGTGCCTGCGCGACGCTTGACGCCGCGACCAACGTTGCCGCGAGCCTGTTGGCGAAGTTCCCCGACTTCGTCCAGAGCCATCTCGACAATGGTTGCCAGACCTGCCGACTCGGCGCGTTCACGGCCGAACGCCCCTACCAGGTAGAGGCGGTGAGCCAGGTTTGAGAATCCGTCTGGACCGCACGGTATGCGACGGCTTCGGTGTGTGCGCCAAGCACGCGCCGGAGTACTTCTCCCTCGACGACTGGGGGTACGCATCGCTGGAAGGCAACGGCGAAGTCGCCGCAGGCGATCACGACGCCGTGATTCGGGCGCTGCTGGATTGCCCGGTGCACGCGATCACCGAGTGGGGCGAGCACCGCGATGCCGAGCCCCATGAGAGGTCGGTCGGCGCCGACGATGCGGCCGAAAGTCTCAAAACCGAAGACAACGAAGCCGAGTGGGGGTTCACCCGTTGACCGGACGTCCGCTTCCGTTGATCACGATCGACAACGAGTTCTTCTGGACCTCGGGCGCCGACGGAAAGCTACGTCTGCAGGAATGCGGAGATTGCACCGCCCTCATCCATCCACCGGCACCGGTGTGCCGATACTGCCGCTCGCACAACCTGAATGTGCGGGCGGTCTCGGGCCGCGCCACGTTGGCCGGATTCACCGTCAACCATCGCTTCAGCGTGCCGGGCTTACCCGCCCCCTACGTCGTCGCCCAGGTCGCCATCGCCGAGGACCCGCGAGTTCGACTGACCACCAACATCATCGACTGCGATCCCGAAGAACTTGAATTGGGCCAGCAGGTGGAGGTCGTCTTCGAGCAGGACGAGGACGTCTGGCTGCCGCTGTTCCGTCTCGTCGAGGACGCAGAATCCGCGGCGCTGCCGATCGACGAGATCGCACCGGAGCGGTTCGGAGAGTTCGTGCGGCCGATGCTGACACCGGAGAAATTCGAAGACAAGGTGGCGCTCACCGGAATCGGCATGTCGGAGATCGGGCGGCGGTTGATGGTGCCACCGCTGTCGCTGACCATCGCGGCCTGCGAAGCCGCGATCGCCGACGCCGGCCTGACCATCGACGACATCGACGGCTTGTCGACCTACCCCGGCGGCGGCAACCTGGGCGGCTTCGGCGAAGGCGGGGTCACCTCTTTGGAAGCCGCGCTTGGCATTCGGCCGACATGGCACAACGGCGGCATCGAGACTTTCGGCCCCGGCGGCTCGGTGATCGCCGCAATGCTCGCCATCGCCGGCGGGCTGGCCCGGCATGTGCTCTGCTTTCGGACGTTGTGGGAGGCCACCTTCAACGAGCAGATGAAGCAGGGCAAGATCGTTCCGTCAGGAGGCCGTCGCGCCGACTGGCTGCTACCGTTCGGCGCAACCTCGGCCGCACATACGTTGGCGCAGAACGCACAACGCCACTTCCACCGCTACGGCACGACGAAAGAGACACTGGGCTGGATCGCATTGAACCAGCGCGCCAACGCCGAGCTGAACCCGACCGCGGTGTACCGATCACCGATGACCATGGACGACTATCTGCACGCGCGTCCTATCACCACTCCGTTCGGGCTCTACGACTGCGACGTGCCCTGCGACGGCGCTATCGCGGTGATCGTGTCGGCCGTCGATGCCGCCCACGACACCGCCAAACCACCGGTGTTCGTCGACGCGGTCGGCACCCAGATCATCGAGCGGATCGATTGGGACCAAAGCACATTGACCCACGAACCTCAGGTACTAGGTCAATCCGCCCACCTGTGGTCGCGCACCTCGCTGAAGCCCGCGGACGTCGACGTCGCCGAGCTGTACGACGGGTTCACCATGAACTGCTTGTCCTGGATCGAAGCGCTCGGATTCTGCGGCATCGGCGAGGCGAAAGACTTCCTGGACGGCGGAAAGAACATCGCCCGTGACGGTCAGCTACCGCTGAACACCCACGGCGGTCAGCTGTCCCATGGCCGAACCCACGGCATGGGTCTGCTGCACGAAGCGATCACGCAACTGCGCGGCGAGGCCGGCGAGCGACAGGTCGCCGATGCGCGCGTCGGAGTGGTCAGCAGCGGCGGGCTGACGCCCAGCGGCGTGCTGCTGCTGCGGGCTGAGTAGATGGCGACGATAACTCCGCAGCCCAGGCTCGTCATCGTCGACGGCGTGCCGATGTCCGCGTTGGTCGCCGAGGCGCCGGACCCGCGAGCCGTGATCGTCGCTATTCACGGCGGAGGAACCACCGCACTGTATTTCGATTGTCCCGGCCACCCGGAGTCGTCGCTAATGCGAGCCGGCGCGGCGCACGGATACACCGTGATCGCGCTCGACCGGCCCGGCTATGGCAGCTCGGCCCCCTACCCCGAGGCGGTAGCCCGCCCCGAACAACGGGTTGCGATCGCATACGGCGCGGTGGATCGGGTTCTCGGCGAAAGACCCCGCGGTGCCGGGCTTTTCCTGATGGCCCATTCCGGCGGATGCGAACTCGCGATGCGGATGGCCGCCGACGAGCAGCGCACCGATCTGCTCGGCTTGGAGCTGGCGGGCACCGGGCGGCACTACCATCCCGCGGCGCGCGAGATCCTGAAAGCAGCCACCCGGGACCACCGCCCAGCAGGCCTGCGCGAGCTGTTGTGGGCTCCGGCCGAATTGTATCCGCCCGAAGTTCTCGGCGGTGCAACGGTTTATCCGGGCGCACCACCGTACGAGGATCAGATGGTGTCCAACTGGGCCCGCCAAGACTTTCCAGCCCTCGCCCCGACCGTGCGGGTTCCGGTGCAGTTCAGCATCGCCGAGCACGAGAAGGTATGGCAGTCCGATCCGCCGGCGCAGGCCGAGATCACGTCACTGTTTTCCGGCGCACCGCGGTTCCACATCAACGAACAGAGCGATGCCGGCCACAACATCAGCCTCGGCCACACGGCCGCGGTCTATCATTCGACGGTTCTGTCGTTCGCCGACGAATGCGTGAACGCTCAAACGCGCGGCGGGCAAAGCGGTTTGGAGGCTGGCTGATGCGCGTCGGGTTCATTGGGCTGGGCAGCCAGGGCGGCCCGATGGCCGGACGCGTCATTGAAGCCGGGTTCCCGACGTCGCTGTGGGCGCGCCGCCCGGCCACGCTGCAACCGTTCACCGGCACCGCCGCCAAGGTCGCCGGATCGCCGGCCGAACTCGCCGCCGCCAGCGATCTCGTCTGCCTGTGCGTGGTGGGTGACACCGACGTCGAGGAGATCACCAGCGGCGACGACGGAGTGTTGGCCGGGCTCAAGCCCGGCGGCGTGATCGCCGTGCACAGTACCGTACACCCCAAGACATGTCATGAACTCGCGGAAAGAGCGGCTGCGCAAGGTGTCTCGGTTATCGATGCGCCGGTGAGTGGTGGCGCACCGGCCGTCGCCGAGGGCCGTCTGCTGGTAATGGTCGGCGGCGACCCCGACGTCGTCGAACGGTGTCGTCCGGTGTTCGAAAGCTACGCCGACCCGATCGTGCACCTGGGCGATCTCGGCTCGGGGCAGACCACCAAGCTGTTGAACAACGTGCTGTTCACCGCCAACCTGGGGACGGCGGCCACCACGCTGGCACTCGGCGACGCGCTCGGTGTCTTGCCCGACCGCCTCAGCGACGTCATCTCCCACGGTAGCGGTAACAGCTTCGCGCTCAACGCTCTTGGCGGCGACACCGCCGGTTTCGAGCGGCTCGCCGGCCTGGCCGGCGCACTGCTGCAGAAGGACGTCCGCTTGCTCGCCGACGTCGCGGACGCCGTGACCGCTGCCGGCGGGGTTGTGCTGGACGCCGCCGATGCCACGCTGTCACTCATGGAACACCCACGGTGAGAATCGGATTCGTCGGCGCTGGACGGATGGGCCGTCCCATGGTGGCCCGCCTTGTCGCGGCCGGTCACGACGTCAGCGTGCTCGGTCGATCCGCCGACAAGCGCTCAACCATCGCGGAATTGGGTGCTGAAGCGGTCGACGAGATCGCGGCGGTGGGCGCCACCGCCGACGTGGTGGTGATCTGCGTGTTCACCGACGACCAGGTGCACGAAATCTGCGTGACCGACGACCTGATCGCAGCGATGCCGTCCGGCTCGGTTCTGGTGCTGCACACAACAGGCAGCCCCCGAACCGTCGAGACCATCGCCGAACGCGCCGCGCCGCATGACATCGACGTGGTGGATGCGCCGGTCAGCGGTGGCCCGCACAACGCAGCGGCCGGTCAACTGACGCTGTTTGTCGGCGGCGCCGAACGCACGGTGGCCCGAGTCCGCCCCGTGCTGAGCTGCTACGCGGACCCGATCCTGCGTGTCGGCCCACTAGGAGCCGGCCAGAAGGTGAAGCTGGTCAACAATGCGCTGTTCGCCGCGCATCTCGGGTTGCTGGCCAACTCCGTCGAATTCGCGGCGCGGCTGGGCGTCGAGGAATCCGCGCTACTCACCGCTCTGCCGCACGGGAGCGCGGCGAGCCGTGTGCTGGACATCGTCGCGGGCGGCGGATCCGTGTCGTCCTTCATCGAAACCGCAGGCGAATTCGTCGGCAAAGACGTCGCGGTGATCAGGCGCATCGCCGCGGAACTGGGCAGCGACCTCGGCACAATCGACGACGTCATCGACGTGGCAATTCCGAGGGTCAGATGAGGTCTTTTCGACACGCGACGAACCGGCTACCGTTAACGTTACAGTCGAGCATTCCGTCGTAACGCTGTACGCCGCTCATTGAGCGGTGAGGAAGGTGAAATGACAAAGCCCAAGGTCGTCTTTGATCCGTTCTCCGAGGAGTTCTTCACCAACCCTTTCGACATCTATCGACGAATGCGGGAGGACGCTCCGCTCTACTACGACGAAAAAGAAGACTTCTACGCGCTGACCCGACACGAGGACGTGGCAGCGGCGTTCAAAGATTATGAGACCTACTCCTCAGCACGTGGCTGCGACCTGGCCATGGTCCGAAAAGGCGTCTCCCCGGAGCAGAGGTCCATCATTTTCATGGATCCGCCGGAGCACCGGCACATGCGCAGCCTGCTCAATAAGGCCTTCACCCCACGGGCTATTCAATCGCAGACAGCGACAGTCCACGAAGTGATCGACAAGTATCTCGCCGCGGTCGATCCCGAGCGGTTCGACGTCGTGCAGGACTTCTCTGGGCCGTTCCCGGTTGAGGTCATCACCACGATGGCCGGCGTGCCAGAGGAATACCGCCAACAGGTGCGGCACTGGATCGACACCAGCTTGAGCCGCGAACCGGGACAGATCGAGGTCAGCGAAGCCGGCATGCAGGCCAACATCGACACCGCGATGTATTACTACGGCCTGGTGCAGCAGCGCCGCGAGGATCCGCAGGACGACATGATCAGTCGGCTGATCGCCGCCGAAATTCCGGGCGAAGACGGCACGTTGCGGCACCTCGACGACATCGAGATCACCGGTTTCGCAACGCTGCTCGGTGGTGCCGGTGCGGAAACAGTGACCAAGTTGGTCGGCAACGCAGCGGTGATCTTCGCCCGCAACCCGGACCAGTGGGAGAAGCTGAAAGCAGATCGCAGCAAGGTGCCGGCCGCCGTGGAGGAACTGCTGCGCTACGAAGGACCGGTGCAATACAACGTCCGCTGGACCTTGAAAGAGGCACAGGTCAGCGGTGGAACGATTCCCGCCCGCAAACCGGTGTTTTTGATCGGCGCCGCCGCCAACCGCGACCCAGAAGCCTTCACCGACGCCGAGGAGTTCAGGATCGACCGCGACCAGACGGAGGCGCAGCATCTCGGTCTGGGATACGGGATTCACAGTTGTCTCGGCGCGGCGCTGGCCCGGATGGAAAGCCGTATCGCACTGGAGAAGCTGCTGGACTTCATGCCTCGCTACGAGGTGGATTGGGACGGCTGCAGGCGCGTCACCATGCAGAACGTCGCGGGCTGGTTGAACGTCCCGGTGAAGGTGTTGCGATGAGGTGGACTGAGTGACGAAGAAGATCGAAGTCGACTGGGGCCTGTGCGAAAGCAACGGGGTCTGCATGGGCGTCATTCCCGAGGTGTTTCGGCTCGAGGATGACGACACGTTGACCGTGCTGCATGACGAAGTGACGCCCGAAAACGAAGCGCTGGTGCTCGAGGCGGTTCGGCAATGCCCGCGGCAGGCGATCTCGATCGTCGAATAGCACTTGGCTGAGGATCGGTGTAGCTGTCACCGACCGGAACTGAACGAATTTAAAGGCGGCACAGCGCCTCCGGCCGGTGCTGAATCAGACCGTGGTCGTTACTGAAGAACCGCCGGTCAACCATCACTGGATTGTTGACCGTCGCAGGCGCCAGCGCGATCATCGCCTCGATGTCAGTCTGCATCGACCGAGATTTCTTGTCGGAGCCCTCTGCCATAATCGATCATATGTTCGAGTCGACGATGCGGCGGCTACGGGAGGCGGCGCGGGCCGAGAACCGGGCCGCGGGGCAGCGGTTGGCGGTGATCGGCGAGCTAGACCTGTTGTGGCTCAGAAATTTTGGTGAACGCGAGACCTGGGGCACCGACACCCACGACGCGATCACCGCGGAGATAGTGGCAGCGCTGGGCATCACGCGCGGGTTGGCGGACAGTTACCTGGACTACGCGCGGGCGATGCGGTTGCGGCTGCCGCGGGTGGGTGCGCTGATGGTGGCCGGCGATATCGATTACCGGACGTTTCAGACGATCGTCTTTCGCACCGATTTGATCACCGACATGCAGGTGCTGGCCGCCGTGGATGCCGAACTGGCACAGAAGGTTGTGCGGTGGACGGGCATCACCCAGGGTCGGCTTGGCGGACACGTCGACCGGATCGTGGCGCGCGCCGATCAGGATGCGGTGCGCCGTCGCCGGGAACGCCGCGGCGACCGCGAAGTCTCGTTCTGGGGCGATGCCGATGGGTTGACCGAGATGTTCGGACGCCTGGTCACTACCGACGCCCACGCCATCGACGCCCGCCTCGATGCGTTGGCCGCCACCGTGTGTGCCGGCGACCCGCGCACCCGCAAACAGCGCCGCGCCGATGCCCTGGGCGCGCTGGCCGTGGGAGCAGACCGGCTGAATTGTCGCTGCGGTCAAGGACATTGCGACGCCGCGGCATCGCGCGCGCCATCGCCCGTAGTAATCCATGTCATCGCCACCGAGGCGACGCTTGACGGCACGGGGCGCATGCCAGGCTCGATGATCGGCAGCGACGCGCTCGTTCCCGCCGAGTTGATCGTTGAGTTGGCGCGGTCAGCCAAATCACGGCCCCTGATCCACCCCGCCGACTTGCCACCGGAATCCGGCTACACCCCGTCGCGGAGACTGGCCGACTTCGTCCGCTGCCGGGACCTGACCTGCCGATTCCCCGGCTGCGACCATTCCGCTACGCGCTGCGACCTCGACCACACCGTCCCCCACGCCGACGGCGGGGCCACCCACGCATCCAATCTCAAAGCTCTATGCCGCCACCATCACCTTCTCAAAACGTTCTGGGACTGGCGCGACCAACAACTCGCCGACGGCACGGTCATCTGGACCTCACCCAGCGGACAGATGTACATCACCACCCCCGGCAGCGCCCTGCTGTTCCCGACGCTGTGCGTGCCGACCGGCGCGCTTGACCCGATGCGCTACCACAAACGCTCTGCTGACCGGGCCGCGATGATGCCAAGACGCCAGCGCACCCGCGCGCAAAACCGGGCCCGTTACATTGCGGCCGAACGACAACGCAATCACCTGGCGCGCCAGACGGTCTCATCGGGCCTCGCACCACCCGCCGACGACGACGATCCCCCGCCGTTCTAGGCGAGGTTGCGGCATTAAGAATCCATCAAGCGGTCAC
>NZ_JBAPRN010000456.1:0-10164 GCF_049281135.1 Mycobacterium sp. | reverse complement strand
GCCCTGACCGGTTCGCGGGTACGGCAGCGGCAGCGGCGGTGTGCCCGGCTGGCCGGTCAGCGGGTCGGTGAGCTGCGAGGGCAACTGGGTCGCGGGATCGATCCCCAGGTCCTTGAACGCTGAGTCGATGAACGGCTGGATGAACTGTCCCGGCACCAGGTTGACCAGATAGGCCTTGAAGAACGGGCCCGAGGCAACCGCCTCGCCCAGCGCCAGCGCAAAGCTGTCGAGGCCTTTGATCGCCTCCTGGATGCGTCCCTTGCGATTGTTGAGCAGCGCCACCACCCCGTTGAGCTTCTCCAGCGCCGGCCGCAGCGTGGCGTGGTTGTCATCGACGACTCTTCCCAACGCGCGGGCGATGCGGGCGTTGTCGACGAAAAACCTGTCCAGAAAACTGCTTTGGGCTTTCAGCGCGACCAGCAGCGAATCGGTGTCGCCGACGAGTTTGAGGATCTCGTCGCTACGCTTGGCCAACACGCCGGTGACCTTGTTGGCGTTGCTGAGCAGGTTTCGCAGCTCCGTGTCGCGCTCAGTCAATGTCTGGGAGAACCGCGCCACACCCTCGGCCGCGGCCTTCACCTGCGGTGAAGTGCCTTGGAATTCGCCGGCCACCACCGACAGCGCGTTCGACAGCTGGTCGGTATTCAACTTGGTGACGGTTGCCGAAAGATCGCCCAACACATCGGGCAGCTGGTAGGCCGGCGTGGTCCGCTCCAACGGGATCGGCCCGCTGAGCCGACCCTCTCCGCGCGGCGTCAGCTCGATGACCTTGGTACCCAGGAAGTTCTTCACTTTCACCGCGGCCTCGGTGCGCTCACCAAGCCGGATGTCGCCGGGAACGCGGAACTTGACCAACACCCGCGACCCCTCCAGGGCGATGCTGGCCACCTTCCCGACCCGGGCGCCCGACACCTCCACGACGCCGTTGGTCTCCAAACCACCCGCCTCGGCGAAGTACGCCGCGTACACCTTGTCGCCGGTCAGAAACGGCACCTTGTCGTAGTTCACCGCCAGCAGAATGGCCGCGACCAGCACGCCGATACCGATCGCACCCACGGCATACGGGTTGCGTTCGGAGAACTGCCTCATGTCGAACAGGCGCATGTAGAGGCGTCTCATTTCGGGGTGCACCTCCCCGAGCGCTGGCTGGCCAGGTTGATATAGACCGGTTGCCCGGTCTTGCCGTTCAGCTTCACAATCAGGTCGCACAGATAGAAGGTGAAGAAGTCTCCGTAGAGGCCTTCCCGGCCGATGATGCGATAGTCGTCGGGCAGCGTATTGATCAGGTTGTCGAGAAAGTCTTTATCGGCCAGCAGGGTCCCGGCGACGCGGTCGGTCTGATCGACCACCTTTTTCAGCGGCGTGCGGGCCCTGGTCAGCACCTCGACGCCCGCCGCATAGATTCTCTCGACGCCTTTGAAACCCAAGGCGAGGTCCTGTTTGCGTTCTTGCAGAGTGGTCATCAGTGTGGACAGCGAGTCGACGGCCGTGGCGAGCTGACCATCCTGGTCGCCCAGCGAACCGAGCACGGTGTTCAAGTTGGTGATCAGCGAGCCGAACAACCGATCCCGATCAGCCAGCGTGTTGGTCACCGCCGCGGCCTGGGTCAACACCGAGCCGACCGTCGGGCCCTGGCCCTGCAGCGCCTGGATCAACTGGCCGCTGATGGTGTTGATCTGATCGGGGTTCAGCGCGCGAAACACCGGCCGCAAGCCCCCGATCAACGCATCCAAATCCAGCGCCGGCTGGGTCCGGCCCAGCGGGATGGTCGCCCCCGGACCGAGCCTCTTGACTCCCCCCGCACCCTCCTCCAGCAACAAGAACCTGGCGCCGAACAGGTCGTCGTAGCGGACGACAGCCCTGCTGCCCTCGGTCAGCACCACCGACTCATCCGCGGAGAACTGCACGCGCACGGTGGAATCGGGCTGAACCGCGACCTTTTTGACCTTGCCGACCTCCACACCCGCGATGCGCACGAAGTTGTTCTCCCGCAACCCCGACACGTTAGCGAACACGGCGGTGTAGGTGTTCGCCTTTTCAAAGCGCAGCTGAGCGAACACGGCGAACACCACAGCGATGCCCATCAAACACACGGCGGCATAGATGGCGAAGCGCACCACGATGCCGCGGAAGTTCTCGCGCAATGTCTACCTTTCTTGGACGCGGGTTGGGGTGCTGCTAGCGGGGCTTGGGTGGAACCCCCGGGAAGGGCGGAACGAACGGCTCCGAACCCGCCGGTGGCTTGCCCATGCCCGGGTCTTTGGGCCGGCCGGGCGGAGGTGCCGGCGGCAAGCCGGGATACAGCGGCGTTCCGTCCGGGGCGTAGAGCTTCCCGCCGTAGGGTGGCGCGCCCGGGTAGGGCGTCGGACCTGGGGCAGGACCGCCCTGATCTTTCATCGTCGGCGGCAGCGGTGTCCCACGGGTGGACGGGGAATAAAGGGTGTAACCCGGATAGCCGATACCGGGGTTGGGCCGCACGTCCATGCCATTGCCGAACCCGGAGTTGGTGACCATGTACCGCTGCGGGAAGTTCTTTGCTACGTCGGGCAACGAACCGCAGCTCGGCGTTCCGCCCGGGCCTCCCTTGATGTCCATGACGGGCAGGTTGTCCGGATACCGGTACGCATCGTCGCCTAAGAGGATCCCGGCGTCGGCGATGAACGACCGTCCATTGTAGGTGAAGGCCTCGGCGAAACCCCGGTCCATGATGAGCTTGGCGCCCAGGAACGTGCAGGTCAATTCCGGGTTGTATTTCATCAGCAACCGCGTCGTCGGCTCGAGCACGTTGAGCAAATGGGCAAGGTTGTCTTTGGTCGGGGTCAGCAGTTTGTAACCGCTGTTGGCTGCTCCGCTCAGGGAGAGCAGTAGGTAATCAAAGTCTTTCGCATTCTTGGTGATCGCGGTACTGGCCGTGCTCGTAGCGTCCAGCGTGGCCATCAGGTTCTGCGCCGCGCCGCTGTAGGCGTCGTTGAACCCCTTGAACGCGCGCCAGTCGGCCCGGATCAACTCGCTGCGGGGATTGACCGCCAGCAGCACCTGATTGAAGTCGGTGATGGCTTGGCCGATCGCTTCGCCCTTCCCGCGAAACCCCTCGGCCAACGCAGAGATCACCGCGTTGATTTTGGCGGGATCGATCTTGTCCAGCACCGTGACCAGGTCCTGCAGGATCGTGTTCGCTTCGATGCTCACCTTGTTGGTGCTCAACACCGCCCCCGATGCCAGCCGCGTGCGACTCGGCTCGCTGGGGGGGCGCAGATCGACATATTTGGCGCCGAACACCGTGGGTGCGCTGATCTGGGCGTCGACGTTGGCCGGAATGTATCGCAGCTGGCTCGACTGCACCTCCAGATGAAGAGTCGCCCCATCTTTGGGCTGAATCGAGGCCACTCGGCCGACCTCCACGCCGCGGTACTTCACCACCGAGTTGGCGTCCATCACCAGACCCGCCCGATCCGACACCAGGGTGACCTTGGCGTAGGACGTGAAGTCTCGTCTGAAGGCCTTGACGGTCAGCGGAATGGACCCGATGATCGCGACGACCAGCAGCAGCG
This sequence comes from Mycobacterium sp., assembly GCF_049281135.1. GTDB lineage: Bacteria > Actinomycetota > Actinomycetes > Mycobacteriales > Mycobacteriaceae > Mycobacterium. The sequence goes on along the minus strand of NZ_JBAPRN010000456.1, from coordinate 6,613 downwards.
CCCACCATCCCGGATGTATGCGTCTCTCGTGTCTCATCGCCGCTATCCCGACAGGTGGAAGTCGCCCGACTTCCCGTAGAGGACCAGTGCCAGCACGAACGTGATGGTGATGGACACGAAGATGGACGCCCGCACCGCACGCCCGACCGCCTCACCAACACCGGCGGGCCCCCCCGTGGCGGTGTAGCCGTAATAGGTGTGGATCAGCATGACGATGACGGCCTGCACGGTGCATTCGAGCCCGGACACCAGCACATCGCGTGGCAGCAGGAAGGTGTTGAACCAGTGGTCGAAACCGCCGGCCCCCTGGTGGTAGGCCAGTATCGTGACGGTACGCGTGATAAGTACCGACCCGACGAAGGTCACGCAGTACAGCGGGGGCACCACCAGCAGACCCCCCAGCACCCGGGTCGACACCAGGTAGGGGATCGAGCGGATGCCGATGACCTCCAACGCGTCGATCTCCTCGCTGATCCGCATCGCACCCAGTTGCGCGGTGGCGCCGGCGCCGATGGTGGCCGCCAGGCCGTTGGCAATGATGAGCGGAAGCGACAGGCGCACGTTGGCGTAGGCGGAGAAAAACCCCGTGATCGCGCCGACGCCGAGGCTGCTGGCCTGGACGTAGCCAAAAATGCCGACGACGGCCGCGGAAGCCCCGGTCAAAATCGCCAGGATCACCACCTCCCCGCCGAGCAAGGCGAGCGCGCCGACACCCAAGCTCATCTCGGACAGGACGCGCAGCGTTTCCGACTTGTATCGGATGAAAGCCTGACGAATGTTGACCAGAGCCTCGACATAAAACGCGGCCTGCTCCCCGAGGAGACTCCATTCGCGCGCGGCAGTGCGCGCGCTGCGCGCTACCCGCGGAAAACGGGCGTTGACCACCGTCCTGACGTCGCCGGTCATGTCGCCACCGACGCTGTCGCGGTGATGACACTGACGAGCACGTTCACAATCAGCAGCGCGACGAATGTATAGACCACGGTCTCGTTGACCGCGCTACCAACACCCTGCGGACCGCCGCCCGCGGTGAGTCCCTTGTAACAGGCGATCAAGCCGGCGAGCATCCCAAAAATTGCGGATTTGGCAAAGCTGATCACCACCGTGGGAACGTTGGTCAGCAGCGTCACACTCGTGGCGAAGGCACCGGGATTGCCGTTCAACGCGTAGATGCTGAAGGCATAGTCGGCGCACAACCCGGAGATGATCACCAAGCCGTTGATCAACATGCCGGTGATGATGAGCGCGACCACCCGGGGCACCACCAATCGGTGGACCGGGTTGATGCCCAACACCCGCATGGCATCGATCTCCTCCCGGATGGTGCGCGCACCCAGGTCGGCACACATCGCCGTGGCGGCCGCACCACTGAGGACAAACACCGTGGCAACCGGCCCGATCTGCCCGACCGTGGCCAGTCCCGAGCCCGCGCCGTTGATGTCGCCGGCGCCGAACGAGACCGCCGCCACGCCGAAGAGATAGACAACCATCCCGTTGAACGCGATTGATTGCGCGATCGCCGGGATGGTCGCGACCCGAGCGACGAACCAACACTGCTCGAGGCACTCACGCCAAAAGAACGGCGGCCGCAAGGCCTGCACAAAGGTGTCCAGCGCCAGCGCCATGAAACCGCCGACCTCGCGCAGCGGCTTTTGCAGCGGCTTGGTCAGCCCGACCAGCGGGATAGTCGAGACCATCAGCGGCCCCTACTACTTTGCTGGCTGCCGATCGCAACGACTGCGCCAAGCCCGAAGAGGGAGGGTGGAAACGGGATCTGTCCTGGCTCACTTACCGCTCTTGCCGGCCACAGAGCGGTAAGACACGAATAGGCCGGCGGCACTACGTCCATCTCCCCACCCCTATCCATCTCGCTCATTCGTCGGGTCCAGCTTCGAGCAGAATGTGCGCGGGACCACACACGCTCCCATGAGGTGTGCGGGACCACATTATGCAGCGACCGATCCCAAGTCAATAGTTTTCTGTCCGAGCTGTCTCAAAACGGGTGTCGTAGGGCTCGGCCGCTTCGGCATGGTAGCCGACTTCTTCTGGCATGCATGACCTTTGGCGAAACCGTCAAGAAATTGCGGCGGTGCCCGACGGGATAAGGGTAGCGCCGTCTTATCAACATCAAAGTCGTTTCACGCATATTAAAAAAACAGAGCGATGGCTGGCCACCGAACAACCTGCTGCCGGTGTGTGCGCAGGACGCTGGGATTGCCTGCTGGCAAACGTAGAGTGCAGAACAATGGCGGTACAGCCGTTTTCGGCACGGTTTCGTCCGCTTCTGGCCTGCCCGGTGCGCAGGCCGCGGCCCCTACGATCACCGAATGAGCTTCCGGCGGTGGAGTTTAGCGCCGCTATACTTGCGGCGTTCGCGCCGGAAAGGCGATCTCGGCGCACACCCAAGCACGCAACCTCACAGGCGCGCGCATTGCCGTTTCCGTCTGAATCATCTCCTCCCCTTGGTGGCGTGAGCCGCCGGATCACCGGCTGGGGCTCCGCCTTCGTCACCGCCGCACCGAACTCCGCCGGGCGCGAAGCATACTGCGGCCCAGGCGGATTCATCGCCGACGACGCGAACGCAATTCCTTCAAGGGGTTGCAATGATGCGGCTCTCCTTCATCGGCCGGGACCCCCATGCAGGGCTAGGGTGTCGAAGCTGGTCACGATATTATATCTTTGGCCGCTGGTTGGCAATTAGCTGCAACTATGCCGAGGGCAGGTGTTTCGGGTCAGCGCACCGGAATTATTCAGTGCCCGCTATGCAGGTGACCACGCCGCCGGCGACTCATCGTTATGTGTTAGCCAGTCGTTGGGTGTTAGCCAGCTCGACCCGGCCTTGTGCGCCGCCCACCGATTCGGTAGATGAGACGAAAGCGACGCATTCCACTACCACGAAGCGACTCACTCGGACGGCACGCCGCATGACCGGTTGTCCACCGAACGGGTCAAGCCCACGAACGCTTTTGCACCGCTGACCAGGAAGGGCAATTGGGATATCCGCTACGCTGGCGCCGTGCCGCCGCTGACCGCCCGAATCGCCGCCGCTCTCGCGGCGTGTTCTACGCCGTTGTTCTTGACGTCCTGTCACAGCTCGCCTTCGGGTGACCACGCCCATACCCTGCCGACCGATGATAAGCCCGTGATAACCGGCGAACCCGCCGCCTTCAACGGTGCGGACGTCGCTTTCGCGAACAGCATGACTGCGCAAGAGCAACAAGGGATCGGCATTTCGCTCCTGGTGCCGGATCGGTCCACTAATTCCGAGCTCGTCACGTTTGCTGCCAAGACCGGGCCGGCCCTACAGGTGGACACAGAGATCTTGAAGGCTCTCAGCGCGCAGTGGAAAGAGGGCCACGACAAGCAACCTGGGGACGATGGGCCCAGTAGCACACCGGGGGGCATCGTTGATAACCCCGCTATCGCCAAGCTTGATTCATTGCATGGCCCCGCATTCGACGCACTATGGCTGAAGACAATGATCGGTCTTGACCAGGGGGCAATCGGACTTGCCAACGCCGAAGTCGCGAATGGAAAGAATGTAGACGCCACCAGCCTCGCCAAACAGATCGTCAAGGCGCGGCAGGCCGAGATTGCCCGGATGCAGCAGATTCTCGCAAGTTAAGTGCTTGTCGCACACGATCATTCACCGTCGTAGCGAACGATCTCGATCTGCTGTCCGCCTACCGGCGGTGGCGGCATTTTCAGGATCCACCGGTTTGTTTTGCTCATGAACGCCCTTCCCGTGTTCTTACCGTACATGTACGCTGGTGAGCCATGTGCGCCCAGCCCGCGAGCCCGGCGAACGCGACGTGGCCGTCCCCAAGGTGAAACTTGAGGCGTTGGTGGAGGCCGCGGCCGACATAGCCAGCGCCGATGGCATCGATGCGGTGACCATGCGTCGTCTTGCCGAGCGCTGCGGTGTGGGCGTGATGACGATCTATGGCTACGTCCGCACCAAGGAGGAGCTCTTGGCGGTGCTGGCCGACCGCTACCTGGCCGAGATCGAGCTTCCGGACCCCGCGATGCGATGGCAGGACCAACTGGTGGCGCTGTACCGCTCGCTGCGCGAGGTAATGCTGAAACATCCGACGCTTGCTCCGATCATCGCCAACCAACGCCTCGACCGCAGGTCCGCCTATCGTGGCGCCGAGGTGGTGTGTGCCGCGTTGCGAGCGACCGGGATGCGCGATCGCGAGGTAATCACGTCGTTCGCGACGCTCACGTCGTTCACGGTCGGATCCGTGCAACGCGAACTGGCGGCCATGGACTCTGACGCACGGCCAGGTTTGGCCTCCCTCCCCGCCGCGGAATTTCCCAACGTGGTCGCACTCTTCGGCCCACTGGTAACGGGTGACGCCGAACAAAACTTTTGCGACGGCCTGCAGCTGGTGATCGACGCGATTGCCACTCGCATCCCCCGATGGCCGAAGTCGGGAAAGTTCAACTACTGACATCGTCCCGAGAGTAGAGATCGTCCAGGACAGGAGTTTTTCGTGCCGCTCGCAAATCTAATCAAACCTATATTCAATAAGGGAGGGGTCCGGTGACGGAATCCGAGCGGAGCGCCGATACCCTGCGCCGCTCTGCGACAAGGATCGTGGATTCCGTTGACGACATCGCGGCAGATTGGCTGACCGATGCACTGCACCAAACCGGCTGCCTCGACGAGGGCCGGGTGACGTCGTTCAGCAGCGAACTAATGAGTGTCGGCCAACTCGGACTGGTCGCCCGGCTGACCCTCAGCTATGACGGTGCTGGACCAGACGCCCCGCCGACCGCGATGGTCAAGTTGCCGTCCCACGACGCCGGCAGCCGCGCAGTGGGTGTCGCACTCGGTATCTACGAGAGCGAAGTGCGCTTCTACCAAGAGATCGCGCCGACCGTCGGCATCCGGGTGCCACGGCTCTATTGGGCAGACATCGAATCGTCAACCGGCAGGTTCACACTTCTCCTCGAGGATCTGAGCGGCGCGGGCACTCCCGGTGACATGATCGCCGGCGGTACGCCCAGTCAAGCTGCCCGAGCGTTGGACGCACTCGTCGATCTGCAAACGCCGCGCTGGTCGGATCCGGCATTGCGCGAAAAGGTTTGGCTCGCCAACCCCAACCGCAACCATGCCTTCTTCGCCGCCGTGGAGCCGGCCCTACCATTATTTCTGGAGCGCTTCGCCGATCGCCTTGATTCCAAAGACGTGGAGTTCGTGGAGCAGGTCGTACCGTACGCGAACGCATGGGCTGCACAGATGACCGTTGGCCCCACCGTGGTCTTGCACGGCGATTACCGCATGGATAACATCCTTTTCCCGCACGATCCCGCCGCTCCGGTCTCGGTGTTCGACTGGCAGGCCACACGTTTGGGACCGCCGCTGGTCGACGTCAGCGTGTATCTCGGCGGCTGTCTGTCGCTGGACGATCGGCGTTGCCACGAGCGAGAACTGTTAAGCCAATACCACGATGGCCTGATGTCACGAGGGCTCACCAGCTTCTCGTTCGACGACGTGTGGGAAAGCTACCGCTGGTGCGTCTTCTACGGGCTGATGCTCAGCGTGCCGTTTTCAGTCCAATTGGAACGAACCGAGCGGGGTGACGCACTGTTTGCCGGGATGGTTCGCTGCTATGCCCAACAAGCCCGTGATCTAGAGTCAATGGAGTTGCTGAGATGAGTGAGTCCGTCACCACCGCCCTCGCGTTTTCTTGTGACCGCCACACGCCACCAACGGATTTCGCCGCCGCAGCCGCCGCAGCAGCGCAGAGCGGCGTCGTCGACGAACTGCTGATCTGGGACCAGATGACGAACTTTTGGCCCCGCCAGCTCTGGCACCCGGAAAGCAGCCCGATGGCAACGATCGTCCCGGATCTGGACTCGTATTCCGACGCATTTGCGATGAGTGGCTACCTGGCCGCGTCGGTGCCGGGAATCGGCTTGACGATCAGTACCGACGCGATCCGTCGGGGGCCTGCCGAACTCACCCAGACCATGATGACGCTGGCCAATATGACTGGGGGCAAGGCGAAGGTGATGATCGGTGCCGGGGAAGCCAAACAGGTCACGCCGTACGGCTGGAAGAGATCCGAAGGATTGGCGCGGCTCGAAGATCACCTGAAGGGTTTCAATGCATTGTGGGCCAGTACCGAGCCGGTCGATCTGCCGGGCAATCACTGGACCTTCAAACAAGCCTGGCTGGGGCAGTCACGCACTCATCGCCCGAGCGTCTGGGCGTTGGGCGGTGGACCGAAGCTGTTCGATCTGGCGACGACCTACGCCGACGGGATCTCGGCCATCGTGCCGTGTGTGGCGCCCACACCGGAATCTTGGGCGCAGACAATCAGCTCGATGAAGGCCGAGCTGGAGCGGAAGGGGCGTGATCCGGAACAGTTCGAATTCGGAATCTGGTTCATGTCGTTGGTGCATGAGGATACCGATCTCTTGGTGCGTGCTCTCGACAACCCATTGATGCGTTGGATGGCAGGCGTTTTCGGTCGGTTAGACCAAAGCGCTTGGGATGCCGAGGGCATTGAACCGCCCCTGCCGCGCGACTGGCACTACGCGGTCAAGCTGCTGCCGGTCAAGTGGACCGAGCCGGAAATCCGCGGCCTGCTCGGCCGTACCA
>NZ_JBAPRN010000455.1:0-11594 GCF_049281135.1 Mycobacterium sp. | reverse complement strand
CCGTCCGACGATCCGTTCGGCTCGCTGAATCTCGTCGGCGGATTACGCCGCTCGATGGCCAAGTCGGGCTACTGCGACCTCAAGGAATTCCAGAAGGTCGGCCTGACCGTAGGAAGCTGACTTCGATCGCTGGATCATTACCGGCGAGTCAGTACATACTGGTTCGGTGGAACCTGACTACGACGTCTTGATCATCGGTTCGGGCTTTGGGGGCAGTATCACCGCGCTGCGCCTGACCGAAAAGGGTTACCGGGTAGGCGTACTCGAGGCCGGCCCCCGCTACGCCGACGAGGACTTCGCCAAGACATCGTGGAACTTGCGTAAGTTCCTGTGGGCTCCCCAGCTGGGCTGCTACGGCATCCAGCGCATCCACCTGCTGCAGAACTGCATGATCCTGGCCGGCGCCGGCGTGGGCGGTGGATCGCTGAACTACGCCAACACGCTGTATATACCGCCGGAGCCGTTCTTCAACGACCAGCAGTGGTCGCACATCACCAATTGGCGCGCGGAGTTGATGCCGCATTACCAACAGGCGCAGCGGATGCTCGGTGTGGTCGAGAACCCGACGTTCACCGACGCTGATCGCTTGCTCAAGGAGGTCGCCGACGACATGGGTTGCGGTGACACCTTCGTGCCGACTCCGGTCGGGGTGTTCTTCGGCCCGAACGGAACCAAGACGCCTGGCGAGACGGTGCCCGACCCGTTCTTCGGCGGTGCCGGCCCAGCCCGGACCGGCTGCCTGGAATGCGGGTCGTGCATGACCGGCTGCCGCTACGGCGCCAAGAACACTCTACTCAAGAACTACCTCGGCCTCGCGGAATCGGCTGGGGCGCAGATACATCCGATGACGACAGTCACCAGGTTCGCGCAGCGGCCCGACGGACTGTGGGAGGTTCGCACCAAGCACACCGGCCGCGTGCTGCGCCGCAAGAAGCGCACGTTGACCGCTAATCATCTGGTGCTCGCCGCCGGCACGTACAACACGCAGAAGCTGTTGTTCAAGATGCGTGACACCGGCGCATTGCCCGGCCTCTCGGATCGGCTCGGTGTTCTGACCCGCACCAACTCCGAATCGATCGTCGGGGCCGCGACTTTGAAGGTCTCGCCGGACCTGGACCTGACCCATGGCGTCGCGATCACATCGTCGATTCACCCGACCTCCGACACGCACGTCGAACCGGTCCGGTATGGCAAGGGTTCCAACGCCATGGGGCTGTTGCAGACCTTGATGACCGACGGGTCGGGCCCCAACGGCACCGACGTGCCGCGCTGGAGGCAGTTGCTGGATCAAGCTGGTGAAGATCCGCGCGGCATACTTCGAATGCTCAATCCCCGTCAGTGGAGTGAGCGCACGGTGATCGCACTGGTGATGCAGCATCTGGACAACTCGATCACCACGTTCACCAAACGCGGCAAGCTGGGCCGACGCCGGTATGTCAGCAAGCAGGGGCACGGCGAGCCGAACCCAACGTGGATTCCGGCCGGCAACGAAGTCACCCGTCGCATCGCCGCCAAGATCGACGGGGTGGCCGGCGGCACCTGGGGCGAGCTGTTCAACATTCCGCTGACCGCGCACTTCCTCGGCGGCGCGGTGATCGGCGACAGCGCCGAACACGGCGTGATCGACCCGTATCACCGGGTGTACGGCTACCCGACACTGTCCGTGGTAGACGGTGCGGCGATCTCGGCGAACCTCGGCGTCAACCCCTCGCTGTCGATATCGGCGCAGGCCGAGCGGGCCGCGTCGCTGTGGCCGAACAAGGGTGAAAACGATCTGCGGCCGCGGCAGGGTGAGCCCTATCGCCGACTCGATCCGATCGCGCCGCAGCATCCGGTGGTGCCGGCCGATGCGCCCGGCGCGCTGCGATGGTTGCCGATCGAACCGGTCAGCTCGGCTGGTTGATCGGGCCCCTCAGCGGCGCCGGTGTAGCGGTTCGCGTCCGGGTGGCTGCTGCGGCGGTGGCAGCAGCGGCTCACGCTTTTTCAACGTGACCGTCGTCGGCGCGCTGGTGCTGAGCTCGAGATCCTCGCCGTCGTGCCGGATGGTCAGTTCACCCCCGGGCCCGTCGCGTAGCGTGTAGGTCGCCTCCTCGTGGCTGACGTCCACCGTGAGCCGGAAGTCGCGCCAGCGCAACCGAAACCGCAGTCGTGAGATGCCGTCGGGCAGATACGGGTTCAGGGCCAGGAGTCCCTCGTCGTCGCGCAGGCCACCGAAGCCTGCGACCAGAGCGGTCCACGCGCCGGCCAGCGACGCCATGTGTAACCCGTCGCGGGTGTTGTGGTGCAGGTCGCGCAGGTCGACCAGCGCCGCCTCGTAGGTGTAGTCGTGCGCCAGCTCCAAATGCCCGACGTTGGCGCACATCACCGCCTGGGTGCAGGCCGACAGCGACGAGTCGCGCACCGTGCGCCGCTCGTAGTAGTCAACGTTGCGCGCCTTCTGTTCGTCGGTGAATTTGTGGCTTTGCCAGTACATGGCCAACACCAGATCGGTTTGCTTGATCACCTGAGCCGAATAGAGCAACGCGTACGGCTCGTGCAGCAACAGCGGGTAGGAGGTCTTCTCGGTGAAGTCCCACTCGGCATACGTGGTGAATCCTTCGGACTGCGGATGCACGCCGAGCTCTTCGTCGAAGGGAATGTGGGCGGCATCAGCGGCATCTCGCCAAGCAGCAGTCTCATCGCTGCTCACGCCCATATCTCGGGCGGTCTCGGAGTTGCGCGTGCACGCATCGGCTGCCACCCGCAGGTTGTGGGCCGCCATCATGTTGGTGAACACGTTGTCCCGGACGATTGCGGTGTATTCATCGGGACCGGTGACCCCGTCCAGGTGCCATACGCCGTGGCGGTCGTGGTGGCCCAGCGAATGCCACAGTCGTGCCGTCTCGACGAGCACCTCCAGCCCGCAGTCCTTCTCCAGCGACTCGTCGCCGGTGACGACGCGATAGCGCTCGAAAGCCATGGCGATATCGGCGTTGATGTGCCAAGCAGCGGTGCCGGCGGGCCAGTAGGCCGAGCATTCCTGGCCGCGAATCGTACGCCAGGGATAGCTGGCGCCCTTCAGATCCAGCTGCGCAGCGCGCTCCTTGGCCAAATCCAAAGTTGAAGCGCGCCAACGCAATGCGTCGGCGGCGGCATGCGGCAATGTATACGTCAGCACCGGAAGGACGAATCCCTCAGTGTCCCAGAAGATGTGGCCGTCGTACCCGGTGCCGGTCAGACCCTTGCTGGCGATGCCGCGCCGTTCGGCTCGTGCACTCGCCTGCAGCAGGTGGAAGAGCCCGAACCGCACCGCCTGCTGGCAGACCGGGTCGCCCTCGACCTCGACATCGGCGCTGTCCCAGTAGTCGTCGAGGATCTTGCGCTGCGCGTCCACCAGGCCCTGCCAGCCGCTGTAGCGGGCGCTGTGCAACGCCGCGGCGGCCTGGTCGCGAAGCGCGGGACGGGAACGCTGGCTGGACCAGCCGTATGCCAGGTATTTCACGATCCGCAGCTGCTGGCCCGGCCGCAGCCCGCAGATCACGGTCGTACGGGCGAGGTCGTCGCCTGCGTCGTTGGTGATCTCGACGCGACCTTCGACCGCGATCTCGTGATCCATCGCCGCGGCCATCATCAGCGCACTGGCGCGCGTCCGGTGCATCAGCAGTGCACCGCATTCGGTGTCCTCGTGCTGGACGGCCTCCAGCGGTTTGTCGAGGATGGCGGCGACCCTCGGGTCGCCCGATGTGACGGGCTGGTCTTCGTTGGCGACCAGCTCGGATTGCACTGTGACACGGACGAATTCTTCGACCGCCTCGACCACATACTCGATGGCGACAACACTGCGCTGTGCCAGCGACACCAGCCGGGTCGAAGTCACCATGACCTGCTTGCCGACTGGTGACTCCCAGTGCGCGTATCGCTTCAGCGTGCCGGCCCGCAGGTCGAGCACCCGCTCGTGGCTCAACAGCTTGCCGTAGCGAACATCGAACGGCTCGTCGTCGACCAGCAGGCGCAGGATCTTGCCATTGGTGACGTCGACGACGGTTTGTCCGGCCTCCGGGTAGCCGTAGCCCGCTTCGGCGTAGGGCAGCGGCCGGACTTCGTAGAACGAGTTCAGATACGTGCCGGGCAGGCCGTGCGGCTCGCCTTCATCGAGGTTGCCGCGAATTCCGATGTGCCCGTTGGATAGCGCGAACAGCGACTCCGATTGAGCCAGAACATTGAGATCCAGCCGAGTTTCGCGGACCTGCCACGGTTCGACGGGGAAGGTGTCATCCGAGATCATGTTTGCGTCCTAAAGCAGTTCGGCGAGATCGGTCACGACAACGTCGGCGCCGTGTTGGCGCAGCGCTTCGGCCTGGCCCACCCGGTCCACGCCGACGACGTACCCGAAGTGGCCGGCGTGCCCTGCCTCCACTCCGGACAGCGCGTCTTCGAACACTGCGGCCGCGGCCGCTTCGATTCCCAGCAGTTGGGCCGCCCGCAAGAAGGAGTCTGGCGCGGGCTTGCCGGCGATGTGTTCCTCGCGCAGGGTCACGCCGTCGACTCGCTGCTGGATGAACTTTTCGAGCCCGGTGATCTCCAGCACCTGGCGGGTGTTGGCGCTGGAAGACACCACCGCCGTAGCGAGACCCGCGGCGGCCACCTTCTCCAGGTAACGGCGCGAGCCGTCGAATACCTTGACGCCGTCGTTCTGCAACGTCTCCTGGAACGCGTCGTTTTTCCGGGTGCCCAAGCCGTAGACGGTGTCCTTGTCGCCCGAGTCGTCGGGATCGCCGTCGGGCAGCTGGATGCCGCGGCTGGCCAGAAACGACCGGACGCCGTCTTCACGTTTTTTGCCGTCGACGTATTTCAGGTAGTCCTCGACCGGATCGAACGGGACGAACGGCTCGCCGGTCTGTTCGGCATGATGCTGCAGGAACGCGTCGAACATGACCTTCCATGCCTTGGTGTGGACACTCGCGGTGTCGGTCAGAACACCGTCGAGATCGAACAGGCAGGCGTGCACGGCTTCCGGTAGACCCAGCACGGCGGAGCTCCCTTCTGGGATGACGTCGGCCAGGGGTGATTTCGGCCGCGGCCAGTTACCACCTCACCATGCCCGATGCTGGTTCGCCACACGTTCGGGCTGACCGACTGTTTTCCGGCTGTTCGGCTAGCCGGACCTTGCGTCGAGCGGTCAGGTCGGAGGTGCGGCGGTGAACGCGCCTTCGGCGAGCCGCAGCCAGGCTTCGCGGAATCGATCGGCGTCGAGTTTGCCCGGCGTTCGCTGGATCAGCAGCTCCAGGCGCATCGCGTCCATCTCCTGCACGTGGCGCCGCGTCGCCTCTGAGTAACCGCTCACCTACCGTCAGCCGGCGGCGGTGTCGACCGCCTGCAGCGGCGCCCCGCTGATCACCCGGCTGCGTTCGCCGTGTACGTCGACGGGCACGTCGCCCTCGACGGTGACATGGTGCATGAGCCGGTACTGGTCGTCGTAGTCGTCGATGGCCCGGTGCTGGGTAGCGCGATTGTCCCAGATGGCGACGTCGCCCGGCGCCCAGTTCCATCGAACAGTGTTCTCCGGCATGGTGATTCGTCGTTGCAGCAACTCGAGGAGGGTTTGCGACTCGTAATTGTCCATTCCGATGAAGCCGCGCACGAAATCCCCGGCCACCAGCGTGCGTTCACCGGTCTCGGGATGCACCCGTACGACGGGGTGCTCGGTGCGAAAGTCGATCTTCTCGAACCGGGCCCGGTGCGACTTCTGGTCGTGGGTCTGCGCCTCGGGCGGGGCGACATAGTCGAAGCGGTTGCTGTGCAGCGCCCAGAGATTGTCGGCGAGGTGTTTGAGCGGCTCGGGCAGCGCTCGGTATGCCGCCGCGGTCGAGGCCCACAGCGTCGATCCGCCATAGCTCGGCAGCGTCACCGCGCGCAGGATCGACGCCGCCGGGTAGTTCGCGACGAACGTCACGTCGGTGTGCCAGCGGTTGGCCTTGCCGTACTCGGAGTTGATCGGCGTGATGATCGGCATGTTCTCCTGCTGCATCGCGGGATGGGCGATGGGCGTACCGATCCGGGCGGCGAAGGCGTGCTGTTGCGCGTCGTCGAGGTGGTGCTGGTCGCGGAAGAAGATCACTTTGTGGCGCAACAGCGCATCTCGGATCTGCTCGACACTGTCGGTGTCCAGATCGCCGGCCAGTTGCACGCCGTCGATGCGGGCGCCGATGCGGCTGCCCAACTGGGTCACGGTCAATATCGATGTCGACGGAGCCGTCATGGTGCTGTCCTCTCAACCTTCCTGTAGTCAGTCGACTACAGTCGTATGGACGTGAGTGTAGACATATGACTACACGAACGTCAAGCGATGAGCGGTTGAGGGTGCGCCTCTAGACTGTGCCGGTGGAGTCAGCATCGCCCCGTCCCGTGCTGGTCGTCGATTACGGCGCGCAATACGCCCAGTTGATCGCCCGCAGGGTGCGCGAGGCGCGGGTGTTCTCCGAAGTGATCCCGCATACGGCGTCGGTCGACGAGATCAAGGCCCGCGATCCGCAGGCGGTGGTCTTATCCGGCGGCCCGGCCAGCGTGTACGCCGAAGGCGCGCCGCAACTCGACCCGGCGTTGTTCGACCTTGGCGTGCCGGTGTTCGGTATCTGTTACGGATTTCAGGCGATGGCCCAGGCGCTCGGCGGTACCGTCGCGCGCACCGGCACCAGCGAATACGGCCGAACCGAACTGAAAGTCGTTGGCGGTGACCTGCATTCGGATCTTCCCGACACCCAGCCGGTCTGGATGAGTCACGGCGACGCCGTCACCTCGGCGCCGGACGGGTTCGAGGTGGCGGCCACCAGCGCGGGTGCCCCGGTGGCCGCCTTCGAGAATCGGTCGCGGCGACTGGCCGGCGTGCAGTACCACCCCGAGGTCCTGCACACGCCGCATGGCCAGCAGGTGCTCACGCGATTCCTGCTCGACTTCGCCGGCATCGCCGCGGATTGGACACCGGCCGGCATCGCCGAGGCATTGATCGAACAGGTCCGTAGTCAGGTCGGTGACGGGCACGCGATCTGCGGGCTGTCCGGCGGGGTGGATTCGGCGGTGGCCGCCGCGCTGGTGCAGCGCGCCGTCGGGGACCGGTTGACGTGCGTGTTCGTCGACCACGGGCTGCTGCGTGCCGGCGAGCGCGCCCAGGTACAGCGCGACTTCGTCGCCGCAACCGGCGCCAACCTGGTGACGGTCGACGCGGAGGCGACCTTCCTCGAGGCGCTGTCCGGGGTGACCAATCCCGAGGGCAAGCGCAAGATCATCGGGCGGCAGTTCATCCGGGCGTTCGAAGGTGCCGTGCGGGATGCACTGGGGGACAACGAGACCGAGTTCCTGGTGCAAGGAACGCTGTATCCCGACGTGGTGGAGTCCGGCGGCGGGACCGGTGCCGCGAACATCAAGAGCCACCACAATGTCGGTGGCTTGCCTGATGACCTCAAGTTCACCCTTGTCGAGCCGCTGCGACTTCTGTTCAAAGACGAGGTGCGCGCAGTCGGACGCGAATTGGGCCTGCCCGAGGAAATCGTTGCGCGCCAGCCATTTCCGGGCCCCGGCCTGGCGATCCGCATCGTCGGTGAAGTCACCGCGGCTCGGTTGGACACGCTGCGCCGTGCCGACTCGATCGCGCGCGAGGAGCTGACCGCGGCCGGTCAGGACCAGCAGATCTGGCAGTGCCCGGTGGTGCTGCTCGCCGATGTCCGGTCGGTGGGCGTGCAGGGCGACGGCCGGACATACGGGCATCCGATCGTGTTGCGACCGGTTTCCAGCGAAGACGCCATGACCGCCGACTGGACACGGGTGCCTTACGAAGTGCTGGAACGGATTTCGACCCGGATCACCAACGAGGTGGCCGAGGTCAATCGCGTGGTGCTCGATGTCACGAGCAAGCCGCCCGGCACCATCGAGTGGGAGTAGCAGTCGCCATGCATGCCGTCGACCCATCGGTGCCGCCCAGCGGTGTTGGCTGCGTCGAGTGTGATGCCGCCGGTGGTTGGTGGTTCCACCTGCGACGGTGTGCGGCCTGCGGCCACATCGGCTGCTGCGACGATTCGCTGGCCCGGCATGCAACACAGCACTGGCGAGAGACTGGACACCCGATCATCCGATCGTTCGAACCGGGCGAGGACTGGTTCTGGGACTACAAGACCAATGACTACTACGACGGTCCCGAACTTGCCGCACCGCAATGCCATCCGCAGGACCAGACGGTGCCGGGTCCGCACGACCGGGTGCCGCGCGACTGGGCCGACCTGCTCGGTCAGCGACGCGGGTAGTTACCTCGACGAATCGACCTGGTCGGAGGAGTAGGCGATGACAGGCGTCGACTCGCCGTAGACGTCGAGGGTATGGATGAAGCGGTGCAGTCCCATCACCCCGGCGCAAGTGAACCCGAGCTCGACGATCTGTGCGGCACTGAAGTGCTCCCCCAACCGCTTGTAGAACTCGTCGTCCATCGCGTGGTGATCGGCGGAGAGCAGGTCGATGAACTCGACGGCCATCTGCTCCTGCGGCGTCAGCGCGCCATGGCCCGGCGCCAGCAGGCACGCGACATCCTCGTCGGTGATCGAGTCATGCTTGCGTGATTGGCTGCAGGGCTCGCATTCGCCCAGTTGGGCGCTGCGAATACGCAACAGCTCCAGTATCCGGCCGCCGAGCAGGGTGCCGGCACCGAGGTGGGTCCTGGCCATGTTGACCTGTTCGAGCTGCGCGCTGCGATAGGCGAAGATCTGCAAGGGAACCGGGGTCGCATAGAGTCCGGCCGCGACGCCGGCCTCCACGATTTCGCGGGAGTGTGAGCTGAGCTCTTGCATCGGGATTGGCGCAATACGCGGCATCGAATCAGGCTAACTTTCTTTAGCGTCACCGAAAAGACCGGCGTTGGGAGAACTCGATGTCCAGACTCGCCGGAAAGGTTGCGATAGTCACTGGGGGTGCCGGCGGGATCGGTGCGGCAACGGCGCACGAATTGGCGCGTGAAGGCGCCGCCGTCGCGGTTGTCGATATCGACGAGGCGAAGGCCGCGGAGGTCGTCGACGAGATTCGGCGGACGGGGGCGCAGGCCATTGCACTCGGCGGCGACCTCGCAGCAGAGCACGCGGCCGCACATGTCGTGCGGTCCACGGTGGCGGAGTTCGGCCGCCTCGATGTGCTGCACAACAATGCGGCGCTGACCACCAGCAGCTTCCTGTCGCGGGATACCACCGTCAGCGAGATGGCGCTGGATGTGTGGCAGCGGTCTTTGGAAGTCAACCTCGGCAGCCAGCTGCTGATGTGCAAGCACGCGGTGCCCGAAATGCGACAGAGCGGCGGCGGTTCCATCATCAACATGTCGTCGGGGGCGGCGCTGTCGGGTGACCGGACCCGCCTGGCCTACGGGGTGTCGAAGTCCGGGGTGCACGCCTTGACGATGTACGTCGCGACCAGTGAGGGAAAGGGCGGCGTGCGGGCGAACACCATCGTGCCCGGTTTGATCCTGACCGACGCCGTACGCGCGCACCTATCCGAGGACATCATCGGTCGCCTCGGCCGCGCCACGCTGACGCCGTACCTCGGACAACCACAAGACGTCGCCGACCTGGTCGTGTTCCTGGCTTCGGAGCAGTCTCGCTACATCACCGGACAAATGATTGCGATCGACGGTGGAATGTCCGCACACGTCATGATGGACACCGGCGACTAGCTCGGGCCGAGCACGTACGCGGCGGTCTCCGGATGGTGATACCAGCCGCTGGCGGCCTGAGTGCCGCCGTCGACGTGGATCGTCTGCCCGGTGATGTAGCTGGCCATGTCGGACGCGAGAAACACTGCTGCGCCAGCCATTTCGTCGACGTGGCCCGCGCGACCCATCGGGACCGTGCGACCGAACCGCTGTTCGGCGCCCGGCGGGGCTATCTGCATGATCCCCTCGGTCAAGGTGATGTCGGGGGCCAGGGCGTTGACCCGGATGCCGTGTGGGGCGAGTTCGAGTGCCGCGGTCTTGGTGTAGTTGATGACACCGGCCTTGGCCGCCGCGTATGTCGCGAAACCCGGTGCGGCGCGGACACCTTCGATCGACGTCACGCTGATGATGCTGCCCGCCAATTTCTGCTCGACGAGGACGCGGGCCACCCGCTGGGTGCACAGGTAGATGTGGCGCAGGTTCGATTTGTACAGCGCGTCCCAGCCGTTCTCGGTGGTGTCGAGGATCCCCGACCAGAAGACCCCGCCGGCGTTGTTGACCAGGATCGTCACCGGACCAAGCTCGGCGGAAGTCTGCGCCAGCGCGGCATCCACCGCAGCACTGTCGCGGACGTCGACTGTGATGCCGAGCGCACCGATCTCGGCTGCGGCGGACGCGCACGACTCGGGGTTGCGCTCCCAGATTGCCACCTTCGCACCGAATGCCTTGAAACCCGCCGCGATGCCGCGGCCGATGCCCGAGCCGGCGCCGGTGACAACGGCGACGCGGTCGGTGAGAAGGACGCTTGAAGGATCGAGTGCCATGAATCTAAATATAGAACAATCGCACGTCAAGGTTTACAGTTGTGACTGAAAATGTTCGATATGTAACACCGAGGAGGACGGCCATGCCCAGCACGATTTTCGTCACCGGCGCGACCGGGCAGACCGGCGGCAATGTCTGCGAGCAGTTGATCCAGCGGGGCGATCAGGTTCGGGCCCTGGTCCGCAATCCGGACGAAGCCCCCGCGCTGTCCGATATCGGAGTCGAGCTGGTCAAGGGCGACATCCGCGACGGCGACGACGTGCTGCGCGCGGCCAAGGGCGCTGAAGCGGCCATCCACTGTGCGGCGTTACTGGGTGGCGCGAGCCAGGACCTCGAAGACTTCAAGGCGGTCAACATGGTCGGCACCGCCAACGTTCTGGATGCGGGCAAAGCGCACGGCATGCGTCGGGTGGTGGCACTGAGCACCGCCACCTTCCTCGATCTGAGCACCGGAGTCGACTTCGAAGAGGCACCCGTGCTGGACAACCCACCCAAAGACCCCTACACCGTGACCAAGCTCGCCGCTTTTCAGGAAGCGCACCGGCGCGCCGCCGCGGGCGACGACGTGCTGACGTGTCACCCCGGCGCGATTTTCGGCCCTGCCCCGGTCGTCGAACGCGCCTTGTACCGAACCAGCTTCAATCGGGTGTTGCTGGCGGGCATGCGCGGAAAGATCAAGCGCTACCTCGCTTTTCCGGTGACGTGGGTGGCGGGCAAGGACGTCGCGATGGGTTCGATCGCGGCGCTGGATCGCGGCGTGGCGGGCGAGCGCTACCTTTTGGTCGGCCGGCCGCAGGAAAGCTTCAGCACCGCCGGCGGAATCAATCGAGCCTGCGAGATCGCCGGAATCGACCATCGTGTCCAGGATCTCGATTACCGTACGGATCCCGAGGCGTTGACCGCCGAATTCGGGCCCACCTTGATGGCCATTGCGAAGGCTGCGGCCAAGAGCGAGCGCAAGCTGAGAAGCGACGACAACCTGACCGCCCGGCGCCTCGGTTATGAGCCCATCTCCTTCGACGACGGGCTGCGGCTGCTGATCTCGTGGCTGCGTGGACTCGGCCGGCTCGATCCGGCAGCCGCCTGAATTCGGGCTGAAACGCAGGAGTTG